>JACAUC010000121.1 GCA_013390945.1 Candidatus Chloroheliaceae bacterium
GCATCCTACAAGAATGGAGGAGGGGCAAGATCAACCGGCGGAGCCGTTTCCCACAGATTTGTTTTACAAAAAGCTCTTAAAGCTCTTTTGGCAGGTGGTTTTGCCTTTGTGGGTGATAGTTGGGGTGGTTTGGGCTATTTTTGGGTGGGAGTTTTGGATGGCTTTTCGGCGAGCGGTGAGCGATCCGATTTTAAGCGGCAAAGCACTTAATTTTAATTGGGTGCTAACTCATCTGTTGCACCTGAACTACCCCAACATCTTTGGCGGCTTGGTGGAGGGGAGGGCTACTATTATTCAGAGTGATTTGCGAATTTTGCTGATTCCAAAACTGCTCTTTTATCCGGTCTATGGCTTAGTGGTAAGTGCCTTTTTGAAACAGGCCAAAACCTTTGAAAACCTGTTGCTCTATGCCCTAGCGGGTTATTTGGCCTACTTTACCTTTAATACGGGCGTTCACCAGAACCATCTTTTCCTAGCCCTGATCTTGGCCGCGCTCTTAGCTTGGCTCAAGCGGGAGCATCTTTTTACTTTTATAATTTGTGGAGTGGTGGCTAACTTGAACTTGTTTGTTTTCTATGGCCTAGATGGAACAGAGCCACCTCGCCTAGAAATTGCCGGGCTAGATTTGGCTTTTTGCTTGGCACTCCTTAATGTTTGGCTCTTTGTACTCTTTTTCACGGTGGTCTTTTTGAAAGAACCAAACCCTTGACCGAAGTGAACACTGGAGCCTCAGTGCGAAAAAACCTGAAGTCAAAGCTATTGCTGCTCTTGGGGAGTCTGCTGGCACTACTCTTGTTGGGCTTGCCATTAATTTCCAGAATTGGTGACGATTTTTATTACTGGCAAATTTGGCTGGATAATGTAGCCCGCTTAGGGCCAATAGAGGGCTATCGGACTACGCTGCGGGTAGATTATCCGCCACTCACCTTCGTTATATTTTTTGGCGTGGCTAAATTTTCGCATCTGTTCGGGTTAGAGTTATTCACCTGCTTCCAACTCTCCCTACTGCTCTTTCTCTTCCTAACCCTGCTGCTCTTTTGGGGCTGGACTAAAGACCTCTGGCTAACGGGGCTATTACAATTGAGCCTGCTTCTCAATAGCCTTGTAATGCACTATATTGATCTCTATTTCGCTCCCGCCCTGCTGCTTTCGCTCTGGGCATTGAAAACTAGACGCTTCTTTCTCTTCACCCTCTTTTTCTCCAGTAGCTGCCTGATAAAGTGGCAGCCACTCATCCTTGCCCCTTTTATCTTGATCTATCTACTGGACGAAGGGAAAAGAAGAGTTAGCATCCAGCAGTGGTTCATTAGGGGTTTCAAGAGGCTAGGGCGGGCGGTGATTTTGCCCCTGCTGATTATTTTTACACTGGTAGTAGCTATTTTTGGGATTGAGTTTTTGATGGCCTTCCGCCGAGCCGCCAGCGATTCAACTTTGAGTGGAAACGCGCTCAATTTCAACTGGATATTGACCCATCTTTTGCATCTCTTCTACCCCAACAATTTTGGTGTTAGGTTTAGCCCAATTGGTACAGATTTGCGCCTGCTGACAATCCCAAAACTGGTCTTCCTCGCGGTCTATTTTCTGGTTTTTTTAGCCTTTTGGAAGCAAAAAAAGACTTTCGAGAACCTGTTGCGCTATGCTCTGCTTGGCTACCTGACCTATTTTACCTTTAATACGGGCGTTTACGAAAATCATCTCTTTCTGGCAATCTTGCTGTCAATCAGTTTAAGTTGGCTAAACCGGAAAGACTTACCCCTATTTTTAACTTGGACACTACTTGCCAACCTAAACCTGCTCCTTACCCTGCGGCTAACCGAAAAGGAGCCAAGCTCTCTTCAAATGGGAGCTATAAATACCTTCTTCTTCTCCTCCATCCTAGAGGTTTCCCTCTTTATCTGGTTTTTTACCACTACTCTCCTCAACCAGCCAACAAATCCAGCAAGCTAAAGTGCGGCTCCGCATTAGTAAGCCGCTTGCGCTACATTTCAGATTAGGGCAAAATAGGGAGAGACGTTTACCAAACCTGCTCCTACTTGTTTTGAGGCAGGCAGGGTGGCTAAAGAAAGGCTAATTCTATGTTATAATATTCGGAAAACGTCATTTGCTTATCTCCGGTCGAGGCTCCCTAAAGACTAACGACTGGCTGATGTGTATCGCTATCATCATATTATTATAATTATTAAGGAGATTGTTCATAGCGTGTTTTTTAAACGTAACTGGAAGTGGCTTGTGGGCGGAGTGGCCCTGATAGCTGTAGTGATTATTGGTTTCCTGATACTTAAAGTTTCTAATTTTGTGGGTGACAGTACCGGGGCAGTTAGGACTAATATGTTTGAGACCCCAGCCGTGAACGCGGTTGCGACTAGCACTGCCCTTGCAATCGAAGCCGAACTTTTCGGTAGACCAAAATCCAGTCCAGTAGCCCCTACCCCTCAACTACCCATCAGTAATAAGGTGGTAGACCGGATTAAGAACGGGGAGCGTATCACCGTTCTTATGCTAGGCTATGGTGGAACCGGACACGAGGGGGCTTTTCTAACCGATACTCTCTTGCTCAGCAGCTACGATCCCCAAACCAAAACCGTTACACAATTTAATATACCCCGTGACTTGTACGTCTTTGCCGCCTATGGGCCAAAAGGAGTCGGCTATTGGACTAAAATTAACGCTATTTTTGCCTACCTTATGGAGGGGGCAAGTCTAAACCAAGAGAAACTCGATCCGCGCTACCAATGGAAAGATGATAAAGGCAAGCAGGATGCGGCGGCTAATCTGGTAGCCGATACGGTTCAAAAATTTATGGGTGTACGGGTGGATTACTGGGTTGCAATGAACTTTGACGGCTTTCGCAAACTAGTGGATTCGATGGGCGGAATTGATATTAACGTTGAACGCGCTTTCGTAGATAACGAATATCCCCGTAATGACAACGATCAGATTGATGCTGGCATAATGACCGTCAAGTTTGAGGCGGGTTTACAACATATGGATGGCGAACGAGCTATTCAATTCGCCCGCAGTCGTAAGAGTAAGGGGCTAGAAGAGGGCGACCCCGCTCGCAGTCGCCGCCAAATGAAAGTAATCGCAGCGATCAAAGAGAAAGCCCTCAAGCAAAACCTAGCTTTCGATCTGCTAAAATACCTAGATGCCCTTCAGGGTAATATTCGCACTACCCTAAGTTTTGATGAATTGCGTGGCTTGGCAAGCTATGTCACTACCACCGAAGGAAAGGGACTAGCCGATAGCTCAAAATTCGATAGTGAAATTATGACCGGGAACAACGTGTTACAAGCCATCGAGCAACCAGAGTACCGCATTATTCCGCAGGAGGGACAGGGTAAATATACAGAATTGCAACAATGGGTACAAACTGCCTTTACCTATGCCGAGTTGCGCAGGGAACAAGTCTTTATCCAAGTAGTCAACGTGAGCGAGGTTACAGGTATAGCCGCGAAATGGAGCGATTATCTCCTCACTCATGGCTTCCGGGTAATCGAAGCAGGCAATGATACCACAGAAGATAAAAGTGTGTTGAGGGACTATACCAACAACACGGCGATTGGCAATATTAAACAGATTCAAAAATATTTTCCAGGCATAAAAGTAGTGAGCCAAACCGCCGATAAAAAACCCTACGAAGGCGCACCAGACCTGATGCTTTATCTAGGGAAGGATTATAAGGCAATCTCGACCAGTCAGAGCGTAGGCGGATAGGGAAAGCTCATTTTGGTTCGTTCAACTGCTAAAAACCAAAAACCGCCGGTGGCCCCACTAAAAAGACCTCGCCGCTTTTATTTAATTTTGCGCGAGTGGCGTGAACCAATAGCTATCTTCTTGGGCTTGCGGTTGGGTTTAGGGCTACTGGCCTTTTTTGCGGGAATACTCTTTCCAGCCATCGCCCGAAATGGAACGGCTCCCTACACGCTACCACCACTCAATCGCTGGGGCGAACGCTTGCTAGGCGTATGGAGCCATTGGGACGGCGAATGGTATTTGAGGATTGCCCAAAATGGCTACCAATCAAATGATAGTACTTCGGCTTTTTTCCCCATATTTCCGATAGTAGTAAAAGCGGTCGGTTTCTTGTTGGGTGAAAATTATTTGCTGGCCGGGGTACTTGTTAGCAGCATCGCTACGTTGGTAGTATTCATTTTGCTCTATGAACTGGTAAAACGTGATTTTAACCGGAATATTGCCAGCCGAACAACGCTTTATCTTGCTGTTTTTCCAACCGCCTTCTTCCTTCTGGCTATCTACAGCGAAGCACTCTTTCTGGCCTTAGTACTGGCGGCTTTCTTGGTAGCCCGCCATTATCGCAACTGGTGGTTAGCCGCGCTACTGGTGGCCCTTGCTACCCTAACCCGTAGTTGGGGGATTGCGCTGGTAGTTCCCTTCGCGTGGGAGTGGTGGCAACAACAACCCAACCTTGTTCTTCATTTTCGCCGCCAACTGCCAACTACGAGAAGTCGGCAAGCTACAAGGGGCGTAACCGTCAGAGTAGAAGCCCGGCCTGCTCTCAAGTCAGGTATGACCCTCTTGATAGCACCCATCTTGGCCTTGGCTGCTTGGTTTTTGTTTAATGGTCTTGCCCTAGGAGACCCCTTTAATTTTATTAAAATTCAGAGCGAATATCCTTGGAATAGGCATACTGCTTGGCCTTGGGAAGCGATTTGGAAAGGAGCGACGCTCTTTTTTGCGTCACGTGGGCCAGATGGCTTCCTACCCTCGGCTCCACGCGAAGACCCTAACTTGATAGATTTCCCTTTCTTTTTGTTCTTTGCACTCCTTTTTTTGATAGCCTGCTGGCAAACTTGGCGCAAACAACTGCCAACGGCCTACCTGCTCTATTTTGGGTTGGGATTACTCTTCCCCTTACTCTCCCCTACGCCCAAGCAACCTCTTTTAAGCTTTCCGCGTTTTGGGCTGATCCTTTTCCCAGCCTTTATTTTGCTGGCACAGTGGGGGGTACGCTGGTGCTGGCTGCACTATCTTTATCTTTACGTGGCGCTCTTGTTACTTAGCCTTTTCTTTGGTCGTTTTGCTAATTGGTATTGGGTTGCTTGAGCGGCAGGAAAATTTAGGGTTTATTTAGATTATACTAAAGCAGGGAAAATTAATTTGAACCATGCAAAACTGGTATCTTCTCAGTAATTCGGGGTAGGGGTGTATTGTATACGCCCAATGTGACAAGGGTTTATTCAATAAACCCCTACAAATTGAGAAGATACCAAAACTGGTCAAGTTGTTGTCACAGTTAATTTAGTATTAATATGTTATAATAAACTTGATTCAACTTTATAAGGAGGGTTTTAACTAATGTATGCAATCGTGTTGGCAGGAGGTGTAGGTACAAGGCTTTGGCCGCGTAGCCGTAACAGTAGCCCCAAACAATTTATCGAACTAGTCACCGAAAAGACCCTATTGCAAGAGACCTTAAAGCGGTTGGACTATTTGATGCCACCGGAAAATATTGTGGTAGTAACCGGCGAAAGTTATGCCACACTAGTGGAGGAGCAAGTACCCACTTTACCCAAATCCAATATTTTACTAGAACCCTCCGGGCGGGGTACTGCCCCAGCCATTGGCCTTGGTCTACTTCACGTAGCCCGTTTAGCCGCAGAAAAAGGTGAAAAAGACCCAGTGGTGGGCTCGTTCCATGCCGATCATATCATTACAAAGGCAACACACTTCTGCCAAGTAGTCGCCGCCGCCGCTAAGGTAGCCGAACAGGACTATATTGTCACCTTGGGTATCACACCCAATTCCCCCCACATAGGCTATGGTTATATCGAACGGGGCGAACAATTGGAAGAGGTAGACGGTCTGCCGGTCTATCGGGTAGCCCGTTTTGTAGAAAAACCGCCCCGCCCTACCGCCGAACAATACCTAGAGACCGGACGCTACAGTTGGAACAGTGGCATGTTTATGTGGAGGCTATCACTCATAATGAAGGAGTACAAGGCTTATCTGCCTGATCTTTACAGCCAACTGCTCGAGATTGATACAGCCTATGGTCGGCCAAATAGTTTCAAGACTCTGGTGGAAATATGGAACGAGGTGCGAAGTGAAACAATTGATGTGGGCATTGCCGAGAAATCGCAATGTATGGCGGTCTTACCTGCGGATATAGGCTGGAGCGATGTAGGCGATTGGTCAGCCGTCGCCGAACTGATCTCCGCCGTTAAGAGTGATGAGGCAGGCAACGCGGTCATTGGTCAGCACGTGGGACTAGGGACTAAAAACTCGCTGATTTTTGGCTCCAGTCGCGAAAAACTGATTGCCACCATTGGGCTAGAGGATATGATCGTGGTAGACACCAAAGATGTGTTGTTGGTAGCCCGACGGAGCCAAAATCAGGAAGTTAAAAAAATCGTGGAACAACTTAAACAAAGTGGATTGGATAAATATCTCTAAATATATTATAATTTCGATTGGGCTCAATCTAAACTTATCAGGTTCGTTTAGCTGATTTACAAGTAGGGTCTATGACTAAACTACGCTTTCTAAGAAGCCGAACCCTGTGGGTGGCAATTATTATCGCTTTCTTTCTGATGATTGCTTTTATTATGGGCAACAATATAAAAAGCAGCACTGTAACTGCCACCAGTACTTACCTCACTACCCAGGTACGACGTGGTGACATAGAGGCACTGGTGACAGTTTCAGGCAGGTTGATGGCCTTGAACGAAGCAGATTTAAGTTTCCAAGTTAGTGGCGTAATCTCCACAGTAGTAGTCAAAGAGGGAGACTTGGTAAAGCAAGGTCAACCCCTCGCCCGCTTGGATAGCCGGGACGCAGAATTGAATTATGCTGCCACACAAGCCAGTTTGAAACAGGCCAAAGCCAAACTGGAGAGTGTCAAGAATGGGTCAGCTAAGGAACTGGCTAATGCTCAAGCTAACCTGAAACAAGCTCAAACGAAGCTACAACTTGCCCGAACCGGCAATGTTATGTCGGAAGATGTGCGGGTTGCTCAAGCCGATTTAGATCAGGCCCAATCCTTTTACAATAGCCTTTTAAACAAGCCTAACCAGAAAGATATTCAGTCGGCTGAAGCAGGTCTGCGACAGGCCAAAGCCAAGCTAGAACAGGTACAAGGGGGCTCAAATACGCAAGCCATTCAACAGGCCGAGGCTGCGGTGGAGATCGCCAAGCAAAATCTGAGCAAGGTCATCAGCAGCACCAACGCCAATAAAGAACAGGCCCGCATTAGCCAAGAACAAGCCCAGCGTAATTTTGAGACCGCCAAGGCTAACTACGATAAAATTTACAGCCAAAATCATATGTCGGATGGCACAATCAAGCTTGGTCTAGCCCAAAGTGACCTAGATGCCGAAAAAACGGCCAAAAATGCCCAAGCAGACGCTCAAAATAATCTCGATAAGGCCAAGCTGGCTTATGCCGATGCTCAGACTCAGGCTGAAGCGGGTCAGAAAGAGGCCCAATCTAAAGTGGTGGAGGCCCAAGCCAACCTCGATAAGATCAAGGCCGACGGGCAAACTCAACAAAAAGAAATTGCCGTTGCTCAGGCCGATGTGGATAAGGCCCAAGCAGATCTCGATAAGGCTCATCAGGGTGCCACCAAAGATGAGTTAGATGCCGCCTTAGCCGCCACTAATAGTGCCAGAGCTAAACTTGAAAAGCTAAACAAGAGCAATGCCAGTGAAAAAGAGGTGGCCCTAGCCCAATCTGAGGTAGATAAGGCCCAAGCAGCGGTAGATAGTTTAAATCGAGGGGCAAATGCCGCCGACCTTAACAATGCTACGGCTCTGGTAGAAGAAGCCGATGCCTTAAACAAACGCGCCCAATTACGCTTGGAACAGGCCATCCTACAAGCCCCCTTTAATGGAGTGGTCGGCTTGGTTAGAATGGTATCCGGTCAAAACACCAATGCCAATAGCACCGTCCTCACGCTACTGGATCTTTCTGGCCTAAAGATGGAAACAGTAGTACCAGAGGCCGACATTGCTCAAGTAAAAGTGGGGCAGGTGGCCCGCTTATCGCTAGAGGTTATACCTAACATCCAAGATTTAAGGGGACACATCACCGCGATAGCTTCCAGAGCCAATGCGGTCGGGTCCAATGGGGCCATCGGCTATCCCGTCACCATCGTGCTAGATAAACCGCTCAGCCCTGAGAGCGATTTATTAACGCATGGGGCTAAGCCCGGAATGACCAGCAATGTCCGGTTGGTCGTAGAAGGCAAAGCGGACGTGTTGGTAGTGCCGAGCCAAGCAGTTAAACCTCTAGGTGAAACAAAGGTAGTAGAAGTGTTGACGGAAGGTGGTCAGATTGTAACGGTGCCGGTTACACTAGGTGTTAAAGGCATTAAAGAGGTAGAAGTGCTAGAACCGAGCTTGTTGATACCGGGCGACCAACTTCTACTAAATTCGCGTTCTGATGCCCAACTTAAATAAGAGCCGTAAAATGTAGGAATTTGAGTATTTTCTCAATAATTCGGGGTAGGGGTGTATTGCATACGCCCAATGTGACGCGGGTTTATTCAATAAACCTCTACAAATTGAGATGATACGAATTTGGAAAGAGCTTTTTTTCATGCCAAAAGATTTGCACAATAATTCTCTACCACAATTAACCGATGGGTCTGGAAATCACGAACCACTACCTGAAGTAACCGGGGCGGTGGTTTCCCGACCAGATTTTTTGCGACAATACCTTGTTCCTGCTCTCTTAATTCTGGCAGTATTAGTTGGCGTTTTTATTCTGGCCTATAGTATTGGTCTGGATCGGGGGAAACGCGCCGCTAATGAAGAGCGCGACTCTTTCTATCAGGAACGCATTGCCCGTCTAACCGGGGGAAACGACACTACCACCAATGCTACTCCTGGCGCAAAACCAGCCGGGAACGGAATCCAAACTTTCGCCCGGGTAGATAAAATCAATGGTGATCGGCTGACGGTAGTGTTGCTTGGCCCTAGTGATACCCCAACCGGGGTAAGTCTGGTGATAGTAGCTGACAAAGGGATGCAGGTCTACAAAAGTGCCGAGGGACAAGTGGTTGAAATCCATCCGGGCGATAATATTTTGATTACCGGGGATAAAACCGGGGATAACTATATCGCCCGAAATATCCTGATCTTGCCTGCCGCAGGCTAAGGTGGTAAGATGGAGTAGGCTTTTGTATATTTTTGATCGGCTGAATGTTGCCTTTTAAACCTTTTCTGGCAAAATATGGGAAGAGTACCCTGCTACAAACCGGAATGGTCTTTACACTAAGCCTGCTAGTGCTGGCTCTTGTAGCCCAATTTCCTTTCACTTATACCCTTGATCTTGGCAAAACCAGCGATGAATGGTCAATCCTTCGTGGCTTTGGCGATAGAGAACAAAACGAAACTTTTAGCTTCCGCTGGACAATTGATACCCAAGCCGAGCTAAGGCTGCCGGAAGTAGGATGGCCGAACCGCATAGGACTGGTAGGAGTGGCTCCACGCCCCGATAATGCTACACCCGCCGCCTTCCTCGCCACTGGCAATAACCTCACTAATTTCAGCTTTGGCCCGGAAAACGCCAGCCAACCTTCAGACCAGTACGGTCGCCTAACCTTTGAGACCTCTGGCCCTCCCCCTCACTTTAGCTTAAAAGCCGATTCCTTGATAATCGGCAGTGAAGTTTATCAGCCTCAAAGCGATCCTCGTACTTTGGGAGTGGCGGTAAGCCAGATTTATCTTAAAACCCAACCGGGACGTTTAGGGATAATTGTACCACCGCTCACTTTTTGGCTAGGCGGAGCATTACTAATCAGTCTGATCTATCTTAATTTGTTGCTGTTACTAGGAAAGACCGCACACTCCTTTTGTTGGTGGGCCGCAGGAACGGCTGGAACTGGGTTAGCAGGAATAGTAGGACTTCGACTGGCAGCACCAACTTGGCTGGCGATAAATGGAGCGGGAATAGCGTGGGGCGTGGCTTTGCCTTTACTGGGCTGGGCGATTCTTGCCCGTTGGGAAAGAGACCGCCGCGCCTTAATCTTGGTAGGTCTACTGCTATTAGGTAGTTTGTTGGTATTTTATGAACTAGTGCTGGCTCCCTTCACACTGGCTCTCTTTGTGGCAACCGGGCTACTTCTGTTAGTCTTAACACTTAAACATAACTTCTCCCGCCATCTTGAAAACATTGGGCTGCTGGTAAGCCTGACAGCGGGAGCAGCATGGGGAATGTGGCAGGGTCGCCTGCCCCGTACCGATGATATTTCCCATTATCACCTCTACTGGATAAATGAACTTGACCGACTGATCCAGCAGGGGAATTTATATCCGCGTTGGGCGATAGATTTTTCTTGGGGACAGGGTAGCGCAATTTTTAACTTCTATCCCCCACTTAGCCGCTACCTAGCCGAATCTTTCCACCTAGCCGGAATGAGTTTTAACAGTGCCATCCAGTTGACCCTATGGTTGGCCCTCCTCTTTGGAGCAAGCGGGTGCTATTTTCTGGCAAGCGAACTGGTGCAAGACCGACGAGGAGCGATGTTGGGTGGCTTGGCTTTTTGCTACTTTCCTTACCACCTCGCCAACATCTATTCCGGTGGTGCGTTAGGTCATCTTGTCGCCGCCGCTATGCTGCCTTGGATTTTCTGGCAAATGACTTGCCTTTTCAAACCACGCGCCACTTCTTTTTCTCCCTTTTGGTTAGGTTTAGCTGGAGCAGGTTTGGCTTTGAGCAATAATCCGCAGTTGCTCCTCTTTGTACCAATCGCGGGGTTGTACCTGCTGGGTCTAATAGTAATTGAGTGGCAGGGAGGCCGCTTGGATTGGCGGCGCACCGGGTCAAGGCTGATAATAGCCGCCTTAATCGCCATAGGGCTGAGTGGTTTCTTCTTACTCCCGGCTATCTTTGAAAGTAGCCAAGTGAGCCTGATTTATGCCGGAGCAAACCTTGAAGGGGATTCCGCTTTCTATGCTCGCTGGCCTACTAACCTTGCCCTCTGGCAACCCATCTACCCCAATCTGACAGAAATCAATCGCCTCTTTGGAACCTTACACTATGGGTTAGCCGGAGCAGGTTTACTGGTCTGGTTGTTACGTCGCAATTCGGCTCGTCCTCATCTGATACTATTGGCACTAGTGGTAGCCTTTACCTTCTTTCTACAATTCCCCGTTTCCAGCTTTTTTTGGCAGACTTTTCCCGCCTTGGCCTCGGTACAGTTTTCCTCCCGCCTGATGCCGTTGGGAGTAGTACTTGCCGCGCCCCTGATTGCAGGGTTGGCCTCTTCTAATAAGTCTAAGAAGTACCCACTGGTGATAGGTAGCATAGGACTAGCGGCAGTGGGTTTAATGCTCTACGCTTGCTTTTATAGCCTGAGCTATGCCTATTGGCCGCTGAGTTTTACAGGTGCTATCAGCCAGAAGGCTTTGACCGAACAAATCACCAATGGCGACGTGATGTATCTTCCTAAAGGCATCGAAAATCTGGATAAGGTCTCAAAATTCCGCCCACCCACCTTTGACGATAACCGCCCTACCGGAACCACCGACCGACTAGACTGGAAGACGAACGGGACAGCTAGTTTTCAGCTTACCGCCCTCGTTAGCCACCCGGCGACCGTGACCCTACCGCTTTTCTGGTTCGAGGATTGGTGGAAAGCTACCGATGAGCAGGGGCAAAAATATGAGATGACCGCCACCCCTCAAACACGCCTTACGGTACTCCACTTACCACCCGGCGAACACCTTATTACGCTAAATTTACAGGATACCTCGATCAAGTTTATTGGTAATTTTTTGACTATTGTAACGATCTTGGTGCTTTGTGGATATGTACTCTATCGGAGGGTAAGACCTCGGTAATTAATTTCGTTGGCGGCGTAACCTAGGCTCCGTTCAACGGGTTGCGAGTTGCAGAAGAGGTTAAGATTGGTTAAACTAGAGCGCATGAAAAAAGGGTTTATCAAACAAATAAGGTTTCTCTGGCATTGGCTCTGGCCCTCATTTTTGATGTTGGGGCTGATATATGCTTTTATCTTTGTGGTCTATAACCAGCAAACACGCGAATATCATTTCAGAGCAGGTGTAGAAGATAACCTACCCTTTCTCAAAGGACTCTTTGGCCCAGAAAAAAATGACCAATTTGCTTTTAGGTGGACTAGTCCGGTGTGGTCTGTCGAGATACCCAATCTTCCGCAAGACCCTTATAAATTACGCCTTGTTTTGTTGAGTCCAAAGTCGGAAACGATAACCCTTTTGGATGCTCACTGGAATCAACTCCAAAAATTCACCGCCAGCGAACAACTACAGGAGTTTAATTTTACTATTCCAGACGAGGCTATTCATGACCACAGCCTACAGTTAAATATTACTTCGCCTAGCTTTGCACCAGGCGATAAACGCCTTCTAGGAGTAGTTTTAACCCAAGTGGATCTAGTACAACAGAAGGAAAAAGGGCTTCTTTTTCCTTCGTTTTGGTTAGCCGGAAGTTTGTTAGAACTGGGCTTGGTAGTAAATTGGCTAATCACAGGCTTATACCAACTTTTAGCCAAAATTAAAAAAAGACCCTTCTGGCCCTCTCTGATCGGTTTATTGGTGGTAATCGTCTTCTATTTGCCGGTTTTATTTTTCCCCATCTATAACAATAATTTTGAGCTTCGCAATCTATTAGATATTCCAGTCTTCGGACTCTGGCTTATAACAGGTTGGATCTATCTCTACCTTGCTGCTGGCCGACTCCGCCCCTTAATCGCCCACAAGTACCCGCGACTACACTTAACCGAAAAGACTCTGTCCGGTTTTGAATGGAAACGCGATTGGCCCCTCTTTGCTGGTATTGGAGTAATTGGCAGCTCATTTTTATTTTTCTCAATCAACCCTGAAATAATACCCCATCCCTATGATATTGATATATATTATAAATACGGAAATTTAGTCGTGAGTGGGGCAATGCCCTATCAGAAATTTAATTTGGAATATCCTCCCGTTGCTTTAATCTTCTTTATTTTGCCATCGCTTATCGTCAATTTTTTCAGAGCAGACTTACCTCAAGGTTTTTTGATCCTTTTCGAGTTACAGTACTTCTTTCTAACTCTGTTTTTTTTAATCATAATGTGGAAGTGGCTACAAAAGCTACAACTAACTCCAAAGTTTAATCGGCAAATGTGGATTGTAACTATTTCCACCCTTATACTCTCCTGTTACATCTTTGGGCGTTTTGATATTGGACCTACCTTACTTGTCACCCTTTCCTTCTATCTGATATTTAGCAACCGACCGACTCTAGGAGGAGCTGTTTTGGGGCTAGGAACGATTGCCAAGCTTTATCCGGCCCTCTTTCTGCCGCTGCTAATAATGTATTACTGGCGCAATAAACAAGCGAAGCAATTTACACTCCGCCTTTGTATAGGTTTTGGGATAGCCTGTGTCGTAACTACCTTGCCCTTTATAATTTTTGGTTTGTCTGGTCTGCTCTCCTTTCTACAATTTCACAGCGAGCGCGGATTAGAGATAGAGAGCCTCTACTCTAGCCTGATCTGGGTAAGTAGCAAGTTATTTGGCTTGCCTGAGATAAGCACTAATATAGATCATGGGGCGCTTAACCTTGTTTCAACTTGGTCTTTGGGCTTAGCTCATGTCTCCACCTATATAGTGGTAGGTGGGGTACTAGTTTTTTATGCCTATAGTTGGTGGGCAAGTGGGTCTCGTCGCCGAAAAAAACTTGACTTTGAATGGCTGTTACAGGCTGCTTTTATCATTACTGTGTGGTTTATCATTTCTAATAAAGTTCTTTCGCCGCAATATATGATTTGGTTATTACCGTTTGTGGCTTTTCTAAAATTTAATAAAATTTGGCTACTAGGAATAGTGCTGATTTTAAGCACTACGGCCTATCCATTTATGAGTAAAGCCTTTCAAGATTTGGAAGGCTTACCAATGAATATTACACTAGCCCGTAATATTTTTCTACTGGTGCTGTTTGTTTGGCAACTTTTAGATTTTATTAAAGATTCAAGCGATCCACCTGTAGCTAAGCCACTTAAAGAGCAAGCGACACAGCCTGAGATGCTCGTTCAATAGAAAATCTTAGGAAGACCTATCTCAACCCTTTTTTGAAGCATCGTCTAAACGGTTTGAGGGTTTGACAGCTTTTTTGGTTCGGTTTATACTTATGTACAAATTTACCTTAGTGTATCATAGGTATCATCTCAAAATTTCGTGGTAGGGGTGTATTGCATACGCCCAAAGCGTGGCGGGTTTATTCAATAAACCTCTACCTATTGAGAAGATACTATCATAGTTTTTCTAGCCTTAGAAAGATTAGAGGGAGATGTGGTCTAAATTACCCTTTAGACCCTTTACTATAAAACTTATTCAGGAGAAAGAGAACCAAATTTTATGAGCAATCAGGCTTCTTACAATTTTCCAGCGGGGGTTGAGGTTTTGGGCCAAGTCTCGTCAGCGTTTGCTGAGATATTAACGCCAGAAGCACTGGCGTTTGTAGTAAAGTTAGTTCGTGCCTTCTCAGGGCAACGGGAGGCTCTGCTACAAAAAAGAGTAGTACGCCAAGCCGAGATTGATGCAGGTAAATTGCCGGACTTTTTACCAGAGACCGCCGAAATTCGTCAAGCCGACTGGACAATTGGGCCAATTCCAGCAGATCTTCAGGATCGGCGGGTAGAAATCACCGGGCCAGTAGACCGCAAGATGATTATTAACGCCCTCAATTCTGGGGCTAAAGTTTTTATGGCCGACTTCGAGGATGCCAATTCTCCTACATGGGAAAATAATATTCAGGGCCATATTAATCTGAGGGATGCAATTGCTGGAACCATCACTTATAGTAGCCCGGAGGGAAAAGAGTACGCCCTAAACGACACGATTGCCACACTACTAGTCCGACCGCGAGGCTGGCACTTGTTGGAAAAGCATGTGTTGGTGGATGGTCAGCCTATTTCGGGTGGCCTGTTTGATTTTGGCCTCTATTTCTTCCACAATGCAAAAACGCTTTTGGACAAGGGCAGTGGTCCCTATTTTTACCTACCCAAGCTTGAAAGCCATTTGGAAGCCCGGCTCTGGAATGATGTTTTTGTACTGGCCCAAAATGAGTTAGGTGTACCGCAGGGTAGCATCAAAGCTACGGTACTAATCGAGACGATTCTGGCAACTTTTGAAATGGACGAGATTCTCTATGAATTGAAAGAACATTCGGCGGGTCTGAATTGCGGACGTTGGGACTATATCTTCAATACGATCAAGAAGTTTCGCAATTTGCCCGACTTTATTTTGCCCGACCGCGCTCTCATAACTATGACAAGCCATTTTATGCGCTCTTATTCGCTGCTTACCATTAAGACCTGCCATCGGCGCAAAGCTCATGCGATGGGCGGTATGGCCGCACAGATTCCGATCAAGAACGATCCCAAGGCCAACGAGGAAGCCTTTGCCAAAGTACGGGCCGACAAATTGCGCGAGGCTACCGATGGTCACGACGGAACTTGGGTGGCCCACCCCGGCTTGGTGCCAGTAGCCTTGGAAGAGTTCAATGCGGTGATGAAGACTCCCAACCAGATTGACCGGAAGCGTGAAGACGTAAATGTGACTGCCGCCGATTTGCTAAAATTCCCGGAGGCCGAAGGAAACATTAGTGAGGCCGGGTTACGTACAAACATCAGCGTACCAGTACAATACGTCGAGTCATGGCTACGTGGTTCGGGGGCAGTACCAATCTTCAACCTGATGGAAGATGCGGCAACCGCCGAGATTTCTCGTTCACAGGTTTGGCAATGGATTAGGCATCCCAAAGGTATTTTGTCCGACGGCAGAAAAGTTACGGTGGAACTATTCCGAACTATCCTAGGAGAAGAACTGGAGAAGATCAAATCTTGGGTAGGCGAGGAGCAATACGCGCAGGGCAAATATCAAGTGGCAAGCAAATTGGTAGATGAGATAACCACCAGTGACGATTTCGTCGAGTTCCTAACCCTGCCAGGCTACAAACTCTTAGATTAAGCTAAACCCTGTAGGAGGGATTTCCAAGTCGTCTGACCGCCCGACATTGCATTGTACCCCAATATTTAGGGGAAAAATCAAATCGGGATTGGAAATCCCTCCTACAGATGGCGCAATTTCGGGATTGGAAATCCCTACTACAGGATGGCGCAATTTCGGGATTGGAAATCCCTCCTACAGATGGCGCAATTTCGGGATTGGAAATCCCTACTACAGGATGGCGCAATTTCGGGATTGGAAATCCCTCCTACAGATGGCGCAATTTCGGGA
>JACAUC010000122.1 GCA_013390945.1 Candidatus Chloroheliaceae bacterium
TGGTTCAAAGCTGTTGGCTTTACGCGCTGAGAAACGATCTACCGCTTCAGTAGCGTACTCTTCTTCGTCAAGCTCTTCAATCACTATTGGTTCAAAGTGTTTGGATGGGAGTGCGGACGCAAAATCTTTGCGATAATTATCTGGTAAGATACCTACTTTTGCTACGCTCCAACCTTTACTAACGCTGAATAATCCCATAACCCGGCCCTCCTGAACTAAATAGGTTTGTTAGTTTGTCGAAATAATTAAACTATTTGGTATAACTAGATAAATCTAGCCAAGCTAAAATGCTAGTGTTAATTTTAAGGGTTTCACCGACGCTGAAATTCCTTTTCAGGTTGGATAAAAGCCTGCTTGTCGGTTTCCTCCCGCACCCTTGTAGCGGGCAGTCTCAAAAATAGCCCTTATAGCTATTGCATATAGCCCTCTTTCCCTTGCTTTTGTGGATCAAAGTAGCTATAATATTTAAATGTAGGTACACGAACCAATTACCTAAATTGCCGCTTTGATGGCACTTTAAGGTATGTTTTGAAACAGGTTGACACTTTGAAGGAATAACTAAACTAAAAACCATTCAAAACTGTCAATTTAATTCACTCTCAGTCTAAAATATGTTTTACAGAAGGCAAAGCTACAGGCTTTCCGGCTAGAAAACTGTAGCTTGATCTCTTCAGTAACTTAACTCGTATCTTCTCAATTGGTAGGGTTTTGTTGAATCCGCCCCAGATTGGGCTTCTTTTGTGTTCCCTACCCCGAACTGTTGAGAAGATATTGTAATCTTCTAGCTTAGATATATCTTAGCAGATCTGCTTGTCTGCTTATTGCGCTAACTTGTGCATAATTGAGCAAAATATGAAAAAAACGTCTGAGATTACTTATAGCTCCGAACAGTTGCAATATTTTAGAGAAGATATTGTGGCTCCGCTCCTCAAAGCTTCTGCCGAACTTACAGGAAAAAGTAACATTAATAGATTATTAACCCAAGCTGACCTAGCAGAATCCATTGGTATCTCCCCTGCGGAACTTTCGAGACGCTTAAACGGAACTGGAAGGGTACGCCTCACCAAAAATAACGTTCTCTTGATTGTAGTGGCATTTATACGAGAGGAGGCGATTACCAGCCTAACTCATGCCAATGCTATTTTAAAGCGAATGGATATAGAGCCACCCTTGACCTTTGACCTGCTCAAAGAGCAGTATTCGATAGGTGCTTCCAACGAGATTTTCAAATCTAATAGCTTTGTCGTATCCGTCAGGAGTACAGTAGTGGTAAGAAGGTCGGTGGTGAAGTCGGATCTCACCTCTAACCCGGAACTTTTCCAGTATACCGCCCGCATTTTACAAGAATACGAGCAAGGAAAGCACCCCAATGCCGCTGGCGGGTCTGTACCACCGCTGGCTGAAGTCTACGTACCACTCCGAGGCGAAGAACACCACTACGTGCCAAAATTCGGTCAAAATGCTATTACTATAGATGATGTGTCGGCCTATCGAGATCTAACGCTTTGGTCAGGGCAAGATTTACAAGAGAAGGTTATCACTTGGTTAGAGGATAAAGCTGAATCACCAAACGGAGAGGATTTGCTGGTGCTATTTGGTGGCTATGGTACGGGAAAGAGTTCTTTTTCGGTACATCTAGCGGTAACCTTGCTAGAACAGAACCATCGGCGTATACCAGTATTAATTCGTCTGGCAGCTTTCGGGGAGCGGACTGAAAACTCTAACCGACAAGCCGATTTTGATTCCTTTATTGTAGAGTACCTCCGCGAAAATGGCTGGGAAGATCTAACCATTCCAAAATTGGAGCAGTGGGCGAGGGAGGGTCGCTTGCTCTTTATCTTTGACGGCTTTGACGAAATGGTAAACCGTGAAAGAGGCGATAACCAGCTTCTTATTGCCAATTTCAGTCGGTTGAAGCAATGGGCCATGCGGGGAAATAAAGTATTGGTTACCATCCGGCCCGAATATTTCTTTGATAGCCAAGAGGTCTTTGGCTTAATGCAAACCTGCCGTCGCTTTTATTGTCATTTGTTGGATGAAGGCCAGATCGAAACCTATCTAAAGAAGAGGGTGGGCTGGGAAAACGAACATAATCACCTAACGGACAATCAGTATGGTTGGGAGGAGTACCGTGATTTTGTAGCCAATACCTACCATCTCTACGATTTACAGCACCGCTTTGTACTGTTAGAGATGATTGTCCAGTTGCTACCGGGCTATATTAAGCAGAGCCGCCTGACCGTCACTCGCAATGATCTTTATACCGATTTCATGAAATATGAGCTAAAGAGGCACAAAGCCCTCGACTTAACATCCGCATTGAGAGCTTTTTCCGTTCCGGAGCGGCTAAAACTAATGGAAGAATTGGCCTATCAACTCTATTGCTCTCGTCACCAGATTCTCTTGAATGAGTTGCGCTTTGAACCGAGGGAAGCGTGGGATTTGTTGGAACCCTACCTACAGGAGAATGAATTGCGCGAAGAGTTACGTGAAAATTGGAACTTCTTTCTGATGCACTCTCTTTTGAACCGGGTGGGTCATAACCGTTTTGAGTTTTCGCACAAATCGTTCTTTGAATACTTAGTAGCAAGATACTTGGATCGGCAGTTACGAAAGGGTGATCTTTCTGGAATTAGGCTCCACCACTTGAGCCGGGAAATATCCGATTTTGTAGCGGAGTTTAATCCGCCCACCAAGCTTCTGATAGAGGAAGCCGAATGTTTTAAAGATAGCGAAGTCTTGACTTATAATGCTGGGCAGTTGCTCCTGTCGGTGCGGCTCTACAAGTTCAACCAACAAGCGATAAACCAGAAGAAGAGAGCGTATACCCCCATTTACGATAGTTCGTATATAACGGCGTTGGAGTACTATGTCTTTCTGGCAGAGCGCGAACAAAGTGGCTATATCCATCACCCCGACCACTGGCTTTACCCTGATTTTGGCTCAAAGATAACCAATTCCCCAATTACTGGATTGTTAGACCTAGATGCTCAAGCCTTTTGCGAATGGCTAAATGCACGGCGTGAAGAGAGTCACCGTGTCTACTCTGCCAACCCGAAACACCAAAATAGAGAAGGGCTTGGACTGAAATATCACTATCGTCTGCCCCAAATAGATGAAGAGTCCGTCGAGATAAACCAACTGCTACTCAAAGCCCCGCATCTACGCCCTTGGTCAGGTACCACCCCTTTCTTTAAGCTGCTGAAAAAAGAGGATCTAGAACCAATCGAGGAGAGGCTTCGGGGCTTGGTAAGTCAAGGAGAACCTCCTGAAAGCACTTTTGACACGGAATGTCTGGCAATCGCCCCGGTCTATATTTTTAGTTATTCTGACATGTCCGGTATGGCTGGCGATACTTCAATAAATACTGTACTTTATAACGCTTTTACCAATGCTAGAAAATTAGCCAGAGAAGAAGGAGATGATACAGGCGAAGAGGTAGGTCTTTATGATCTGCCGGTGGCCTTGAATTTAGTTCGCGGCTACAAGTTTACACGCGAGGTAGGGCTTGATTTGGTGATGAAATTAGCTAACCAAATGAAAGTTGAGAGTGTCGAAGCAAAATTAAGAGAGCATCGGTTTGAAGAGGCATTTCAAGAATTGGGAGAACTAAAGCAAAGGCTTAAAGAATTTGCCGAAACTGACCCTAGCGTAGTGAACCAGCAAGCTTTAACCGGAATCACTTTCTTACATTATGCCTTATGCAATGTGATGGCGAAAACTATCGCCGAACAGAGAGAAACTATCTTTCCGGCCACCGCCCTTTACGGACAAATGGTTTATTTTCAGTTAGCTGGTTTTACCACCGCTAATATAGAACTTGACCCCGGAATCGCTGCTGTCGTAAAAGCATTAGTAAACCTCTATTGGCGTAACAAGTTGACCAAGGTCAGAAAAGCTGACCCTTCCTTCCCGGTCTGGGAAACGCTCTTGCTTGTGCTGGGTTAGTTTATAGTTAAGGAGCCCGTTTCTACAGCTTAAATTGTGGGAAATGGCTCCACTCCTTGAAGTGTTACCCCTTTTGTGGGAAAGGGTTGCCCTAATGAAAACTAAAATCACTGGTTACCTCCAATTGGATTTAAATCTAGTTCAAAGTGTTTGGGTGGAAGTGCTGAAAACGATTTACCGCTCCAGTAGCGTACTCTTCCTCATCAAAATCTTCAATTAGCACTGGTTCAAAGCTGTTGGCTTTACGCGCTGAGAAACGATCTACAACTTCAGTGGCGTACTCTTCTTCGTCAAGCTCTTCAATTACTATTGGTTCAAAGTGTTTGGATGGGAGTGCGGACGCAAAATCCTTACAGTCCCCAAAGACTGTGGAACTCGTAAGTGAGCATACGAAATTGTTCCATCTGATAAATCTATTTAATTTTAGCAACGAGAATTTATTAACTTATTAATAGGTTGTTAAATTTCGCCTATAAATTTTTAACAAAAACAATTTTGCCCCTTATCTAAACCGTAGCCGTTCACAGATTTGCGGGATGGGCTAAAATTGGTTAAACTAAAAAGCTTAGAAGACTGGCTAATGAAGCCCTTGAAGCAGTACGATAGTGAGGGGTTAAACTGGTGTAAATTTGGTGGAAGGGGAGTTTGAATGTTAAGAGTATCTATTGTAGGGGTGACGGGTTACGGCGGGGGTGAATTGGTGCGGTTGTTGGGCAAAAGGGCCGATGTAAAGTTGATAGAATTGGTGGGACGAAGTGCTGCTGGACGACCACTTGGCGAGGTCTTTCCAAGCCTAGCCCCTTTGGGCCTGACTTTGAGTGCAGGCGACCAGTTGGAAAGGCCAGAGGAGGCTGATTTTGTCTTTTTGGCTTTGCCCCATCATGCCTCGGCAGAAAAAGCGGCGGAAATTTTGGAAAATGCGCCCCAAACCAAAGTAATTGACCTCTCCGCCGATTTTCGTCTGCGTGACCTTGCCACTTACGAAGCATGGTACGGTTCTCACCCTGCGCCTTACTTATTGAAGGAGGCGGTCTACGGTCTACCCGAACTCTATCGGGCTAAGCTTAATTCCGGGGTGCGACTGGTTGCTAATCCCGGTTGCTATCCGACCTGCTCTAGTTTGGCCCTAGCCCCGGCCTTAAAAGGCGAGGCTATTATCGAGCCGGATGTAATTATCAATGCCCTAAGCGGAACCAGTGGAGCCGGGCGAGAACTCAAGCAAAATTTGCACTATAGCGAGCTGAACGAAAGTGCCAGTGCCTACGGTTTGGCTCCTGCTGGACACCGCCATCTGCCGGAAATTCGTCAGGTCTTGGAAGATCAATATGGTGGCCCGGTGGAGGTTCTCTTTACGCCCCACCTCTTGCCACTCACGCGCGGTATGTTGGCAACTTGTTATGCCCGCCTAACTCCTGCTTTCTTAGCCGAACACCGCGACCCGAAGAGTGTTAATGCCGCTTTGCGCGAGCGTTACCGCGACTTCTATAAAAATGATCCCTTTGTAATGGTGGTGGATAGTCCGCCTACTACCAAACAGGTTCAAACCAGTAACTACTGTTTTATCTATCCTACCGCTGACTTGCGTACCGGACGACTGGTGACGGTAGCCGTCTTGGATAATCTGGTGAAGGGGGCGGCGGGTGAAGCGGTGCAAAATATGAACCTATTAGCCGGGCTACCGGAAACCACTGGCCTAGAAATGCTCTCGGTTTATCCTTAGCCGCTTGAAAGCTATTGCAAAGGCGTGTTATAATTGACATGACATAACATACTTGCTTTGAGTGTATTTCTGATTTTTAATAGATAGGGGGAGCCAGGCGTGACTACGGATAGTAATGCCTCTAAGACGAACGAGTTGATGAAAGATGGCATTCGTCAGGTGCGAGACGGACGCTATACCGATGCCTATCGTACCTTCCGCGAGGTGATAAACCTTGACCCAAATAATGAACATGCCTGGATCTGGATTTCTCAAACCAGCACTGATCTTACCGAACGACGCACCGCACTTAACCGGGCTTTTGAGATTAACCCAAGCAGCGAGTATGCTAAACAGGCTCTCACCCGCTTGGAGTTGGAAGAGTCTGCTGCCACTAACCCGGCTCCTCCTGTTCGTCCCGGTGTAATTGGGGGTGAGGAGGCTCCCGGCCAAGTTGGAGGGGTGGTGCGCCTGAGCAAACCAAGTGCTGATGACCCTAATGATTTGCGGTCGGCTATTGGTGATGGTGGTAAAAAGAAGGGTAAGGGCCGGGGTAAAGAGCCCAAAGAGGTTGACCCCCGCTCCAGTGGTTCCCTCCGCCAAAATCCTAAGATGGTAACGCAATCTACCGGGAAACCGAAGGGCGGTAAGCGGTTCCGCTTGATCGCATTGGTTGTTTTAGGGTTGGTGGTGGTGGTAACGGTTGTTGTAGTTCTAGTTGTCAGCCCTCAGACTCCTCCTCCTAGTGCAAACACTACTCCTCCTAGCGCAGAGGCTACTACGGTAGATACTACTACCCCCAGCGCAGAGGCTACTACGGCAGGTGCTACTACTGCCGCTGCTGTGGCTGTAGTTCCCACCACCTCTGCTACTACTCCGCCAGAGGCGACTACGGTGGCTTCAGCCAATCCTTCACCCGCTGTTACGATTACCTCTAGTTTGACTGCTTCTCCTGCTACTACCAATAGTGCTGGAGATGTGGGGCTTGCTGCTACACCGACTCAGGTAAGTAGTAATGTTACGGCTACGGTTGGAGTTACTGGTACACTTGGGGTAGCAACTATATCAGGGAGTGCCATTACCGGGACAACTACGGTATCAGGAACGGCAAGTGTGGCCCCGGTAGCGGCAACAAGTGTGACATCGGGAACGGCAGTAACCGGGACAACTACGGTATCAGGAACGGCAAGTGTGGCCCCGGTAGCGACAGTAGCGGCAACAAGTGTGGCCCCGGTAGCGACAGTAGTGGCAACAAGTGTGGCCCCGGTAACGGCAGTAGCGGCAACTCCAGCTACCACAACCTCAGACCAGTTGAATCAGGCCCAGCAGTTTGTAGCGGCAGGCAACTATAAAGGGGCCATTTCGCTACTCAATGAGGTGCTGAAAGCTGACCCAACTAATGTTTCGGCTAACTTCCAACTTGGGTCAGCCTATCTTGCGGCACCTCCCGACCAGCTTGGCGATGTGAATCCTTTCGACGAAGCCCTTAAAAGTTTCAAGCGGGTGACCGACTTGGCCCCTACTTGGGCCGGAGGCTATGCCCGTTTGGGTGAGACTTATGCGGCTAAAGGGGATCTTCCCGCCGCGATTGCCGCCTTTACCCGTAGCCTAGAGCTTGACCCCAATGGTCCTGAACGTTGGCTGGCACTAGCCGGATTATATGAGAAGAATAACCAGCCCGCCGAAGCCATTTACGCCCGAAGTCGTGCCCAAGGTTTAAATCCTACACCTACGGGAGGTGCGACGGTCACAGCGGCGGCGATAGCTGCACCGACCCCGACGGTTAGCCGATAGGAGTAGCCATGAGCCTTGAAGCCGAACTCGAAACCGAGATCAAGCACCAGTTGCAAGAGGGCATCAAGTTGGCGCGAGCAGGTGAAAAAGTCGCTGCCGAGGAGGTCTTTAGCCGGATTCTAAGTGCTAAGCCTGCTTATGAAGATGCTTTAGTCTGGAAGGCTGCTGTTACCGAAGATAATGCCGCCGCCGTAGACTGCCTCAAGCAGGCTCTAAAAGTAAACCCGAATAATCGCCGCGCTCAGGCTGGCTTGGAATGGGCGCAGCACCGTTTGGATGAGCAAGCCAAACAGCCTATCGCTACAATCGTTGTGACCTCTACGCCATTGCCCTCTGCGGGAACCGATCCTCTCCCCAAACTTCAACCGGAGGCTAAATCATCTCTTCCACCACTTGTTCTACCTCCCGTTGCACCTCCCGACGTTTCAAAAGCCAAAAACGAAACAAAGCCTTCGACTCCTCCGTATAAAAAGAGCCGGTTTAATAATCAAGCACCCGTTCCTGCTTTACCACCGGAAGCCTACTTGCCGGTTAATTCTAAGCGTACCAAGAAAGTTAAAAAACCAAAGGGTACATTTTCGGTACGGCCTTTTTCGCGGAATAGTGTGGGTGGAGTATTGCAAACCGCTGCTCCTAAAATAGCACTGACCGTTTCTGATAAGGTGGTGCTGGGCAAACAAACTGGCTATCGGCAGACAAACACGGTCAAGGTAGTTTGGCCTTTGCTCTTGTTTGTTATGGCTTTAGCTCTGGCTCTCCTCACGTTTCTCTTTAGTTTTCTTGCTCCTTTGTTCGGAGCATTGGCACTATTATTCGCCATTGGTGGTATAGTGCTGTTCAATCGAGCCGAGTTTTAGCCCTTTTCAAGTAAAATTAGATATGAAGTAAAGAAAGAAAAGCTTATGTTCAGGGAACTGCGAGCCTTATTCAATTTAGAGGGCGGCAGATGGAGTGTTGTCGGTGGCGGCCCTGGCAAAGGTGGCGATGAGGATAAGGATAAGGATAAGGGTAAATCTAACGACGATCCTTTTGACAACTTTGACTTCAATCGCTTTCGCCCACGTAGTAGCGGTGGGACTGGTGGTGGCTCCGGCACAGGTGGTGAGACCCCCAAACGCAAAGAGGAGGAAGGGTCTAAAGGCAAAGGCGAGGAAAGCCCAAGCCGCCCTACTTTTGATATTAATGACCTCTTTGGCCCCGGTGGAATTGGGGGCGGTCGCCGAGGTGGTAGTGGCGGGGGTGGGGGTGGCTCTGGTACTACCCTATCTGAAATAAGATTGCCCAAGCCCAGCCGTGGCGGAATTGTCGCCATAATCATCGGCCTACTCATTGTAGTACTCTTTATTGCCCTACCAGCCTTAGCTACGCTCTGGACTGACTCGATTTGGTTTAATGAAGTAGGTCAGGCAGAGGTCTTTTGGACTCGTTTCTGGGTGCCAGTGCTTATCTTTGTGGTGGCGGCTATAATAACTTTCGCGATCATAATGCTCAATGTCGTCTTGGCCCGGCGCATTGGCCCCAAAGGGCCGCTTATCAGTGCCGCCGATAATCCTTTAGCCGCTTTGATTGGGGGAAGTGTTCGCTTCCTCAATTGGGTCTTTATCCTTGGTGCGTTGATTATCAGCCTACTGTTGGCTGGAGCCGCCAAAAACTCTTGGCAACTCGTTCTCCAATTCATTAACGCTGCCCCTTGGACGGAGACCGAGAAAATTTTCAACCAGCGCATCGGCTACTATGTCTTTGAGCTACCCTTCTATGGTTTTATCCAAGGCTGGTTGGTCGGTCTCTTCATGGTTACCCTAATTGCCGTAGGGGTGGTTTATGCTCTCAACTTTGCCTTAAATGGTCAACGTTTCCGCTTTACGCAAGGCATTAAAACTCACGCCACCTTCCTAGGAGCCATTATTTTTGGCCTCTTTGCTTGGGGCTATCAGCTTGCCAATAGCAGGTTGGTCTACTCTCAGCGCGGCGTAGTGCCAGGGGCTAGTGCTACCGATTTGGAAGCCCAAGTTCCGGCCAATAATATCTTAACGGTGTTGGTAGGTTTGGCGGCGGTTGTCCTGCTTGCCAATATCTTTATCCGCAATCAACGCACGGGCGTAGGTTTGTTGGTTGGGGCGGTTGCCCTCTGGTTGGTCTCTACTATTTTGGTTGGTTCGGTTTACCCCGGTCTAATACAAAGCGTCAGTATCCGGCCTAACGAAATTACCAAAGAGACTCCCTATATCGAAAATACTATTGCTCAAACCCGCAAAGCCTTTGGTCTAGACCAAATTCAGACCGTTCAATTTGGTGGTACAGCCCAATTGACCGCTCAGGATATTTCCAATAATCCGGTGATTGAGCCGAATGTGCGCTTGTGGGATTATAGCAAGATTCAGACGGTCTATGACCAGAAGGAGACCTTGCGGCGTTACTACGACTTTAAAGACGTAGATATTGACCGCTACAATCTGGATGTGGATAATACTGGCAAAACTCAAAAGACCCAAGTAATGCTCAGCGCCCGCGAATTAAAGATTGAAAACCTTGACCCGCGCTCACAGACTTGGCAGAGCATACATCTTCAGTATACCCATGGCTATGGGGTGCAGGCCAGCCCGGTCAACAAGGCTGATTCGCAGGGCTATCCGGTAAACCTCATTACCCAGAATTTTCCGATTAGCAGTACAGGTACGCTTCAAGTGGATCAGCCTCGGATCTACTACGGCACAGGTTTTACTGGTCCCGCCGATTATGGCCTAGTAGCTACCAAACTAGAAGAGGTGGATTATCCCTTTACTAGCGGTAACGAGGAAGGCAAGTCTGCCACTTATAGCTATAGTGGCAAGGGTGGTATCAAGCTGGACAACTTCTTTGTGAAGGCAGCTTTTTCCCTCCGGTTGGGCGATTTCAACTTGTTAATCAGTGACGCGCTTAATTCTAATAGTAAGTTGCTTTGGAAGCGAAATATTTCTGACCGGGTTAGCCAAATTGCGCCCTTCCTGACTTATGACCGTGATCCGTATCTAGTGATTGCCGACGGGCGGCTCTACTATATTCAGGATGCTTATACCTATACCAATCTCTACCCGCATAGCGATCCGGTTGGGCGTTTGGCACGTGACCCTTCGCTGACCAATTTGCCGGATCTAAATTACATCCGTAACTCGGTCAAGGTGGTTACCGATGCCTACGATGGTACGGTTACATTTTACATAGTAGACGCAGGTGGCGTTGATCCGATTATCCAGACCTACGCCAAAATTTATCCCACTCTCTTCAAGCCGATGAGCCAATTACCTGCTTCGCTGCAGGCTCATATGCGCTACCCAGAAGACCTCTTCCGTATTCAAAGTGCGATCTACACCACCTATCATGTGACCGATCCTACCACTTATTACAACAAGCAGGATCAGTGGCAAATTCCGTCCGACCCGCGCACCGAGCAAGGTGGCCTTCTCTTTGAGCCCTTCTATCTTGTAACCGAATTGCCGGGTGAAAATGCCGCCGAATTTGTGCTGATTCAGCCCTTCTCGCCACAGGGCAAGAACAATCTGGTCTCGTGGATTGCCGCCCGTTCGGATGCGCCAAACTATGGCAAGCTGGTAGCTTACAACTTCCAGAGTTCGGTCAACGTTTACGGCCCCGGTCAGTTCTACTCCGCCGTAAACGCCGATCAAGAGTTTTCGCGTAGCCGTACTTTGTTGAACTCGAACGGTTCTTCGTTACAGGCTGGCCCCTTGCTGATTATTCCGGTGGATAAGGCGGTGCTATATGTGCTTCCCTATTACCTAATCGGCACGGGAAACCCGATTCCTAGCCTTCAGTTTGTTGCGGTCTCGGCTAATAACCGGGTGATTGTGCGACCTACTTTGCAAGAGGCTCTGAGTCAGGTCTTGACTAGCGGTACAACCGTAGCGGTCAATCCCAGCCTACCAATTACAGGTACTACTACTCCGGTGGCTGGAGCGGCTACCCCCACGAGCGGGCTCTCGGCTAACCCTACTCCGTCGGGAACACGGACGGCACTACCTGCAGGGGCCACTCCGGGTACAATCGCCGATTTGCGTCGCTCGATAGCTACCCACCTCGACCGGGCCAAAGCCGCAAATACAGCGGGTGATAAAGTTACGGCTGATCGTGAACTAACCCTCGCGCAGCAGGAACTCGACCAGCTTAACCGACTTTTGGGTCAATAGCTTTTAATAAGTTTTTTAGAAATGGGCCAGCACTTTTCAAAAGTGTTGGCCTCTTTTATTAATGAGAGCTTTTTACTGAGAACCACTTGTGGTATAATCCATCAAAACATCTGTTTGCTATTAGTTTTTTACAGTGGGCCAATGGAACGGGATAAAGAAGATGGCTAACCCTGATTCTGAACAAATGCGTAGTAATCAAGCCTCTACTAATTATGGGCAATTGTCCCAACGTGCCTATCTTTTTCTAGAGCGTCAAGGTGGGAAAGCCTCGCAGGAAGCTTTGATTCATGAGGTTTTTCAGGTACGGGGGCGGGGTAAAGTTGAAGTATGGGGGGGCATTTTGGCCCAAGTCTTAGCTGACCCCCACCGCTTCCGACGCTTACCCAGTGGAGAATGGTGCTTGACCGTCCAGACCGATGCCGCCCGGTCGCTGCTCGATTTGGAATATGTGGTGATTGACTGTGAAACCACCGGACTCGATCCCCAACAACAACGGGTAATCGAGGTAGCCGCTATCAGACTGCGTGGTGGGCAACGAGTAGAGACCTTTGAAACGCTTATCAATCCTCAACGTCGCATCCCTGAATATATTACTCACTTCACCGGCATTTCAAACGGAATGACTGCCAATGCCCCAGGCTTTGAGCAGATAGCCGGGAAACTCTGCGAATTTATCGGTTCGGCCATTGTGGTGGGCCATAATATCCCGTTTGATATACGCTTCCTAGATGGTGAACTGCGTCGCCTCCAACTCTCCCCTTTGCTCAATGAGACGGTGGACACGATTAGCTTGGCTTTGCGGCTCTATCCGGGGATGAAACGGCCTAACCTAGACCGACTAGTTGCGTTAGTAGGTCTCTCTGCTACCAACCGTCATCGGGCCTATGGCGATGCTTCGCTTACGTCGGATGCCTTCCTAATTCTGCTAAAGCAAGCCGCCGCTAAAGGTTATACTACCTTAGCAGACTTACGAGCCGGGCGACCCCGGAAAGAGGAGTTGGGTACTGGGGAACAGGTATCGGGTATCGGGGGTCAGGTGCCAGTGGGTCAGAGATTTGAAGACCTTCACCCGTTACCCGTCATCCAGCATCCGATACCCGATACCCTTTTTGAAATGCCACTTCCTGAACCGGAGGCTGAGTTAGAGGAAGTTACCCCGGAACCAGAAGAAGAAATTTTGAGCCGTCCGGCTCAGATGCCAAGTCGTCCGCGTTACCGCCCGGAAATAGCCTCGCTGACTAATCGGGCTACCGCTCGCGCTCGTTATCTTCTTTCTAAAGATTTGTTACGCGATTTACCCGAAAAACCCGGCGTTTATCTTATGAAAGATAGCGGCGGAACCGTGATTTATGTCGGTAAGGCCAAAAATCTATATCATCGGGTCTCGTCCTACTACAGCCAGCCTCTCGGCTATACTCGCAAGTTGGATGGGTTAATCGAGAGCATTGACCGGATAGACCATATTGTAGTGGGGAGTGAACTGGAAGCCCTTTTGCTGGAATCGAAGCTGATTAAACGTTACCTGCCGCGTTACAATACGCAACAACGCAATTATGAAGCCTACCCCTTTATCAAAATTGACCTGTCGCAACGCTTTCCTCGAATCTATAGTTGTCGGGAAATTTTGGATGATGGGGCGCGTTACTTTGGGCCTTTCAAGAGCCGTCGGGCGGTCGAAACTACGGTTGAAATTATTGAGCAGTTTTTCCCAATACGTACTTGTACTCGCTCTTTTGAGTGGGAGACGCTAAATCGCAAACGTCGCCTAGATTCGCCTTGCCTACGCGAGTCGCTCAAGCGTTGCCCCGGCCCCTGCACTGGTAGCTACAGCGACGAAGCTCACCATGGGTATATGCTTATTATTGAAGAGGTAATCAACTTTTTGAGCGGTGAAAAACAGACGATGCTGGATACCCTCTGGGAGCGGCTACAAAAAGCCTCCAAAAATGAAGATTACGAGCGAGCGGCGGCATTACGAGATGGCTACCAACAAGTAGAAAAGATCATTGGGAGCCAGAAATTTTTGGCCGCCGCAGTAGAAGGCAATAACGTGCTAATTGCTTTACCCTCCATAGAAACAGGGGCAGTAGAACTACTTTGCATCTACCGAGGCCGTCTAGGTCGTCAGGTACGGCTCTTGTTGGATGCGGTTCCGTCTGGCGACACTTTGGCGCAAATTTGGCAGGAATTAGCGGCCCGCGAGAGCGAACTAGCGGCGAACCAGCCGGGTTGGGGCAAACACGGCGGACGAGTAATTGGAAAAGAAGCGGTAGACGAAATCAACCTTATTGCTCGCTGGCTTTACACCCACACAGACGATTCTGGTGCAGACGATCACCTAATTTTGCCGGTGCCTGCCGCTCCGGTTAGCCCTACCTTCTGGCATGAGGCCGTTCGCCAAATTCTAAAAAGTTACTCATTATAAAGAGTTTGCTCGAAACGTACAGGGGTGTTTTGAAAGCACCCCTGTGACTTGAGTTTAGCCGTTAATTCATAAAAGGTGCGGGATCTATTACTTGACCTTGGTAGCGCACCTCATAATGCACATGTGGGCCAGTCGAATAGCCCGTATTACCAGATAGGGCTATCACATCCCCGGCCCGCACAACTTGACCTGGTACCACCAAAAAGCGGGAGTTGTGACCGTAGATCGTGACAAAACCACCGGGGTGATTGATAAAAATTACCCTACCATAGCCACTTCGCTGGTCTCCAGCGTACTCAATCACACCATCAGCTGTAGCATGGACGATGGTGCCCTCGATTACCCCAATATCTATTCCGGTATGAAACTCCATACCTGGCCCAACCTCCATATTGGTGCTGCTGATAGACCCAATCGTCGGGAGTGTCCCAAAGGTAAACGGCAGGTTAATGGTAGGTGTAGGTGTAGGCGTAGAGTAAGTAGCAGTGTCGTTAGCAGTAGGCGTAGAGTAAATAGCAGTGCCGTTAGCAACTGTAATAGTGTTAGTGGTGCTGTAAACAGGTGTAATGGTTGGTCCGCTGCTAGAAGGAAGCGTCTCTACAATGACTGGCAGCAGGCTGATCGGATTAGGAGTAGTCATAATCCGGGATATAGGAGTATTAACCGAGTTAGTAATAGTAGTAGAATTAGTAGGTAGTGACGTAAGCCGGGGGGTAGAGGGAGGCGTATCGGTAGGAAGAGGCGTATTGGCCGAGGTAGAAGTAGTTGTCAAGGTAGCGGAAGAAGTGATCGTTGGGGTAATGGTTTTAGTACCAGTTATAGTTACAATAGACGTAGTAACTGCATCTATAGTCGTAGTAGGAGTGCTAGTGGTTGCAGCCGGTTCTGGCGTGTTGGTGGCACTCACATTTGGAGTCACGGTTAGCGTAATCGTGGAAGTAGTAGTTGAAGTCAGGTTTGAACGCTGTAGCGAATTGAACGTTGCGGGCAGGTTAGTATCTCCACCTCTACCATCACTCTGATTAGTCTTATTACTTTGGGGGGTGGATGGCTGTGGGGCGCGTCCAAAGATATTAGGACGGGGGCCAAAAGGTGACGTGATTGGGCCTCTAACCGGCCAACCTCGCGGCGCATAACTTAGAGCCGCCAACTTTTCAGCAGCACTACCCTTAACCGCTGCTACAATTCTTGGACCTGGAACTTGGTCGTATGTCGTGGTGTTACTTCGTGCCACCCCTTCTGCTGCCGCCTGAATCCGTCCATAGCGTAGTAGTAAATTCTGAACATCGTCGCCAAGTGTAGCAAGATTTTGGGTAGTGGTTAAAAGTTGAGAGTTGAAGAAATCTAGCAGCTTTTGATCTTCTTGGTTCTTTATTAAGAAGACTGAAAGGGCTTGGGGAGTACTGGTGGGATCACTACTTGAACCCGCAGGGTCGGTCAGACTTAGATTCTTCTCAAGACTAGCGGCATATTGTTTGAGATTGTTGACTTGAGCCTGTAGTTCGGTCAGTTCTTTATTCATACTTTCCAAATCGCCTCGGTAGCGGTAGTAAACTAGTTTACCAACGCTTTCTTCGGCGGGGGTTGCGTTTGAGCCGACTACACTTGCCCGCACTTCAGCACCAATACTCTGCGCTAACTTGCGAGCGTTCTCCTGTTCGGCGGTGAGTAGTTTTTGGATGCGTCCCAGTTCACTTTTTTGCCAAGCCACTGTGCTGGCTAGGTCAGTTTTTTGTTCGGCTATAGCGGTGGCCTGATTAACACGTGCCTGACTCTCTCGATTGAGTTGCTGTTTCCCGGCAACTACCTCTTGGCTCAGGGTTTGTTGCTCCAAATATAGAAAGAGATTAAGTGCAATCACCAGCAGCAGCAACGTAGACAAGACAGCTATCCATTTTTGACCTTGGCTTCTTCCGCTAGGGTAATTAGATCGGTTAGGATAAGTAGAAAGGTGCGATTTTTCAGGCTTACTAACCGTAATTTCGTTCTGTTCTGCTGGTGCGATTAGGGCGAGTTCAAGCACTTCTTCCTCTTCAGACGAAATAGCCACTATCGCTGTTTCAAAAGTCTCTTCGTCAATCCATTCGTCAGTTGCTGCTTCAGCTGCTTCAAAGGTCTCTTCGT
>JACAUC010000123.1 GCA_013390945.1 Candidatus Chloroheliaceae bacterium
GTAGGATGCCGCTCCGTCAGTTGATCTTGTAGGATGCCGCTCCGTCAGTTGATCTTGTAGGATGCCGCTCCGTCGGTTGATCTTGTAGGATGCCGCTCCGTCAATTGATCCTGTAGGATGCCGCTCCGTCAGTTGATCTTGTAGGATGCCGCTCCGTCAGTTGATCTTGTAGGATGCCGCTCCGTCGGTTGATCTTGTAGGATGCCGCTCCGTCAATTGATCCTGTAGGATGCCGCTCCGTCAGTTGATCTTGTAGGATGCCGCTCCGTCAGTTGATCTTGTAGGATGCCGCTCCGTCAGTTGATCTGTGAAAATCTGTGGTTCTCCGTGTTCATCTGTGTTACTTTCCTAATCTATCCCCGGCAGAGGGAAGCGTTCTACAATGGCGGCTACGCGACGGCGGGCCTCTTCGTAGACGGCGGCATTGTTAAGGCTGCGGAGGGTGAGACCGATAATACTGGCAATCTCCTCCATCTCGGTCTCGCCAAAGCCGCGCGTCGTAGTGGCAGGAGTACCCACCCGAATACCACTGGTGACTGCTGGCTTAGCCGGGTCGTAGGGTATTCCGTTCTTGTTGACGGTGATCGAGACTAAATCGAGAGCCTCTTGTGCGGCCTTGCCACTGACACCCACCGGGCGTAAATCTACCAACATCAGGTGGTTATCTGTGCCACCACTGACAATGCGGAAGCCCTCTTTTTGTAAGCTGGTCGCCAACTTTTGAGCGTTGACAATAATTTGCTGCTGGTAGGTTTTGAAATCAGGTTGAAGGGCTTCTTTGAAGGCTACCGCTTTCGCCGCAATGACGTGCATTAAAGGGCCACCTTGAATACCGGGGAAGACACTCTTATCGTAGAGCTTGCCTAGCTCCGGGTCATTGGTCAAAATCATACCCCCACGCGGGCCGCGCAGAGTCTTATGGGTGGTCGTGGTGGTGGCGTGGGCGTAGGGAACCGGGTTGGGATGAAGTCCGGCGGCGACTAATCCGGCAATATGGGCCATATCTACCACCAGATAGGCTCCTACACTGTCGGCCACTTCGCGGAAACGGGCAAAGTCTATAATGCGAGAGTAGGCACTTGCTCCGGCTACAATCGCTTGCGGTTTGTGTTTCTCAGCTAACCGCGCCAATTCATCATAATCAATAACTTCGGTCTCTCTGTCCACACCATAGGCTACGATATTATAGAGTTTGCCACTGAAGTTGACGGGCGAGCCGTGCGTTAGATGACCACCCTGAGCCAAGTTCATTCCTAAAATAGTGTCACCCGGCTTGAGTAAGGCGAAGTAGACCGCCATGTTAGCTTGTGCGCCACTATGAGGCTGAACATTGGCGTGAGCGGCTCCAAAGATTTCTTTAGCTCGCGCTATCGCCAAATCTTCGGCTACGTCTACATATTCGCAGCCACCATAGTAGCGCTTTGCAGAGTAACCCTCGGCATATTTATTGGTCAGAACGGAACCTTGGGCTTCCAGTACGGCTCGGCTGACATAGTTCTCACTGGCAATCAGTTCAATCTTTTGGCGTTGCCGATTCTCTTCATCTTTAATGGCTTGAAAAATTTCAGGGTCTACAGCACCGAGTCTACCCATTCCACTCTTAGCGGCTTCAATAATTTTTTCGGTGGCAGCTTGTATCATCTAAGTGGAGGCTCCCTTCTTCCATCTTCTATATTTTTACTTATATATTTTAGCTCAATTTTGAGCATCTAAGCAACTGAATCATCTTTGAGTTCATTGATGTTGTTGGGGCTAGTATAGAACTTTTTGAACTCTATGGCAACCGGGAATAAGAGTATTTCTATTGACGTTGGCCTTTAGGCAGTTTATTATTAGGTGGTAAATCGGCGGGCGGAGCCGCACTCCCACAGAACCGGGCAAAAGGGTAAATCGGCGGGCGGAGCCGCACTCCCACAAGGATTAGGTAGAAATAAAAGGAAAACACTATTTCGATGGCTAACAAAACGGGTGAGCCGATTCGATCTCTCCAACCACTTGAAACCTCGCGGCAGAAGAAGCCAAGCTTTAATCTTGCCTATAGGTTATTATTGGCGTTGCTACCGCTAGTGGCGATTGGAGTAGCTCTTTATGGTTTTCTGACTAGTCCGCTTCGCTTGGTGCAACCAGAGAACGCTGGCTCTACGCCGTTGGCCCGTGAAATCGGTCAACAGGTTCAGATGGAGCATACCGGGCTACGCTCTATTAAGGTAAGAACACCTAAAGAGATGTCCACCGAGGAGCTACAACTTCACCTGCGCGAGCTAGAGGGAAAGCTTGATCTGCGAGTTAGTCGGGCGAAGGATAAGGCCGCCGATGGTTGGGTAGGTTTCGATTTTGCACCCTTGGAAGCTACTTATAAGGATAGGACGCTCTTTTTCTTCTTGGAAGCAAGTGGCTTACCTTTTCAATTGGTTTGGAATGGCAGCAATGTCTACCTAAAGGGGGAGAGTTACCTAGATGGCGTAAAGCAGAATGGCGATCTAAGTTTTGAACTGGAATATAATCCTGACCCGGCTGGCCTCTTTGCCACTTATTTTGAGCGGCAATCTGCCTACAACGGTTTGGCTTGGGCGGGGTTGGTGGCCCTAGTGCTTTGGCTGGGTTTGGCTGGGTTAGGTTCTATCTTGTTAGTATTGCGTCCGACTTTTTTCTCCACCGAATATCTGAAGGAGATGGTAGCCCGGCAATTTTGGCCGATAGCACTCTATTTCCTCTTATTGGGCGCAGCAGGAGGTTTGGCTTTTATCTTTCTGACTCCCCCCTTACAAGGCTTGGATGAACAGGGCCATGTTGGGCGAACCGTCTTTGTCTATCAGTATAATGCTGAACCCTCCAGCTATCCCCCCCTTTTTCAAGCTACGTGGGAACTTGAGAAGCAGGCTCGCTACTTGGAGTATCTTCCCGGCTTTAGCTATGACCAACCTGCTTTGACTTTTTCAAACTATTCTCCCCTGAGCGAAAACCATCAACCTCCTATCTACTACGCCGTCGCAGGCGGAATTGTGCGGCTCGGCTCTTGGCTGACCGGGCAACACCATCTGCTCTTTCAACTTTACCTGACTCGGTTAACCTCGTTGCTCTTTAGCTTGGGGGCGTTGGCTATAGCCCTAAGTTGGGCCTATTACTTACGCCGCGAAGCAGCTTGGCTAATGTGGGTAGTTCCGGGAGCGTATGCCCTGCTGCCTACTAACCTTTATATAAGTGGGGTTGCCAATAACGATAATGCGGTCAATTTCTTCATCCCGCTTTTGTTACTCTGCCTGACAGTACTTTATAAAGAGGGTAGCACTTTGCGCTATAGGCTAACCTTCTGGCGGAAGTGGTGGCCGTTGGTGGTAATTGGGCTAGGGAGCGCAGTTTTATCCTACCTGAGCAAATCTACCTGTGGCGTATTTCTAGGCGGTCTCGCGTGTGGAGTCTTTATTTACTCTTGGGTTTGGACTAACCGCCGTTTGCGTCTAGGTTTACTGTGTGGTTTGGGTTTGCTAATATTATTGTTTGGTTTCGTCTTGGTCTTCAAATCACCTTGGCAATGGGCGGTACTACTCGAATTCTTAAAAAATACAAACCCTCAAAATCGTCCGTTAATAGCGGTGCAGGTTTTGATTTTAACCTTTGAGTCGTTTTGGTGTTCGGCAGGTTGGGTCAATTTTTCGGATGCTGCACAGGGCCGCTTAATAATTGGTCTTTTCGTGTTAACCCTGCTAGTCTTTGCGGGACTTGGTCGCTTCTTAATCGGTATCAGGTATTGGGTATCGGGTATCGGGTACCAGGTATCAGGTAAGGGAGGTCAGGAGGCAGGTAGCCGACACCCAACACCCAACACCCAACACCCAAGCTGGCTTTTTCATCTTGCCCTAACTTTGGGATTGGCGAGCCTAACCCATCTCCTCTTCTTGATGCTCTTTCGCGTTCTAACTACCTACAATCGGGCTGATGGTGTTATAGAATTTCCTGATGGCCGTTTCCTTTTGCTGGCATTGTTGCCAAGTAGTGCTATCTTTTTTGGTGGTCTGCGAGCGGTCTTGCCTCTTCGGTTGCGCGAATTGGCCCCACTCTGGCCGGGTCTCTATCTTTGGCACTTAGGATTACTGGCCTATGCTTTGATAATGCTCTTTGGTGGCTTTTTGCCTTATTATTATAATCAGAATTAGAAACCATATTAAGAAAGGTAATACAATATAATGGTACTGAATCAAAAACCGGGCGCACTTGCCCTAGTAGGTAGTGGTGAATACACTCCCGCTATGAATGAAACCGACCGCTCTTTGTTGGAGACGGTAGGTGGACCGTCGGCGGCGTGTGTGGTAATTATGGCAACCGCTTCTGGCTTGGAAGACCCCTCCAGTCCGGCTCGCTGGACGCGCATGGGCCTCGATCACTTTCAAAAGCTTGGCACTCACGTAGAGGCGGCAGAGATTCTCCAGCGTGAGGATGCCAGTGATCCACACTGGCTCTCCCTGCTTGAAAAGGCCAACTTCTACTATTTTTCGGGTGGTTCGCCCCAGCACTTGATTGAGACCCTCCGCGACACTCCGGCGTGGCGGATTATTCAGCAGGGCTGGCAAAATGGAGCAGTCTTGGCGGGCTGTAGTGCCGGGGCAATGGCCTTGGGGGGCTACACCGCTAGTGTACGGTCAGTTATGCGCGGGGATGGGCCAGGGTGGATTCCAGCACTAGGCTTGTTGCCCGGCCTGATTACACTACCCCATTTCGACCGGATGGCTGGATATGCTGGCCCGGAGATGTTTCACCAGCTTTTAAGCCATATTCCCAAAGAGACTCTCTTGGTAGGGGTAGATGAAGATACCGCTCTAGTTAGGGGGATTAATTCGGTGGCTTCCAATTGGCAAGTATTGGGCCGTCAAAGTGTCAGCCTCTTTAGTAGCGAGGGCAAAGCCACCATCTACCGCAAAGGTGAGGATGTGCCACGGAATAAGTTTTTAGCATGAAACTTACAACCCTTGCTATGCGTATAAATTTAGAATTAAATAAGAATAGTCAAAAAAGTTCTGGAATGGGGAAAGAGTGGTAGATTAGATGGCCGTAATTTGCCCTGATTGTAAAATTGAATTTGGCGTAGAAGATTTATTCTGTGGTAGCTGTGGTCGCCCAAAACCACAATCTCTTAAAGAACCTCAGATTAAAAAGCCTCAAACGATGGTGCTAAGTTTGTCCACCTTGGATAACCCTGAGACCGAAGAGGACGAGAGCCTACTCCGCACCGTTTTAGCACCTACCGATAGCCCTCCGAGAATCGCGACGGTGGTAGAAGAACCTGCCCTACCCCTACCGCCAGTGGATGGCCCGATTGGTTTTCAATCCTTGGTTCCTGTGCCGCTAGTTGCAGCACCACCTGTCCAAACGGAACCAACTTTTAAACCTAACCCTGATCCTTGGTTATGCAAGCAATGTAATACTTTAAATATTGCTGCCGACGAATATTGCAATATTTGCGGAGCTTTGCGGGTCTCTATCGCTCCTGAACCAGTGCCAACTTTGAGGGTAGTGGAGGGATCACCAGAGGCCGCACCCGATCTTTTGGCAAAAGTGTTGGCTCCGCACAAGGAGGGTGATCCACGCCTAGGATGGCACTATGTTACCGGACAGGCTACAAATGAAGGCGTGGCTCGTTTTGGCACGGCTAATGAAGATAGCTCTTTCCAGCTTGAACTGGTACGAATCTTTCAATCCAAGCCCGAGCCGTTTGGCCTCTATATCGTCGCCGACGGTATGGGCGGTCAGGTTGCGGGTGAAACCGCCAGCCGCCTAGCAATTGAAGCGATAAGTTCTATGGTAGTGGCAGAACTAGTTACTACTTGGTTGGGTGGCGAAAAGTTGGAGACTCAGGTAGTAGAGCAAACTCTACTACGGGCCGTACAAGAAGCACATCACCGGGTACGCCAAGCCAACCTTGAACATGAACGGGATAGCGGCACAACGGTGACGGTGGTTTGCCTGATAGATAATATGGCGGCTTTTGCTAATGTAGGCGATAGCCGAACTTATCTTTTCCGGCCTTGGAAAGAGAAAAAAGCCGAAGAACCTACCCCTACCATCAACGCGCAAGGTAAAACCCTTAAATTAACCAAACAACGTACTGATAAATTGAGTACCAACGGTAAGCCCAATGGTAAAAATCCTGCCGAGGCTGCCGCTACGCCCCAACCGCGCCTTGAAATTCAGCGCGTCACCCGCGATCAATCTTTGGTACAAAATCTGGTAGACGCAGGAAAACTTTCTATTGCCGACGTTTACACCGACCCCCGTCGCAATGTAGTACTAAACGCGATTGGTTCGCCCGATGAGGATATTCCAGTGGATCTTTATCGGCGGATACTGGAGCCGGGCGATACCCTCTTGCTCTGTTCGGATGGGATGTGGGAAATGGCCCGTGACGATGCCCTCGCCGAGCGTATCCTGACCCTAGACCATCCCCAAGCTTGTGCCGAGGAACTGGTGGCTTTGGCTTGTCGCAATGGAGGAGCCGATAATGTGAGCGTTATTGTAGTGCAGGTGGAGAGAATCTAATGTATTGTCCTAACTGTAATAGTCCGGTCAAAAAAGGTGATGATTTCTGCGAAAACTGCGGGGTAATGCTCAGTGGCACTAACCTACCCGTAGCCAAATCCGCTGGCAAGAGCAGTGTCGCGGCACCCTCTAAGGCTAGTGCTAAACCTTGCCCCAATTGTAACTACTCCAACCCCCCTTCGGAAGAATTTTGTCAAAGCTGTGGCGCAGAACTTTCCGCCATACCCGCGCCCGTCAGTGGCAAGACCGCAACCGCCGTACCTGCTCCAGCAAGTGCTGCCGTAGGCGCAACGGTCAAATGCCCACGCTGTGCCAGCCTACTGGGTGTTAATGATAAGTTTTGCCGTAAGTGTGGCTTCAACTTTGTTACAGCGGGACTTACCGGACGACCTACCTCCCACGTAGAAATGACCTCGCAAAACTTACAAGGCGGCCTGATGATTGACGTGGGAAGTACCATTGGAGCCGAGGGGCGTTACTCCATTACCCGCGTAGTTGGTAAAGGGGGGATGGGCGCGGTCTTCCTAGCCGAAGATAAACAATTAAAGCGTAAGGTAGTAATCAAAGCCGTTTTACAATCCGATGACCCCACCGATGCCGCCCAAGCGGTTAAAGAGCGCGAGTTCCTAGCCGCCGTCAAACATCCTAATATCGTTTCGATTTATGATGTCGTAACAGTGGGTAGCGACGGCTATATTGTGATGGAATTTGTGCAAGGCAAAACACTCCATCAACTTATGGAGGAGCAGAGCGGACCATTTGATCCTGCCACCGCCGTGCGCCATACCCTAAATATTCTACCAGCCTTTGCCTACTTACATAAATTGAATCTGGTCTACTGCGATTTCAAGCCACAAAATGCGATGGTGGAACAACTCAAGGACAATTCGTTCCAACTCAAGCTGATTGACTTGGGAACCGTAATTCATTACGAAAAGAATCCCGATGCAGTCTATGGTACAGAGGGCTTTTATGCCCCAGAAGCGGTCAAAAACCCTTCGCCTGAAACTGATCTCTATACCATCTGTCGTTCGTTGGCCTTTATGACAAGCTGGATGGATTTAAGCACTCCCCAGTTTGGGATGCCACCTGCCGAACATTATAAGGCTTTTCGGGATTATCCGGCTCTTTACCGCTTTCTCTACAAAGGAACCCATCCCGTACCAGCCCGACGCTTCCAAACCGCCGAGGCGATGATGGCTCAGTTGGAGGGGGTGTTAAGAGTAGTGGCAGGTGGACAACCCGGACAGCCCATCAGTAGCAAGCTATTTGCCACTACGGGCAACCTAATGACTACCACCGGGCCGCTAGGGGGTAAGGGACTGGCTCAGTTGGACGAAAATGATAAGGCTTTTGAATTGTTGCGGCAAGGCGATCAAGCCTTGAAACAGCGCAACAATACTCAAGCCTTGATGTATTATAATCAGGCACTCGGCCTCAATCCCAATAGTTCGGATGCCCACCTGCGTATGGCCGAATATCTAATTGAGGGTGGCAAATATTCCGAGGCATTGGCCGAAATTACTAGGGTGCAACGTATTGACCCGAATAACTGGAAAATCGCTTGGTATACTGGACGCTTGCTAGAGGCTCAAGAAAATTTGGCGGCAGCTCGCGATCAGTATAACGAACTGGTACAGGATTTGCCGGGTGAATTACCCCCGCTACTTTCGCTGGCGCGAGTTCAAGCCAAATTAGGTAGCTACAAAGAGGCTACTGATCTTTACAGCTTAGTAATCAGAGCCGACCCCGGTAATACCGAAGCCCTCTTTGGGGCTTCGGAGGCCCACCTACAACTAAAAGATTATGAAGCGGCGGCACTCTCTTTGATGTCGGTCAGCGATAGTTCGGCTAAATATATTGACGCACAGATTCGAGTGTGCGATATTTATCTCTACCAGAAACCTAATCTGGATAACAAAGAGTTGGGCGAGGTTTCCACCTCCCTCCGCCAATTAGAGCAACGTGGTGTAGACACACCTGATTTTTTACTGGCAAGGGCGCATTTCTATCAACGGGCTTGGGAACTAAGCCGCGAAGGAAAGTTAGCGCAACAACTCACCTTACCCTATCAGGGCTTAGAGGAAGCCCCCATTAACACTCCTTCCCGACGCAAGCTAGGTAGCTTGGCCGAGACGAGTTATCGGGAATATCTCAACCGTAACTTGCACGACCCGCGCCGTGAAGAGGTTGTTCGTCAAAAATTTAAAGTCGCACCCTGGCGCTTGCTTTAGAAAGTTATTAGTTATAAACTAATAACTATAAACCGATACAAGGAGTACTTGACATGTTCGATGTTTCGGCTTACCAGAATCCTTATTTGAAGACCGGCACAACCGCAATGCAAGCAGTGCTTTCGATAAATCTGAGTGCCGACCTATCTGCCCTACCGGTTCCACTGGCACTGGGCATCGTGATTGACCGCAGTGGTTCGATGGAGGGTCAGAAGATTGAAGCCGCCAAAGATGCCGCTATTCGGGTAATTCAGGCGGCGGATGAAAGCACCGCCTTTATGGTCGTTACCTTTAATGAAACGGCCCAAGTGATTGTGGCACCAATGTCCGCCAGCCCTGATAATAAAAGCCGGGCGGTTCAAGCCATTCGCCGGATCTATAGTAATGGCGGAACCTGTATGTCCACCGGGCTTAATGCGGTGGCGCAGGAAATGTCATCGGCGGCAGGTCGCGCTCGCAAAATCCTCTTCTTAACCGATGGGAAAAACGAAGGGGAAAAACGCCCCATCCTAGACCGAGCCGTCCAACGCTGCAAAGAAGTTCAGCTTCAAGTTAGTGCTTGGGGTATTGGTACCGATTGGGATGAAAACGAACTAGAATATATTGCCACCCAGACTCAAGGCGACGCCGATATTATTCCTTCGCCCAATCAGGTAGCGGCAGCCTTTGGAACCGCTTTTTCGCAGATGCAAAAAACGGCGGTTACGGAGGTAAAATTGAATCTGTGGACTCCGCAAGGGGTAACGATCAAGGCTTTCCAGCAGGTCTTTCCTAGCCTCATTAACTTGCAGCCTACCCCCGATGCGGCTAACGCCCGTATTCAGCAGGTCTCCTTTGGCGCAATGGCTCAGGGCGATCAGCGCGACTATCTGGTAGACTTGGAAGTTCCATCTTATGCGCCCGGTCAACAATTCTTGATGATTCGCCCTAGCCTGATTTATACTTTACCAAATAAAGGCGCACAGGAAGAGAAGACCGAACGCAAAGGCTGGGTCTTTGCCCAATGGACGGATAATCCCCAACAGGCTACCCAGATTGACCCGCACGTGGCCCACTATACCCATCAAGAGGAGCTAAGCCAAAGTATTCGCGAGGGACAGGCAGCCTTGGCTACCGGCGATAACGAGCGAGCCACCCGTTTGCTAGGTAAAGCACTCCAATTGAGCCAACAGACTGGCAACGAAAATATGACACAATTGCTCAATAAGCTAGTGGTCAAAGAGGCTAATGGCACCGTTCGTCTTAACAAAAATGCCAGCGAAGTTGAAAAGAAGAGTGTCGCTATTAACAGTGGTAAGACCAGTCGGTTGAAGTAACCTAAAACCCATCGGTAAGAAACAGGTAACACAAAGTAACACGGAGAGAACTGGAGAACCACAGCCACCAATGGACGAAACATAGGGAGCTTGAAATATCTCTATATCAGTGTGTATCTGAGGTTCTCTGTGTTCATCTGTGTTACTTTCCTAAATTTATCACAGGAGATTTAGATCAATGACTATCACATGTCCGCAATGCCAACATAAAAACCCGGATGATGCCGAATTTTGTGAAAATTGTGGGGCGCAATTGCCTCTACCAAATGCCTTAAAAGCTTCGGTCGCCGCACCACCACCCCTCCCGGTGGGAAATGCACCCGATGGACTGGTATGTCCCTCCTGCAAAGCACCTTACGCAGTAGGCGATGTCTTTTGTTTCAATTGTGGTAACGATTTAAGCAAGCTTCCCGCCAACCAGTCCGCTAATGCAGGCAGCAATCAGCCTAGCCCGGTCGCAAAACCACTTTCGGAGGAGGCACCGGCACCGGCCTCCAAAGACGATGGTATGTCGCCGGATGATTGGGACAAAGCTTTCTCTGCGCCTGCTGGTAGCCCTGTAGTTGCGGTAGCACCTGCTCCCGTCGCCTCCCCGCTTAGCGTACCGCCAACAACTAGCCCGGCAGAGGATAATGCTTTTGGATTACCAGTTGCAACCACACCTCCGGTTGCGCCGCCCACCTCGGCTATACCCACCCAATTGCAGCTACAGGTCAGTGGGCCTTATGGTGAAGAAGTGGTAGAATATAAGGGCCATGAATTATTGTTGGGCCGTCAAGATGCCAAGACGCGAGTCTTCCCCGATCTAAACCTAGACGATGGCGCGGCCAGTCGTCGCCACTTTTCAATCTGGAAAGAAAAGAGCGATGGCTTTTTCTACGTGCAAGACCTAGAAAGCTCGAATGGGACCAGCTTAAATGGGCAGGATTTGGAACCAGGTACACCTACCCGGCTCAACCAAGGTGATATAATTAAAATCGGAACCCGTTATAATATTCAAGTACGCATTAGTTGAGTTCTGCGCTCTAAGTTCCTCCTCTTAGGTTAACAGGCCGAACTTAGAACTGCAAAACCGGAGTTGAGTTTGAGTAATGGCAGACTGGATGCCCGGTGCGAAAGAGGCCAAAGCTAGGGCCGAGGCAATCACTAAGCGACGAATGCTCGCTTCGGCCCTTGTCACCGACCTGAATACCGAGTTTGAAGATTTAAAGCTAACCCTAGAATTGGAGGCAGACGAATACCAGTCTGCCGATTTAGCGTCGCTTAAAGTACCCCTAGAACGGGCCCAAGCGGTACTGGATAATCTCTTTCGGGATATTAGTGAGATTACTGGGCGACCCCTACCCGAAAGGGTCAATGACCAACAAGCGTTTGAGTTGGTTCAACCTGCCCTCCGAATCGAGAGCCGGGTAGCAGAAATGCGTCATTGGCTGGAAGAAACCCGCCAAAAAAAGACCGAATTAGACCGCCCTCGCCAAACCGCCTCCGGCAAGGTAGAGGCTGTCCAACGCCAACGGCTTCAGGTAGATGCTACTTTCAGCGAAATGTGTAATCTAGTGGAACAAATGCGGCTGGCGGGAGCCGAAAACTTCCCTGAAGTCTCCGCCGCCCTAATTACGGCCCAGCGCGAGTTGCTGACTGCCGGGCAACTCGTGGATGGAGGGAGGCAAGCACTCCAACGCAAAGGCTATCGTGAGGCCGAAGATTTGGCCCTACGTTCCCAGCGACTCCTAGAGAGTTGTTCGGCCAAGTTTGATATGATCCGGCTGGCTGGAACCAATTTTTCCCATGCCTCCCAAGATGCGGAGGATGCCCTAACCGAAGCATTGCGCCAGTTGACCGAGGCCAAGGCTCTCCTAACCGCCCGTGCTGCCCTGTTGAGTAGTGATCCCAACGTCTACTTGCAAGGGGCGATTCAGCGGATTGGCGAAGCTCGTCGGGCCATCAAAATTAATCCACCCCAGTATGTCACCTGTTTGCGCCTCTCCAAAGAAGCTATTTCGTTAATCACCGATACGGTGGCTCAGGCGGCGGTAGAAGTAGAGCAGCTAAAGACCGGACGTTTAGCCGCCCGTGAAGGTCTTCGGCAGTTGCAAGAAGTCGTTCAACTCACTAGGATTACTCTAAACAGCCAAAAAAGTGTGCCAGTGAGAGCTAACGAACTCTACGTCCAAGCCCGCAACGAACGCGACCGCCTGACGGAGCGTGGTCAGCAGTTGGATAGCCTTAAACCGGGGCAACTCGATAAACTAGTCGAGGAAATAGAGGCCACCATCAAAAAAGCCCAAGAAGCTACCCGGTTGGCCTCGGAAACTTTTCGCTAATATTCAACAATATTTTTTAGTTTGGAAAAATTGGAGATTATTATTAATAGATGGGCCCAGCGGGATTCGAACCTGCGACCTGTCGATTATGAGTCGATTGCGCTAACCACTGCGCTATGGGCCCTTTCAAAGTGAACTTATTATAACCTATCTAGCCTCAAATTTCAAGCGGCAATTACCCAAAGAGACCTAGAAGGGCTTGTCTGTAAGGGTCTTAAAATGTTATAATCGGGCGGATATTAATTTACCCAGTTGGTAAAATAGGGAATTTACAAAGAAGGAGCGAATTCAGGGATGAAATTAGACCTGAAAGTGGTTGAAGATGTAGCCCACTTGGCCCGGTTAGGCTTGAACGAGGCCGAAAAAGAGCAGATGCGCGAGGAATTGGCCCCCATCCTAGATTATTTCGAGATGTTAAACGAATTGGATACCAGCCATATTCCACCGACGGCCCAAGTAATTAGCGTCCAGAACTTGATGCGACCTGATGAAGTGCGTCCCTCCGCTCCAGCGCAGGAGGTTTTGGCTAACGCTCCGTTCCGGGAAGATAACTATTTTCGGGTACGACCCATTTTTGAAAAGTAGGGGTTGGAAGATTAAGGAGACTCATTTTTGGAACTCTATGACCTAACTTTAAAAGAAGCCTCGGAGAAGTTACGCAAACACGAGGTCTCTAGCCTAGAACTGACCGAAGCCCAGCTACGCCGCATTGAAGAAGTAGATGAAAAGGTTAAAGCTTACCTCTCGGTAACGGCTGATCTGGCTCTGCAACAGGCTCGCCTAGTGGACGCTTCGATGTATGGGGAGGCCAGCAGTGGCTCAAGCCAACTTCGTAGCCCACTGGCAGGTATCCCGATGGCCCTTAAAGATGTCTTCTCTACGCGAGGAGTACGGACTACTTGCGGCTCGAAAATCTTGGAAAATTTTGTACCCATCTACGATGCCACCGTCGCTCAGCGGTTGAAGCAGGCTGGTACGATTTTACTCGGTAAGACCAATATGGACGAATTTGCGATGGGTTCTTCCACCGAAAATAGTTCCTACTTCCCCACACACAATCCTTGGGATTTGGAGACCGTGCCGGGTGGTTCTAGTGGCGGAAGCAGTGCCGCAGTTGCCGCTCGCGAGTGTTTTTTTGCACTTGGTTCGGATACCGGCGGCTCGATTCGCCAACCTGCTTCGCTTTGTGGGGTGGTTGGTCTCAAGCCGACTTATGGACGGGTCTCGCGCTATGGTCTGGTGGCTTTTGCTAGTTCGCTCGATCACGTTGGCCCTTTTACTCGCACAGTAGAGGACTGCGCCCTAGTGATGAACTGCCTCGCAGGTCACGACGAAAGAGATAGCACCAGCATTAATGCCCCAGTACCCGACTATACCAAAGCTCTTATCCCTGACCTGAAAGGGATCCGGTTGGCCCTGCCTAAAGAATATTTTGTCGAAGGAATGGATCCGGGAGTAGAGCAGGCGGTGCGGGCTGCTGTGACCAAATTGGAAGAATTGGGAGCAGAAGTAGATGAGGTTTCGATGCCGCATACCAAATACGCCCTCAGTACCTACTACATTATTGCTCCTGCTGAAGCCAGTGCCAACCTAGCCCGTTACGATGGCGTAAAGTACGGCCTAAGCGACGTAGACGCGCAGACTATGTGGGAGAGTTTTTTCCAAACCCGTGACAAGGGTTTTGGCAAAGAGGTCAAGCGCCGGATTATGATTGGAACCTATGCCCTGAGTAGCGGCTATTACGATGCCTATTACATCAAGGCACAGAAGGCACGTACTATGATTAAGGGCGACTTTGATAAAGTTTATGAGAAGTTCGATGCAATTATTTGCGCCACGTCGCCTACGGTCGCTTTTAAGATTGGCGCAAAGGCTAACGATCCTTTGGCGATGTACCTGAGCGACGTTCTGACAATCGCCGCCAATATGTCGGGGGTGCCGGGTATTTCGGTACCGTGTGGCTTCTCGGAGGGGTTGCCAGTGGGCCTGCAAATCCTCGGCCCGGTGTTGGGTGAGGAAAAAGTGCTACGGGTCGCCTATGCCTACGAACAGGCAACCAACTGGCATAAGCAAAACCCGCCTCTCTAAAACTTGAGAATCTAGGCCCAAGCAGCTTGTTATTAAGGCTAGAAAATGTTAGAATAAGCTAGGCTACGTAAAAAGGCGGCCCATTTTAGGGGGTCGCCTTTTTTGTCTGAAGTTATTTCGAATCTCGGATCTTTAGCTCAGTATGGCCCTCAGGCTAAAAAAAGGAGCTTTGAAATACTTCTTCTAATCTCGACTAAACTGCGGCGTTTAGTAGCAGGCAGAAGGAGATTTCAATTATGTCGGTAACAGCAGTCATTGGCGCTCAATGGGGCGACGAGGGAAAAGGGAAGTTTGTTGATATTCTGGCCCAAGAAGCCGAGCTGGTAGTACGTTTCAACGGCGGTAATAATGCGGGTCATACTATTGTCAATGAGCATGGCACCTTCAAGTTACATCTGATGCCAAGTGGGGCTTTTCATCCCAACGCAAAATGTATCATCGGGCCGGGAGTAGTGCTGGATTTAGCCTCTTTTATCGAGGAGTTGCGCGAGTTTGATAAAGCTGGTGTTTCGTTCAAAGATCGGCTCTTTATTTCGCCACGTTGCCACCTGATTATGCCCTATCATCGCGCCCTTGATCGGCTCTATGAGCAGGCCAAAGGCTCGATGAGTACAGGCACAACCGGCAGAGGAATAGGTCCAGCCTACGCCGATAAAGCGGGCTACAATGGCCTAAGATTGGCAGATATGGCCCGGCCTAGCCTCTTTACCGAAAAGCTCAACTTGCAGATTTCAATCAAAAATCGGCTAATCGTGGCTCTGGGTGGCGAACCACTCGATGCCCACCAGATTGCCGACGAATTTTTCGGTTACTATAGTGTCGTACAGCCCTATATCAAAGAGACTTTCGGGCTGTTGCAAGACGCGCTCAAAGAGAACCGAAACATCTTGTTGGAAGGAGCGCAGGCGGTTCTGCTAGATACAGACTGGGGAGCGTATCCGTTTGTCACTGCCAGCACTACCCTAGTTTCAGCGGCCACCGCTGGGGCAGGTATTCCCTTCAATGCTATAAACGAGGTAATTGGGGTCTGCAAAGCTTACATTACCCGTGTTGGAAACGGTCCTATGCCCACCGAGTTAAACGATACCTCCGGGGAAGAGCTTCGACGAGTGGGCATGGAATTTGGGGCGACTACAGGCCGACCTCGCCGCTGTGGTTGGTTTGATGCCGAATTAGTGCGTTTTACCGCCGCCCTTAATGGCTTTACCAGCCTTGCCTTGACCAAGTTGGACGTATTGGACGGTTTTGAGCAGATTCAGCTTTCCACCCACTACGAGCATAAAGGTCGCCTAGCCCACTATTATGAGGGTGATGCAACCTTCTTAGAAGAGTGTACCCCCATCTACCAGACCTTACCGGGTTGGCAACAATCTATCAATCAAGCCCGCAGTTGGGAGGAACTACCCGAGGCCACCCGTCAATATATCGAGCGTATTGAACGGGAGGGTGGTGTACCTGTCCGCTACATCGGCGTTGGGCCAGATCGCAACGAAACCATAATTCGGCCCTAATCCCTTGTAGGAGGGATTTCCAATCCCGATTGATAGGCAAAATCAGGATTGAAAATCCCGATTGATAGACAAAATCAGGATTGAAAATCCCGATTGATAGGCAAAATCAGGATTGAAAATCCCGATTGATAGGCAAAATCAGGATTGAAAATCCCG
>JACAUC010000124.1 GCA_013390945.1 Candidatus Chloroheliaceae bacterium
TTATGGACTATTTTGTTGTGTCTATTTAGTTTGAAAAGCCCGTGAACGGTTACAAAATAAAATAAATATTAACCGATTTTTCGCGCCCGGTCTGTTCTGGCATAGCTACGGGCAGGAGTGGTATCGCGCCGATCTTTCGGGTATTTTCCTATTCCTACTTGAGTGCAGCTACTAGACTCAGCCCCATAGCCGCGAATCGGAGGAAGTTTGCCATAAGGATCGCGCCGACGTTTGCCATAGGCCAACATAGGAATAATTACCTCTTTCTTTTTGTTTTTGGCGGACTAATTCTGGATTGCCACCTATCAGAAAAATCTTGGAATACGCCGCAGTCTTGCCAGTAAAGATACAAACGATTGGCGTACTGACGCATTGCCTGATGGGATTTGGTATGGTTGAGGTTCAAACCCAACCACAGCACCTCATCCCGCAGAAACCGGCAAAAAGCAGCAGAGATAAAATCCCTAAAATCCTTGTCCATTCGGACGCGGTTTGTCGCGATAAAGATAATATAGCCAAGCTCAGCGTTAGCCTCGACTATTTCGCAACCATGACGCACTAGGATTTTTTCCAATCCTGAAAGGTTCGGCAAATGCAGGTAAAACCAACGATCCGCATAATTATTTTTAAGCCGAACTTGACGGTTGCGGGTTTGCGGTTTGACCAAATTGATTGATGCTGACACCGACGACTCCTCCTTTGCTTGCTTGTAGTAGTTAGTGGACAAACCACAGAGGATGGCGGACGGCGCACAAGCGTGGTTACTGACGCCCTCTGTGGTTTGGCAGGATTAGGCAGACTGCTTCAGGATGTCAATGAAGCGGCTGGCATTACTTTTGGACAGCCCATCTGGTGCTACACCGAAATTTTGTTGACAGAGTGCTACAACCTGCTCCCGACCTGCGATTGTCCAGTGCTATAGATAAAACTAATCTGCTTGCTGGTTGCCTGTGAGGATGCCGCCGCCGCCGCATCGCCCTCGCCGTTAGGTCGCGCTGGGGCCGAATTACCGCCCTTTTGACCTTGACCATCTAAGGTGGGCGAATAAAACCGCGATGGACCATTGTTGCGGCTACCTGTTACCAAAAACAAAAAACGTAGCAAAGTATGTAGCTACTTTGCTACGTTTGGTTATGCGCTTGCGATACGACCTATGCGCTCTTGGGCCAACCTCACATAATTCGGGCTTTGCTCGACCAAGTGCGCCCAACGACCAAGCTTGAGGGCGGCAACCCCGGTTGAGCCTGATCCAGCGAAGGGATCTAATATCAAATCGCCGGGATTTGAAAATGCTTGGATTAGAGGCAGAAGCACCGACAAAGGCTTTTGCGTTGGATGATCTACCTTTTCGGTGGCAGGGCATTGCTAGTTCCGATTCCTGTCCGCTTGGTTTGTTCACCAGTGAACAAACCAAGCGGACAGAGGACAGGGGTCAAATTGTTTTTGTTAAAATCTTAGGGCCGAAATTTAACAACCTATTAATAAGTTAATAAATTCTCGTTGCTAAAATTAAATAGAGTTATAAGAAGGTCATGGGTGCTTCCCCAGACCACTGCTTTTCCGTATCTTCTCAATGGGTAGGGGTTGTAAGCTGGCCTATTGGACAACCAACCCAGGTTACGTTGACCAAGTTCACATAAACCCCGCCGCAGGCGGGCTTATACAATACGCCCCTACACGAATTATTGAGATGATACAATTTTCAGATTAATTACGGGTCTGCGACTAGTCTACATAAGGAGACGCATTTTTGGATCATCAGGAAGTAAACCACTATTCGGTTTTGGCAAACTGTGATGAGGGTTTGGCTTGCCAACTCGCCGCCGAAGTATTAGAAGCCCATCCCAACGACCAACTACACATCCTCAGTGGTCCACTGCAAGGGTTGGTGATGTTGCGGGTCAAGGAGTCGGTAGAGGAGAGCCAATTTAATGCTGGGGAAGTCCTAGTAACCGAGGTCAAATTGGAACTAGATGGACAATTCGGCTACGGGATGGTGCTGGGTAAAAACGACCGCCGGGCGATGGCGGTGGCACTGGTGGATGCGGCACTACGGAAAAACAGCCCACTGACCGAGCATCTTAAAACGGAACTTGCCCGTATCAACCAACTGCTCCAAACTGAACGCCAACGTCTCTACCAACTGGTCAATAGTACCAGAGTTGAGTTTGAGACCATCTAGGTTAGATAAACCAGTCTACGAAAGGAATCGTTTAGTGCAAATAGTTTGGCTACAAAGTCCACAAACCAAAATTTATTACAATGCCTCTACCTTCCGCCATCTTTTAGATAGCTTGGCAAGGCCGGGCAAACTCAATCAATTGGAATATCCCGAAATTCCGGGGGGTTGGCTGGATGAAGCTCCGACCCACCCCACCCGTGAAAATGCAACCCTTAATCCCTATGCGCTGGGGGCGTTTTTGAGTTTGATAGATGGCGAAGTAAGCTTTGCCATAGCCTCTGGCGGTACTTGGCTCCAGCAGGAGAGTGCCGCCGTCCGGTGGTTATCGCTCAGGAGTGGAGCTAGTCTAAAATCACCTAGCGCAGTAGCTTTCGCCTTCTTTTGTGAGGGTAGAAGTGGCGGCTTACTCAAGGAACTGAGCCAAGGCACTTTGCTTGAGCCAGAATCTAGTGCGACCGCTTTTTATTGTGTCGAACAACTCTCTGATACCCCCAAGACTGGTAGAGATTGGCTAGAATTAGAACTGAGCGGGCCGGGCATTTTACACTCCCGCCGCTTATATGTGGCTGGAATGGAGCGCAGCGAAATCGTCGCGATAAATGCTTCTAGGGGTAATTATCCGTTGGGGATAGATCTTTATTTGATTGACACGCTGGGGCAGTGTGTCGGGCTTCCTCGCACCACTAAAATATTAAATAGGTAGGAAAGAGATATTATGGGCTATGTAGCTACAAAAGGGGGTACGGAGGCGGTCTTAAAGGCCGAGCAACTAGTCGAATATTTTCGGCTCAGGGGCGAATCCGAACCGATTAGAATAGAGCAAATTCAAGATCAATTTAGACTGGCAGTGGATCGAGCCATGGGCGAAGGTTCGCTCTATGCCCCGGCCCTAGCAGCTTTGGCTCTCAAGCAGAGCGAAGGAGACGCAGTGGAGGCCAGCTTTCTGCTGAGAGCCTACCGCTCTACCCTACCCCGCCTCTCCTATAGCTTGCCCACGTCAGGAGCTAGGATGAGAGCCATCCGTCGCATATCCTCCACTTTCAAAGATATACCCGGTGGTCAATTGCTTGGGCCTACCCGCGATTATCAACCTCGGCTCCTAAATACTTTGTTGAACCACGAGTCCAGCCAAACGGTGCGCCGCTACCTAGCGGACTTTGAAGCCCAAGTGCGACAAAATAGTCCATCCGACGGGCAGGTGGGTTATTTCCCGAAGGTGATCGAAAGTATGCGAGCGCAAGGCATTATGGCCGAAGCTGAGAAAGGCGCGGAAGAAGAAGAGCCGTTTGATGTAACCCGCAAAGCCATCAGCTTTCCCGCTCCTCGAAGTGTCCGCCTGCAAATTCTGACGAGGGGTGATAACGGTAGCCTGCTGGCTTTTGCCTATAGCAGTATTCGAGGTTATGGGGACGTACACCCGACGTTGGGTGAAATGAGAGTGGGCTACTTGCCGGTAGAAGTAAACCATCCCTTGACGGGTGAGGTGGTGGAAATCGGTGAGATTCTGGCAACCGAATGTGAGATGGTCTCTAGGGTTAAGTCCACCAATGAGGCCGAGGAAGAGAGTTCGCCAAAATTTGGTTTGGGCTACGGCTTTAGCTTTGGGCATGGCGAGGATAAAGCGGTCAGTATGGCAATCTTAGATCGGGTGCTGAGTGCTTCCAAAGCGGGTAAGTTGCATGGTCAAAGTGGCCCAGCAGCCAATGAGGAATTTGTCTTGTTACACGTAGATGCCATTGAAGCTAGTGGTTTTACGGCCCACTACAAACTTCCGCACTACGTCACTTTCCAAGCCGACATTAGAGTGTTAGAGCGAGCCAAAGATCATGCTACTGCTAAATCTGCCGAATCTGCCGAAAAGCACCGTCGCTTTCGCCAAAAATTAGCCCTGCCCACCGAAGCGGACGAGGTAGAGAGAATTATGCCCGATAATGGAGAAGACGAAGGATGAAACAACCAGATTCGCTCAAGGCGTTGATTACACAGCTTACCGCCCCCTCTGAGGAAGCCACTTCCAGCGATAGAGAGCAGGAGGAGGATACCCTTTATAATTTTGGTTTTATTGATGAGGATTCTAAGCGGGAGGTGCGGCGCAAGCTACTCAAGGCGGTTGCTATTCCCGGCCACTTGGTTCCTTTTGCCAGCCGTGACCTACCTGTCGCCAAAGGCTGGGGTACTGGCGGGCTACAGATAACCCTCGCGCTGGTCAAGCCGGACGATACCCTGAAGGTCATTGACCAAGGCGATGACGATAGCGTCAACGCGGTGAACCTGCGCCGCTTTATTCAGAAGACCACCAATCTGCAAGTTACCACCGATACGTTGGAGGCCACTATCGTTCAGACCCGCCACCGCGTACCAGAGGAACCGTTGGGTGAAGATCAAATTTTGGTCTTACAGGTTCCGATGGCTGACCCTTTGCGCTGGGTGGAGCCCTCCATCGAGCGCTCAACCGAGATGCACGCCGAGGCGGATTATGCCCCGATTTGGGTCTATATGTATGAAAGCGTGGTGCGCTCCGGTGATGTGGATATTTCCTCACAATACCCGGTGATGGTGGAAGAACGTTATCTGATGGATACTACTCCCGCTCCCCGCTACGATGTACCAGCCCTGCATATGTCGAAGACGCTCTACCTTTATGGGGCTGGACGTGAAAAGCGAATTTACGCCATCCCCCCCTATAGTCGGGTTGCGCCGCTGGAGTTCGAGGACTATCCGTTTAAAACGGAACAAAAGCCGGGCCAAGCTTGCGAAAAGTGCGGCAGTACCGCTACCTACTTGACCCAGCACTATATCGAGGCTAAATCGGTGGACGGAACCGCCTCCCACAGTGCCACCAATGGTACAGAGGGTTACTGGGCCTTCTTCTGTTCTGACACTAGCTATTGTAATAAGCGAAAGAAAGTAATTTGATGAGTGACAATAGTAGTAAATGGGTGCTTAGAGCCAGCAACTTGGCCCGCCGCTATGGGTCGGGCTGTCCTTATTGCACTACTCTGACTGGCCCGGATCATGATACGAACCAATGCCAAGTGTGCGGGACGGTGATAGCCTGTAGCGGTATAAGTTTTGACCTCGGTGAGGCTGAAACGCTGGGCATAGTGGGTGAGAGTGGTAGCGGCAAATCCACTGTAATGCAGCTTGTAAATTTGAGCAACCCAGCCGATACGGGCGAACTCTGGTATCGTTCGCTAGGAACGTCAAATGCTGAGCCAATCAATCTGTTGGCACTGGACAAATTCGCCCGGCGCGTTTTTCGCAATCAACAACTTGGTATCGTTCACCAACGACCTGAACTTGGTCTGAATATGAATTTTACCGTCGGTGGCAATGTGGCGGAAAAGCTTTTGATGGCTGGCTGGCGAAATGTAGGTCAGATCCGGCAACGGGCCAGTGAGTTGATGCAATTGACCGAGTTGCCTCCGTCGCGGTTGGATGATGATCCACACACTTTTAGCGGTGGTATGTTGCAACGGGTACAGATTTCAAAGGCACTCTCCAGTAACCCCGCCGTCTTGCTGCTGGATGAAGTGACAACCGGGCTAGACCTGTCGGTTCAGGCGCGGGTGCTGGATCTTATCAAGCGTTTGCAATGGGAGCTAAGAATCGCAATGTTGGTGGTCTCACACGACTTGGGTGTCATAAAACAACTGGCAAGCCGGACGGTGGTGCTGAAGAATGGTCAGATGGTGGAACATGGTCTTACCGATCAGATTCTGGAAGACCCACAACACCCTTACACTCAATTGTTGGTCTCTTCAACTCTGTAGCTAGTAGCTAGAAAGTGCAATCAAGAAAAGCTATGCAAAAGACTGTCAGTGCCGCACCACCTCTTTTAGAGGTACGCGGGTTACAAAAATATTTCCAGCTTCACCTGTTGGCAAATCGGCGGGCGGAGCCGCCTCCCACAAATACTAATCCCACAGGTACTCCTCTCTCAGATACCCCTCCCACAGCTACCGTCCCTACAATAAATCCTATTAAGGATGTTTCGTTTACGGCGAGAAGTAGGAATGTTCTTCTGATAAGGGGTAGGAGTGGGGCGGGTAAAACTACGATCCTTAAATGTATTTATCGTACCTACCTGACTAGCGGTGGTGAAATTTGGTATGACTCTTTGAATCTGGGACGGATTGACCTCTCCTCCGCCAGCGAAGCAGCGATACTCCAGTTGCGGGAGCATGAGCTTGGCTATTGTTCGCAGTTTCTTAAAGTCTTGCCGCGTGTACCGGCCCTAGATGTAGTGGCCGAACCTTTGGTGCGCTGTGGAATGAAGGCAACGGAAGCTCGCGCCGAAGCTGCTCTTTGGTTGGCGCGGCTAGGTTTGGAGGAGAGTCGTTGGCAGGCTTACCCTATAACCTTCAGTGGCGGAGAGCAACAGCGGCTGAATCTGGCCCGGGCTTTTATCGCCTCCCCACGCCTCTTGCTGCTAGATGAACCGACCGCCAGCCTAGATCCTCATTCTAAGTCCATTGTGCTGGAGATGATAAGCGAGGCTAAAGCGAGAGGGGTAGGCATAATTGTCGTTTCCCACGATACACAAGCGTTGGAATCGCTGGCCGATGAAATTTTCTGGCTGGCTGATAGCTGACCAATCTATATACATAGGATAAACTGATGAGGACTTTAATAAAAAACGCCACGCTGGTGTTGCCAGACCGCTTGCTTGAGAGAGGCTGGTTATTAATTGAAGCGGACAAGATTGTCGGGCTGGGCGAAAGTAACACCTGCCCGACTCAAGAAGGGCCACAATTAGACGCTAAGGGGGATTTTCTCTTGCCGGGGCTGATTGATTTGCATTGCGATGCGATTGAAAAGCTGGTGGAACCCCGGCCTGGTGTCCAGTTTGATCTACACGTGGCCTTGCACGAGGTAGACCGTCGGTTGGCGGGTTGTGGCATTACCACCGAATTTCACGCCCTCTCCCTAGATGATAATGAATTTGGGGTGCGCTCGGTTAATTTCGTCCATGATTTTGCTCAGGCCATTAAAAGTGAGCATGATAATTTGGTGCGGCATGAGGTTCACGCCCGGCTAGAGCTAACCAGTCAGATAGGGTTTGAGACGGTTAGCCGCTTGATCGCTGGTAAAGAAGTGCGTCTGGCTTCTTTGATGAACCACACTCCCGGTCAGGGACAATATACCACCGAAGAATTGTTTCGGACTTATATCAAACGTACCATCCACCGGAGCGATGCCGAAATTGATGCGTTGCTGGCAATGAAGAAGAGCCAAGAGGCTGAAATACCACGCCGGATCGAGAGCATCACCCAACAGGCTCGCGCAGCCGGGATTGCCCTTGCCACCCACGATGACGATACCGCCGAAAAAGTGGAGCAATGGCCTGCACTGGGTATCACCATTGTCGAATTTCCGACGACGATGGAAGCGGCGCGGCGGGCTTCTGAACTTGGTTTGGCGGTCTGTATGGGCGCACCAAACGTATTACGGGGCAAGTCTAGTGGGGGTAATCTAAGTGCAATTCAGGCAATTCAGGCCGGGGTGTGCGATGTGCTTTGCTCGGACTATTACCCCTCCGCGATGCTAACCGCTACTTTTAAACTGGCCTCCCACCAGTTAATGAGTTTGCCACAAGCCGTCCAGATGGTCAGCCTCAGACCAGCCCAAGCGGTAGGATTGGGTGCAGAACTAGGCTCGTTGGAAATTGGCAAGGTAGCCGATTTGATTGTGGTCAGGCTAGAACGCCACCCCAAAGTGCGGCGCGTCTTTGTCTCAGGCCGGGAGCGGTTGGTACATAGCTAAAGTCTTCCAAACTGCAACATTGGCTTTTCAATAAACCCACCACACACTGGGCGTATGCAATACGCCCACCACACGAATTATTGATGCTGTTGGCGAATAATATTCAATACTCAAACCGAGCTTGGGTTACTTTCCGAATTGAGCTTGAATGAGTTCAGCTTTAAAGCTCCAACCCGATCTTAGCAATGGAAGTGATAGGCAATCCGGCTCTGGAGCCAATAGCCCGCGAAGCCAAAGAACGTTTGCAAAAAGCCCTTGATAGCCTACCGGGAAAATTTTAAACTTTCTTCAAACTTAGCTCAACTTTCCTGCTTTTTAACTTAAAGGACTGACCTCAAATGGAACCAGTCCTTCAAGTTAAATTTGTTACTATTTCAGTTTGGTCAGATCCAATTTCAGCGTGGTGGCAATGTCGCGCAAAACGTTGTAATTGCTGTCAGGTGTTTCCACGAAACCTACCGCAATGATGGCTTTAAGGGCTTCAGGATCTTTGATATTCAAGAACGCCTGCTTGATGGCGGCTTTGTCGCCAGCTACCATCTCTTTGCGAACCGCTATTGGGCTGTTGGGTATTGGATCGCTCTTCTGAATAATGACTATATCGCTCTCCTTGAAGTCCCCATTATCCATTGACTTCTTGAAAATGTCACTAGCTACGGCTCCGGCACTAGTTTTACCACTCAGCACCCCATTTAGGGAAGCATTGTGATCTCCGGCATAAACAGCCTGTAAGTCTTTATCGGGGTCAATCCCATTTTTCATAAAAATATAGCGCGGTACGAGGTTGCCACTGGTAGAAGCCGGATCTACAAAGGAGAAACTCTTGCCTTTCAGATCGGCCAAAGTCTTAATGTTGGTTTTGGGAGTAGTGATAATCAGGCTGTTATAGCTAGTCGCACCACCTTCACCAAGTTGCATCACCGATATTTCAGCGTTGTATTTGTCCGCAGCCAATACGTAGCTGAAAGGACCAAGCCAAGCCACGTCAATCTTGCCACTGGCAAGTGCCTCGATAGTAGCAGTATAGCTGGCTCCTACCCAAATTTCGACTGGTACGCCCAATTCCTTCTCTAGGGCTTTGCCGAAGGGCTGAGCATTATCAATACTCTTGGTAGCGTTCTCCGCCGGGATAAGACCAACCACTAGCTTCTTCAAGCTAATTTTTGGCGCACCTGTTGCCACAGTACCAGCAGCAGTCGTGGCCGCAGCAGCAGTCGTGGCCGCAGCAGTCGTGGCCGCTTTAGTGGTGGCAACCGCAGTTGTGGCCGCCGCCGCTGGTGCTGTGGTACTAGCCGCAATGGTACCAGTAGTGGTACTGTCGCCACAAGCCGCCAGCAGTGCCGTCAGTAGCAGGGTTGCCAGTAAAACACCAAAGAGGCGCATTAACTGGACTCTGTTCTTCACTTGAAACATCTTCTCTCCTTTTTAACTTAACTTAATCTTTATTTTTTCTGTGATACAGTTTGGTATTAGAATTTAATTAGATTAGATAATCCTTGAGCGTATAAAGTCGCTAAAGCGATCCATTATGGCTACAGTAATTATCAATACAATTAGTAATACGGCTACATTGGTATAATCCAGTACTGATAGGTTTTGCTGGAGCAGGAAACCAACCCCCCCCCCACCCACAAAAGCTACTACGGTTGAGTCGCGCCCATTGGACTCCCAGTTGAAGATCGAGTAGCTGGCTACTAAGGGAAATGCCTGCGGAAAGACCCCCCAGCGGAAAGTTTTTAGCCCATTTGCTCCTACTGCGTTCAGAGCTTCGAGGGGTTGTGGTTTAACCGATTCAAAAGATTCGGCAAAGAGTTTGGTCAGTACTGAAACGGAATGAAGTCCTAAGCCTAAAATACCGGCTCCTGGCCCTAGGCCCACAAAAGGAATTAAAAGTAACGCCCAGATTAAAGCTGGTACGGCCCGGATGGTATTAATTAAAAAGCGTACCACGTTGTAGATCACCGGATGAGGTGTCGTATTGCGGGCGGCCAAGATACTGAGGGGCAAGGCTATAATGACACCGATCACGGTGGATGTGATGGCTGTCTGTACCGTCAAGAGCATCGGGTCAATCACCCTAGTAAAATATTCCCAGCGCGGAGGGGTAAGGTTCCTAAGCAAACGCGCCCCATTTTCACTGGTGAAGAGATCTACTACAGTCTCGGTGCCAAAACCTCGGATGCTGAAACCCCACCAGAGGAAAAAAGCGACCAGAACTGCCACGGCTGCAACACTTTTCCGAAAAGCCAGAAATACCACTGGCCCTAGGCACAACAATCCGATACCCGAGCTTAGATCCAACTTATCTAGGCTATAGCTAAAAGTACCCAAATTTAGTACTTTGAAAAGGAAAAAAGCGGCCAGCAGCAGTAAAACCACCAGAGAAGTGATCGTCTTCTGGCTGAGCCAAAGCATCGGATTTTTCAGTGCTTTCGGCACAATTGCCACTACCCCAAGCACGATTATTATCAGGGAAGTAACTAGATTAACATCAAAAGATATTTTCCAGTTGAGTATCAGCTTATCGAGATTAATATTGTGGGTAAAGAAGAGTATGGGAGTGATAGAGGAGAGCAACAAAATTCCCAGCTTTTTCCAATCAGGTATCCCAAAAGGCCGGGCTAATTCCCGTTCTGGTCCCTGATGAACCGTGCTAATAAAAGTGGCTTCCTGCTCCGTCCGCTTTCCGGCGATTAGCTGAAGCGGGTCTTTTTCTTCAATTGACACAATACTACCCTTCCTAGCAAAACGAATATTTTGGCCTAAGGCGAGCCGTTCGGTTCGCCGCCTTAGAGAGTTTAAGGAGATCATTTAATCGGTTTATATTTCATAGCGCGATTTCTTTTGAAGATCGTTGCTTCGATAAATTTCGCGCAGATGATCCGAAGTTAAATCTCGTACCGGGCCATCAAAGAGGATGCGCCCCTTAGCGATTCCGATAATGCGGTCGGCGAAGTGCCGAGCCGTTTCAAGATCATGAATATTGACCAGAGTAGGCACGTTTTCTTCTCTAGCAATGGTTTGCAAATCGTTCATAACCTCCCAAGTCAGTTCTGGGTCAAGGCTGGCGACTGGTTCATCGGCCAAAATCAGAAAAGGCTCTTGGGCTAAAGCTCTGGCAATCGCTACCCTTTGCTTCTCTCCACCAGAAAGGCGATCAGCCCGGCTTTTGGCCCGATGTAGCATATTAACCCGCTTTAGAGACCAGAGAGCCTTCTCGCGATCTTCTTGGCTAAAGTAGCCCAACATCGCACTTAAATCGTTTTTGTAGCCGATTCGCCCGATCAGGACGTTACGCAAAACGGTCAAGCGATCCACCAAATTAAATTCTTGGAAGATAAACCCGATCCGACGGCGGAGTAACAACTTTTCTTGGTCACTCAGCGTGGTAAATTCGGTGCCATTCACACGCAAGCTACCACCACTTAGGGGAATAAGGCCGTTAATGCAGCGCAAGAGGGTGGACTTACCCGCGCCACTACGCCCGATAATACAGACAAACTCGCCACTCTTCAAAGTGAAGCTGATATTAGAAAGAGCTTCATATCCATTGGGATATACTTTTCTTAAGTCCTTGATTTCTACCAGAACTGGCGAAGTCTCATTTGAATTTGGATTTTGCATCTTTTGAATTTTTAACCAACGCTCATTTCTAAACCATTGATAAGAGCAAGGAAACGCACAACGTATCATCTGGGGTTTATTGAATAAACCCGCCTCGCTTTAGGCGTATGCAATACGCCCCTACCACGAAATTTTGAGATGATACCGCACAACTATGGTTATGATAAGGTATTGGTGTAAAGGAGTTTTAAATGAGATGTTAACATTGTTTTAAATTTATTTAACATTTTAATAACCTTTATTTAACCCGCTCTTAAAACGCCATTAAACTAGTTTGATTAAATTAGCAAGTGTTCTGCGCTCCTAAAAAGGTTAGAACAGATTTAAGTTTAGACAATAGCATCTTGGCGAAGTAGCCAGAGACTAGTCTGCAGGAAGGCAGGGTTGTTAAACTATGAAACGTGCGGTACTCTTTGACCTAGACGGAACTTTAGTGGGCCTAAAACCCTATGGGCGGTTGGCAGTGTTGCAACGGGCCTTGAGTCACTTTGGAGTAAGTGGGATTACTCAAGACCAAGCGGATCGTTTCTGGTATAGCGCGGAACGCTATACCATGCTGAAGAAATGGTCTATCCAAGCCGAAGAATTTTGGCCGAGGTTGGATAGCACCGAGCTACTCTACCTACAAATGCAGCATACCTTTTGTTACCGAGATGTAAAGATTGTCTCCTACCTAGCCGGGCGGGGGCTAGAGTTGGGGCTAGTCTCTAACTCCGCCCACGTTTCAATCTTGGGCAAACTCGAATTACTGCGCCCTCATTTCCAGCCTAGCTCTTTACGGCAGGTAGTCTCCTGTAGTGAGGATACTCCGCTACCCAAACCTCATCCGCACGGAATTCTCTACGCTCTGGCAAAATTGGAAGTAGCACCCCATGAAGTACTAATGGTGGGTGATAGTATGGATGATGTCCGAGCGGCACATGCAGCTGGGGTGGAAGTGGCAATTGTAAATCGGGGTGCGCCAATCCAATTCGATTCCGCCTATTCCTACCACCGCTTAAATTCGCTCTGGGAACTGAAAACCCTCTTCGCTTCAGAATTGGCTACCTCGGGCTACCGCCACTCGTCGGGTAAGTTGGTAGGCTACTATCCCAAAAACCGACCTGAGATTATTCTTGGGGAAGAGTTAGCAAGCTAAACACAGTAGGGGTTCACGCAATAAACCCCTACCCAAAATCTACAGAAATAAACACAGTAGGGGTTCACGCAATAAACCCCTACCCAAAATCTACAGAACTTATTTGATGTGGGCCTAAACCCCTAACAAAGGATCTAGCTGACTATCGGTGCAGCTACCAACATTTGCTGGTATAGCTCTTCATAACAAGGGATAATTAGGCTAGTCTCAAAATTTTGTGCGTGTAAAAAGGCTCTTTCTGACATTTGCCGCCGCAAAAAATGGTCATTGAGTAGTTCCAGCGTAAATTTCACCGCCATGGTCGGTTCAGCTAGTGGATATAAAAAACCTGTTTTGCCGTGTTGAACTACTTCTGGTAGACCACCAATTGCGGGGGCAACCACCGGCACACCACAAGCCATCGCTTCTAAGGCCACTAAACAAAAACTCTCCCAACGGCTTGTCATCAATAAGAGAGCCGCTTGGGAGAGGATTGGCATTAATTGGGGGTGGCGGCATAAACCCCAATAGTGTACTTTATCTTCAACCTTTTCCTTTTGAAAGATGGCCTTAACTTTTCCCATTTCCGGACCATCACCGATTAGCCATAATTCGGCCTCTGTTCTCTGACAGAGTGCTACAAAGATGTGGGCGAGGCTCTCAGGATCTTTGATAGGTCGGAAGTTGGAGACATGGGCAATGATGGGTCGGGTAGGTAAGGCAAAAGCCTTAGTTATTATAGTATCGGCCTGATTTATAAAGTTATAAATTACTTGAGGTCGGACGGGTAACTCGAAGATCTCGGTGGATAACTGGGCATAATTATGGGAAACGGTGGTTAGCCTATCCACTTGGAGCAAAGTATGGGCGAGTGAACGCCCTTTGTCAGGGTCGAGGCCATAGTTACTAACATCCGTGCCATGTAAAGTTCCGACTATTACAGGCGCGGCACTGCCCAATTGCCGCTTGATTTCAACCGCAATAAAGGCAAAAGGCACAGCATAGTGGAAATGTAATATATCCAACCCTTCGGTAGCAATTACCGCTAGTATTTCATTTTTTAGCTGCTCCATTTCTGAAAGAGCCCATTCGGTATAAAGACTAGCGGGATGAAAGCTATTTCTATCTTCCGCTATAATAGGGTGTAAGACCACTGGACTATTTTGATCCCATGCTCCAAAAGGGAGAGTACGAGTAAACAGGTGTACGCGATGCCCACGTTCCGCTAATTCTATTGAAAGTTGGGTACCGATTCTGGCACTGCCTCCAAAACTAGAATGGCACATTATTCCTATTCGCATAAGCTTGATTTCCTTTGCCAAACTCTTCCTTTTGCAAGGTCTGTAGGTTCTTATAAACTTGCAGGTACTTCCATTTCCCTTTTAATCGTAAGGCTGCGATCCAGAAAAGTGCCATAGACTACTGCGTGTTCTTGGGGCTCGAAACTCGACTCTATCCCGGTGCGGGCCAACTCAAACGCTTGGCGTAGGGTCGGATCGCTCAAATCAAAATCAAGCGTCTCGATTTCTACGCGGTTTTCCGTAACCGTAACCAGCCGAAAGCTGCGACAATCTAGGGGTGCAGCAGTTTGAACAAAATACCATCCCAGCGCATCCGGGCCAATAATGCTATGGGCGTGGTTATGACCGCAGAAATAGATACCCAGAGTACCACTTAACGTAGCAAAGCTCTCGTAAACTTCAGCACTATTGAAAATACTGAGCATCTCTTCGGTACTACGCTCGGTAGTGCCAAAAATGGGGTGATGTCCCAACACAATTAAGTACTGGTGGGTAGCAATGGTATTGAACCGGGCAATTTCTGCTCTTAGCCACTCCACTTGCTCCTCGGAGACATAACCGCTCCAATCCAGATCACTTAGCTTAATGCGGGAAGTATCGAGTAGTATAAAGCGCACTTGTTCAAAGTTGAAGGCCGTATACAATTCATTAACCGAGGCGGGTGTTCGCCCTCCCAAGAAGAACGGAGCCACTTCAGCTTTCTCTAAGCTGGCTAAATCGTGATTACCCGTAACAGCTATAAAGGGTAAATCAGTGGCCGCGACCAAGCGGTATAAATTAGTTAGTTCGGCAAGTGTTCCATAGTTGACCGTATCGCCAAGGGCAAAGACTATATCCGGTTTAAGGGCCGCAATTTGAGCAAAGAAAGCCCTAAAAAGGCGATTACGGGCTTCCGTTAATTCAGGCTGATGGTACTCAGCAAAATGCAGATCACCTAAAACTATAAAGCGCATTAGGCTCAAACTCCTTTCATCGAAGCTCTCAGGCATAGCCCAAAACCGATTTTACAGCTTAAGGTTTCAGAAGCACTTAAACCGTAAAGCTAAACTCACCTTTTAAACCACATCTTAGCTATATTAACTTGCCCATATTAACAAATCTTTAAGTACGGTTTAACAGTCGTTTAAGAAATTGTTAGGATTTGGTGAGGTTTGGAGCTTTAGCTCAGTAGTGCGAGACAAGTGAGATAATCAAGACCTTGGCTAGGATATAGCGGCAAGGTCTGGAAATTAGCTTTTAGCCCAGATGGGCAAACTTTAGCAAAAGCCCGTGGAACCAAATTAAGAGAGGGTTTACCTCAAGGTACAATCAAGTTGGGGGAATTGTGGTCGTCCGGCGGCACTTCGTCCCACCAATTCTACTTACCCCCAAAATAGATACTCTTAACATTGTTAATCGCGGGAGGAGCCAGCAAGAGCCGAGAGACATTCAATTGGTGGCCGTAACACACAAGAGTTTATTATCACTACCAAAAGCTTTTATTTGTCGCCCTTTGAACTTTTTGACCTGTACTCCATAGAGTAGGTTAGTACCACTAAGCACTAAGCCATCTGTGGGCGTGATAATCCCTGAACCGTCCATGATTACGGACGGTTTACCATTGGTACAAAGACCCTGTAGATTTATACCTGCCCATATATCGGGTAACTTACCCTTAACTTGAATGGTACTTACTCCATTAAAGGTAATGGTTTTATAGGTGCTAGTGCGAGCTTGCAACAGAGCATACGACAAAGTACCGGGACTATTACCGTCGGATTGCAAAAAGCGATACTGCCGCGCTGGAAGATCAACTGGCGGCAACCAGTTGGCGCAGCATCCCACAGCTCTATCCTTTGACCCAATACCCGGATATTGGAAGATCAACTGGCGGCAACCAGTTGGCGCAGCATCCTACAGATTTACCCCTTGACCCAATACCCGGATATTGGAAGATCAACTGGCGGCAACCAGTTGGCGCAGCATCCTACAGATTTACCCCTTGACCCAATACCCGGATATTGGAAGATCAACTGGCGGCAACCAGTTGGCGCAGCATCCTACAGATTTACCCCTTGACCAAATATCCGGGTATTGGGAGATCAACTGACGGCAACCAGTTGGCGCAGCATCCTACAGATTTACCCCTTGACCAA
>JACAUC010000125.1 GCA_013390945.1 Candidatus Chloroheliaceae bacterium
GATAGCCATAGCCGGGAGCAGGTTGGTTGCTCTGTGGCGGATAGCCATAGCCGGGTGTAGGTTGATTGCTCTGTGGCGGATAGCCATAGCCGGGAGCAGGTTGATTGCTCTGTGGCGGATAGCCATAGCCGGGTGTAGGTTGATTACCGGGAGGAGGTTGGTTGCCGGGATAAGGTTGTGACATTGTTTTCTCCTATCACTAATAATATCCGTTTTTGAACGGCAATAGTTCGACCAAAGCGTTTGCTAGAATTGAGTTAGCCTCGCTTCGTGATTGGATAACTTGGCTACTATTTTCTGCTTTCGGATTTGGTTAATTTGCTATTATTTGTCTTTAAAGATACTTCCCCTAGCCAATTGTTATAAATCCCTCTGATTAACCAGAAGCTGTTAGAACACTTAGAACGCTTTCTAACCAACTTTGCGCTACTCGATACCACTGAATAAGTAAGAATACTGTATCTAGCTTGGCTTATTGATTATAGCATAACTCACTTAGATTCTCAATTCTGCGGTAAAAGCGTAACTGCTCATTATGAAATTTTAATAAAAATCAAATTAAATAATGTTCAAGAAACAGACTTTCAGTCATCATCTCTTCCCGTAGGATGCTGCGTAACTTGGGTTCCGCCAGTTGACCCCCAGAGTGTTATAATTGCTCGGTTAGCTGCGTCTGATTAAACCTTAGAGGTGGTGGAATTGAGATCTAACCCTAAAGCCAAGAATCTATTAGCGGATTCCGCTCAATCTCGGCCAGTCGTGTCGGTAGTTCCAAAGCAGGGATTATGGCACATGCCTCGCCGTATCTGGGACAATTCGGTGGGCTATTACGCTTTGGCCGCTTTGTTTTTCCTGAGCCTAGCAGTAGTTTATACTTGGCCGGTGGTGCTTGCTTTTGACCGAATCATACCGGGTTTTGCTACCGATCAAGATCAAAATATTTGGTCGCTCTGGTGGGTGAAATACGCCTTATTGGATTTGCATACCAATCCATTTCATACCAACTATCTTTTTTACCCCTACGGCACTAACCTTTATCTACATGCTTTGGCTCCATTGTTGGGTGTGCTAGTCATACCTTGGAACCTTTTCGCTGGGCCGATAGCCGCCTACAATGCGGCAGCCTTGTTTGGTCTCGCTACTACCGGAGTCACGGCGACGGCACTAGGTCGAACCGTTTCGGGCAATCGTTGGGGTGGTCTGGTGGCGGGTTACATTATCACCTTTAGCCCGATCCATTTCTCTTATGTCTCGTTGGGTCAAATTGAGTTTCTTAACCTGTGGCCTTTCTTGCTTTACCTGCTCTTTCTGATAAAGCTTACTGACCGCTCCGTTGAAAAAACTGGGCCGAGTCCCACCAAAAATGCTAAGTATGGCACCGCTTGGCTGATTGTGGGGGCCGCCGTTTCATTGGTGTTGGCGGGGTTCGTTACGTTTTATTACGTCGCTTTTAGTCTGCTCTTCACGCTATTTTATCTACTGTTACGGGGATTGCCAGAGCGGAGATGGTACTGGTGGCGGACAATCTTGGTTCGTTTTGCCTTAGTCTGGCTACTCTTTGCGCTTAGTTTTGGTTATTTTGGTTGGCGTGTCTGGCAGTCCGCCCATTCGGGCGAAGTAAAAGTAGAAGCGAGGCCCATCGTTATAATAAACGAGTCGGTAACGCTCCATGGCTATTTCACCGAATTTGATGCCAATATTCTGTTGGGCAAATTGTTAGGTTTGGCTCACCTTGCTCCGCTGAATCGGGTACACTATATTGGTTTTGGGGTTTTGGTCTTGGCGGGTTTGGGCCTCTTGTGGGGTCGAAGGCTAGGACTACGGCACACTTGGGTCTGGTTAGCTTTGGCCCTCTTCTTTGCTATTGCTGCCTTTGGCCCAACGGTGCGTACTGATCCGCACGTCAATCCTGAAATTGGCCCAACTGAAGCTTGGCTGCCTTGGAACTGGTTACAGGCGATACCATTGGTAAACATTACCCACTCACCTACCCGCCTCGCGCTAATCGCCCTGATTTGTGTGGCAATGCTGGTCTCTCAAGGGGTTGCTTATCTATCCGGGTTGGCACTGAAGTTGCGCCAGCATAGCGGCAGGTTTCTCTGGCAACTTATCCCGGTCACACTGGTGCTAGTGCTAGTGCTGGAAGGCCCGGCCCTGCCTGCCCTAACCCGTTCAATGCCCCTTCCCCCCCAAGTTTCGGTAATTAAAGCAGATTGTGCCAGCATAGGGTGTGGCGATGCGCTTACGCTGGATTTGCCCTTTACTCAGGCTACTTACACGCGGGATAGTGATCTCATGCTTTACGGTGCTTTGCGTCAGAGGCCCGTAATGGGAGGCTATCTTAGCCGAGAAATTGTCAATCCCTACCTCTCCGAGAAATCACCTTTCCACCTCTTTCTAAATTTTAAGGAGCTAAACCAAGACATTTTCCAGCTCGTACCGTACCAGTCTTCGGTGGTGGCACTACTTAACGACTATAAGATTCGCTACCTTACGGTAGACCAAGGTGAATTTGAGCGCACCTATGATCTTACCCCGGCGGAAGTCACCGCTTATTTGACTAACCTGCTTGGCCCGGAAGCCCGCATCTATACGGAGGAGGGGTTGGAAATTTATCGAGTTCCTTCGCCCAATCTGACTGCACCCACTCCTCTGATGATTCCTACCATAGGCTGGCAGGCCATTGAAAAGGAGACCATACCTAAACGTTGGATGGGAGACAAAGCTTCGCTCGTGATGTACTCCTTTCAAGAGACTACCACGCGCTTAAATTTTGAGGCCGCCGCTTTCCATCGCTTGCGCCATTTGGCTGTTACCTTGAACGGGCAGTTGGTTGGTACTTTAGAAATTCAGCCAGATCAGATGCTCGAATATCGCCTAGACAATTTGAAGCTTCACAAAGGGGAAAATCTTGTGGTATTTGACCCGCTGGAAGAGCCAGAATCCCCCTCCGAGGTGCTTCCCGGCTCTAAGGATACCCGTCGTTTAACGGTCACTTTGCGTCAGGTTAGCTTGGGACAATAGCTGTAAAAAAAGCCTGATTATGGTATATTAGCCGGGTAAAGTTTAACTTAGCGAATCCAACTTTTTGAACCAGAGGGAAGAAAATTACTATGCCGATGGGTCGCACTCACCGTCTCATTAACACCTATTTATGTGTACCACTCGTGGTCGGGGCAACGGTAGCGGCCCATTGGTCGCCGTTGCAAGCACTCTCCTGTGGGGTGGGTTACTGCTTTGCCACTTTTTTTATGAACCCCGATTTAGACCTTGACTCGGTGGGCTATCAAAGTTGGGGGCCACTGCGGATTATCTGGTGGCCCTACCAGAAGATTTTGGCTCATCGCTCCTATTTTTCACACTTTCCGGTTATCAGCACCGTTCTGCGGATCGTCTATTTGATGTGGTTTCCGGTGCTAATGATTGCCCTCTTGGGGAGTAGCGTTCAGATGGTGGCTCGCGAAACCATTTTTGATTGGTGGCCGATAATTGGAGCCTACCTGCTAATGTTTATCTTGGGGATGATTGTCAGCGACACGCTCCATGCTATCTTAGATGTGGTCAGTACCGATTTCAAGCGGCATTTCTCCCGCCATTCTCCGCACCACCAATCTTTCTGGGAGCATCACGGCGAGCGGCGAAAATCCCGCGCTCGCCCTAGCCCGAAACATCGCCGCCGTTAAATTAGGTTCTCTTGAAAGTCTCCAACACGCTAAGGCAAGGTTCAAAAGCGGAGCCTTTAGCTTTACAATTCGGGTAACTTGACCGGAAATTTATTTCCGGTCGGGCCACCAATGAGTACCATCCTAAAGTGTAAAGCTGGTTTGAACCTTGCCTAATCGTTTAGTTTTTGGAAAAGGCCGTACAATAGAATTTGTTGTTAGTTCCTTGGGGAACCTGAAGTTGGGAGCCTCCAAATTGGCTGATCTTTACCCCGTAAAGGAGATTATTATTGCCCAAAATTAGACCCGACCCATTCAAGCCCGACCCCTTAATTTGAATAGCTGGACCGTTCGAGCCACATATACCACCGAGAGTCACTCCTTGCAAGGCGGTAGCATAGGGTGCGGCTAGTACTAGAGGTGTGGTGCTAGGATTGGGTAGATTTATCGAAATCGTGGTACAACCTTGATTGAGAGCAAACCGGAGTGAGCCGCTCTGTCCCGTATCTGTAGAGTTAGCCACATCACAACCTGCGATTCCCGTTGCGGTCAAGGTACTAACCTCATTAGAGGGTTTGGAATCATGGGCGGAACCAATCGCCACTACCCGATAATAGTAGAGCGTACCGCTACTAACCGTATTGTCCGCAAAAGTTACCGGATTAGTGGTTCCGAGGGGAGTATGAGTAACCGGGGTATAATTTGTACCTGCTCTTATATCTTTGCGCTCCACCCTGAAATCGGTAGTATAGAAGGAGTGGTTAGTCCAACTTAGGTTGACCTGCGTGGCTGAGACCGCCGTAATGGTAAGACCAGTGGGCGCATTAAGCCAAGCGGTATAATTGACCGTGTTAGAGGCGACTGATGTTAGGGGTATGGAGAAGCGGGTGCTATAAGCGTAGACCTGATAAGAATAGGTATTATTTTCACTAATATTAGTTGTATCTTGGTAAGTAGTTAGATTACTAGTGATCTCCGCAATAAGACTCCATGATGCACTGTTGTTGACCATTCGTAGAATTTTAAAAGTGGTGGCAGTGCTAGAGTTATTGATCCAGCTTAGAGTAATTTGAGATTCTGAGAAGGCCGTTGCGGTCAGGTTGGACGGCGCTTGGAGTAGGATGCTTGTAGAAGCCTGCGTGGAGGGATTCGAGTTACCATAGCCGTTATAGGCGTAAACTTCATAGCAGTAGGTTGTACCATCTTGAACACTCTTATCTTGGTAGGCGGTTATATTTGGGCCTACGGTGGTCAATAAAGCCATCGGTGAACCCTCGTATCCGCGTTTGATTAGGTAGCCACTGACATTACCAGAACTAGCCGTCCAACTTAGATTGATCTGAGAATTTAAGATTGTGGTTGCCGTTAGGTTGGTGGGTGCTGTCGGTAGGGGTGGGGTAATGGAGATGACGAAACCCGTTGCAGTGGCAGCCTTAACCTCGATGTAGATACCATTAGATAAGTCGGTATAGACCATCCCCGGTGTCCAAGCCGCTCCCATTCCTCCATCAGTGCCAACTACCCACGCCGGTTCGCTTCGGGTGGTATCCACTTTATGAATAATTACCGCTGCGGTCGGAAGATTTCGATCATAGCCCACTAATTTGCGGGCTTCGATGGTATAAAAAAGGGTGGCTGAACCTCCAATGGGGATCTGGGCCATCAGGTAATTATTCGGGCCGGGCTGATCCAATTGTTCTAAGGTGATAGTTTGGGCAACTCCGCTATAGTTAAATTTCCGGTTCGCTGGAATCCAGCCATCCAAGTCTTTGTGGAAAGCGATGGGGTCTTGACCGACAATACCATAGGTAGGGTCAACTAAATATTTGTTATAAGTGTAACTCATCACATCCCAAAGGTTGTTGTAGACTACCCCGAACGGGTCATTGGAGTGGGGTAAGCGAAAAGAATGGCCGATTTCATGGGCCATTACCGCTTGACCACCATAGTAATAATTATAGCCATTCATGTAGCCCCAAGGCTGCAATACCGTATAACCCCATGTTCGGCTTACTCCATCCAAGGTAAACCAGTTCCAACCTCCCCATGAATAGCTGCTATAGATGGCATTAAGCATAACATTGAAGCCATAATAGTTGGGGAAATAGACCGCTTGTTTGGTAGCCGCGACACAATCGTTTGTAAGGACGGCATCACCGTTAGCTTGATAGTAGGCAAGAGTTTGAGGAAGAGTATACCACCTTGTGGTGGTAGTACTGCTCTCAATATTGATATTATTGTAAGAGACGTTTCGCCAATAGTCACCTAGTCCGGGGTAGGTATTGCTGACTAAACCATTAAAGTAAGTCGGTGGTTTGGGTTCCGCCGGAACATCGGCAAATTTACACAAAAGATTGATAAAGGGCCGATTACCCCCAAAGTAGGTTTGGACACCAGAGCGGGCATTTTTGGTAGTATCAGGTTGGATAGATTGGACGGTTAAAGCTGGCCCGGCTTGAAGGGTCTCTGCGGTTGGAGCGGTTATAGCGTTGCCTACTACAAGCGTCACCCGTTTTTGGGTTAGTGCCAAAATTCCCCCATAAGGAGCCGTTAGAGCTTCCGGTAAAATGAGCCGATGGGTTTGACCGTTATCTTCTTGCAGATAGTAGAGGGTAACGGAGGCTTTATTTGAACTTGGGGCGGGGTCTCCCCACAACATAGTGAGGTTGCCCGTGAGAGTGGTTGTTCCTGCTGAATTGCCTGATGGAGTTTGGGCTATAACGAGACTGCCTCCAGTTAACAAGAGTACGACTAACACTCCTAATAGAAGTAAGGCTTTACTAGAGTGGGAGAAACTGGGAAATGAAGAAGAGTTGTGTTTCCTTAACCATGGTGGCAAGATTTTCAAGGTATACTCCTTTTTTTCTAAGGCGTGAACCAACCTTAACCTAGTAATAACTCTTCTTCATCTTAGCACTATTTAATTTATGAGTCAATAGAGGAGAACCCGAAATTAAAAAATTATTATAAAAATGGTACTTCTGAATAGGAGTACCACTAGTATCATCGTATTATCTCAATAAGTAGGGGTTGTAGGTTGGTTGTAGGCTGGCCTATACATGGGTCGTACGCCATACGCCCCTACCCCAATTTTTGAGAGGATAGTGTCTATTATTCCTCGGCCACTCGTTCCAAATCCTCCCAAAAGCCGGGGTAAGAGACATCGGCGCAGGCATAATCCTCAATTTGTACCGCTTCACCTTTTGGCAAGAGCAACCCGGCTATCGCCAGTGCCATTGCTAGGCGATGATCGCCGAAACTTTTGACGGTGTTACCTTGCAACTTCGGTCTTCCGATTAGGCTCAGCCCATCGAGTTGTGTCTCAACGGTTGCACCTAACCGGGCAAATTCGCTGGCAATCGTCGCAATTCGGTCAGTCTCCTTTACCCGCAACTCGGCGGCATCTTGCACGACACTCCGCCCTTGACTAAAGAGAGCCGCGACAGCTAAGGCAGGAATCTCATCTACCAAACGTGGAATTATGGCTCCGCCAATAGTGGTAGCACGTAGCCGCGCACTTCGTACCCGCAGGTCGGCGACGGGTTCTCCGGCGACCTCGCGCTCGTTCAGCCGGGTTAGATCGGCTCCCATTTCGTTTAGCACATCAATAATGCCGGTGCGAGTGGGGTTAACGCCGACATTTTTCAGGAGTAAGTCGGCATCAGGGTGGACACTGGCGGCAACGAGCCAGAAAGCCGCCGAGCTTATATCGCCCGGTATTTCTACATTTTGGGCCTGTAACCGACTAGCCGGGCCAGCGACGACAATTTCGGTTTCACTTACGCGGAGGGGTGTACCCATTGCACTTAGCATACGTTCGGTATGGTCGCGACTGGCGATTAGCCCGGTCAAGCGGGTTTCACCTTCGGCATAAAGTGCTGCCAGCAAGAGGCAACTTTTCAATTGGGCACTGGCGACAGGAAGGGCATAATCCACCCCCTTGAGTGGGCTACCCTTAATGGCGAGAGGCGCGAGGGTATCGCCCTTTCGTCCCCAGATTTGCGCCCCCATCTCTTTGAGTGGACCAATGACTCGGCCCATTGGTCGGGAGCGTAGAGACATATCCCCTGTAAGGATGGAAAAGAAATTTTGACCGGAGAGCAAGCCTACTAGCAGGCGTGTAGTCGTGCCGCTATTGCCCGCATTCAGTACTTCACCCGGCTCTTTTAGGCCATGCAGCCCTACCCCCTCGATTTTTACCTCCCGCTTGTCTTCGCTCAATTCAAAGGCAACGCCCATCGCCTGCATACAGTCAAGGCTGGAAAGGCAATCTTCACCGGGCAGAAAATTGGTAATTCTGGCACTCCCGTTGGCTATGGCATTAAAGATGATCGAACGGTGTGAAATGGATTTATCACCCGGTACTGTAATTTCACCTCGTAGACGAGGTGTTGCTTTTATAGTTATCGTCTTTGCGGTCTTAATCTCTCTTACCTCCTCGGTTTTAGGCTCTCTTAATGCTATCTTCACGCAAATGTTATCCTTTTGTCCCTCTTCTTCTTCTCTTCGGCATTGTGTCAGGCCCACTTAATCTTTACAATTAAGGGTAAAGTATTCTGTTTAAAATCAGTAGTTTAGTTTTAAGAAGCAATGAAACATCATAATGGACATTTCATGAGAAGGAGGCAAACTAATGCTTAAAAACCCTGTCTTTGCCGCGTTGGGACTAATATTTGCTTTAGCCACGCTTGCGCTATTCGCGTTGTCGCTTCTGCCGGATTGGGACTCTACCTTTAGACCACTCGGCATCTTTACCCTGATCTTTGGTGGTATTTTCCTACTCTTGGGTTTCAACAGCCGCTCAGAGAAGAATCTTTTTTAGATCTTTTCCGTTTTTGGATTTTTAGTTTTGAATGATAGTAGCAAATCAGCATGATTGGCGGTTTGCTACTATTTAAAGTTTCCCTTACAAATTTCAAAACCTAAAGTAGGGGTTTATTGAATAAACCCTACTCATTTTGGGCGTATGCAATACGCCCCTACTCAGCTTGGGCGTATGCAATACACCCCTACCCAAATAAAAATAACTACTCGTAGTGGTCACGTTTGTACTCCTTGAGATGAGGTTTACATGCCTCGCAAAGTGTAATATCACCCTGTACGCGGGTGGTGGTGCGCCGACTATACGTATTGAAGCTAAAGGTGCAGCGTGAGACGTGGTTGGGGCAAAAGAGTACTTCGCAATGTCCACAGGCCACATAAACCTCGTTGATACACTCTGGAGAGCCGCAAAGATTAGAGGCGTTTCGTTCTAATCCTACCCGCCGACGTTCTTCCTCCCATAACTCGCGTTCCTTAAAGGCTCGGTCGCGCTTGTAATTGCGGCTACAGATTATATTATTACAGCTTGCTTTCTCCACGTGTCCATGTTTGACGCAAAAATGCTTGCCACAATAGATACACTGTTCCACCACTGGTTCGCGGCAACTGAACGGTAGCAAACCCTTTTCGCAATGTAACGCCATCTTTCAGTACCCTATCCCTACTTAATAGCAGTACCACACTATCATGTATATATTTTAACTAGTAAAGTGGTTAAAACTTTACTCGTGCCAAACGTTGCCGCAGCAGATGGTCGGCTAGTACCAAGGCCATCATTGCTTCTGCTACTGGCACGAGTCGTACAATAATGGTCGGGTCATGCCTGCCCTGTACCTCGATTTTAGTCTCTTCGCCTGCGGTATTGACCGTAGTTTGCTCACGGGCAATGGAGGAGGTAGGTTTGACCGCGAGGCGTACCAAAATATCCTCGCCCGTGCTGATCCCTCCTAGGATGCCCCCGGCTTTGTTGGCTTTGGTCATAATTTTGCCAGCTTGATTGACAAAAGGATCGTTCGATTCTGAGCCACGCATTCGAGCAAAATCAAAACCTGCCCCAAATTCGATGGCTTTAGTGGCCCCAATGGAGAGTAGACCTTTGGCAATATCAGCATCTAGCCTATCAAAGACTGGTTCACCCAAACCCGCCGGTACTCCGGTTGCCAAAATTTCGGCGATACCGCCCAGCGAGTCCTTTTCTTCTTTGGCCTTCAAGATTGCTTCGACCATCAGGGGTGCGATTTCCGGGTCAGGGCAGCGCACAATATTGCGCTCGATTTCTTCCAAGTCAATTTTTTCGGCTACCAATCCGCCAAGTTCTTTGGTGTAGCCATAGATCTCTACGCCCACTTGGGCTAATAACTTTCGGGCGACTGCCCCTGCCGCTACCCGGCCAACGGTCTCCCGCCCACTGGAGCGACCGCCGCCGCGATGATCGCGTACTCCATATTTTGCCAAGTAGGAGTAATCGGCATGACCTGGGCGGAAGAGATCTTTAAGATTATCATATTTGGAACTATCGGTATCTTTATTCCAGATTACCATCGAAATAGGAGTACCCATAGTCAGACCGTTGAAAACCCCGGAGAGAATCTGGACTTGATCGGCTTCATTGCGTGGTGAAGTAACTTTGCTCTGACCTACGCGCCGTCGGTCAAGTTGTTTTTGAATATCCTCTTCGTTTAATTCCAGACCGGCCGGGCAACCATCCAGCACTACACCCAGAGCCGGGCCATGTGACTCGCCCCACGTGGTAATTGAAAAGACCTTCCCAAAATTACTTGCCATAACTAAGTCTGCTCCCGCATTATCTGCTCTTTAACTCAAAGTGTCAATTTTTGAACTTGTTTCGCAGCCTTCTCCCGGCCCCAATCACTCTCTTTGTACTCGTTCAAGACCTGTTCGTAAACCTCGATGGTCTGGTTAGCGATGCGCCGCCAATTAAAATCATTTACCACCGTTTCATAGGCGTTTTTCACTCGTGCTTCGCTCCAAGCGGTGTTATGAAGGGTATGAAGAATGCCCCAAGCCAGTGAGTTAGAATTGTTGGGGTGAACCTTTAGTCCCGTATGGTGGTTAGTTACCACTTCACTCAACCCCCCGGTGTCCGCCACGACAACGGGCACTTTGGCGGCCATAGCCTCTAATGCGACAATGCCGAAAGGTTCATAGAGACTAGGGAAGACCGCTACATCGGCTACCTTATAGAGTCGGTCGCGGTCTTCGTCACTGATGAAGCCCGTAAAATAGAAGCGGTCACTCAAGCCGCGAGCGATTACTAGATTCCGATATTCTTGCAACTGTGGCCCCATGCCTGCAATCACAAACTTAGCTTTCGGATAGCCGATCAGGACGGTTTGGGCGCTATCTATAAGTACCCGTAGTCCCTTCTCCTCCACCACTCGGCCCACATAAAAGATAATTTTCTCTTCTGGGGCAGCATAATTATGTCGGAAGTCGCGGAGGTCTACATCTTGAAGTATATCAAAGTGTGCCGTACCAACTCCGTTGGGAATGATGTCAATCTTATCCATCGGTGTCTCAAAATATTCTCGCACTTCGCTGGACATATATTGGCTACAGCAAATTACCCGCCAAGCTTCGTAGGCTAACCACCATTCCTGATTATTGATGGCGCGGGGTAAATCGCCGGGCAAATTACCCCGGCCTCGCCCTCGTTCGGTGGCATGGATCGTTGCCAGCAAGGGTACCCGGTAGTGATGTTTGAGCGAGACCCCGGTGAAGGCGACTAGCCAATCGTGTGCATGTACCAGATCGAAAGCTCCATGTTTATCAAATAGAGCATAAGCCGCTTCCTGAAGTTTCAGGTTAGTTTGCCAAGCCACCGATAGGAAGTCGCCAGGATCCATGACAGGTGGGTCAACTCGGTAGATATACCGCTTGCTGCTTTCCTCCAATACTTCTCCACCCTTAAAACGGGGAGTGAGAAGATGTACTTCGATACCCTCGCTTACTAGGGCTGGGACTAGATCTGTGACATGCTTGCCCATTCCTCCCACATTATTTGGTGGATATTCCCAGGAAAGCATCAAGACGCGCATTTGTTTTTAAGCTCCTCAATTACCAGATCCCTATTGAATCAGGTTTCTCTTAGTCATCTATCTTCTACAAAATTAATTCTGTTTAGGTCTCTATTTTAGATTACTGGCCGATGGTTTTAGCCATTTGCCTACCAGACTATATTCAAGGGTGTTCACTCGTCGGAAGCCAAAGCCTTCATAGAGCTTTTGGGATTGGTAATTAGTCTCCTGAGTGCTAAGAGTTACGCGCTTGGCTCCCCGATTTGCCATTAATTCAATCGCATAAGCCAATTGATAGGCTCCTAGCCGCTGACCTTGATTATCGTGTGTGATTGCTAACCGATCCAGATGCGCCCAACGCTCGTAAAGCGTAAAGCCAAAATAACCGACCGGACTTAGTAGACCAGAAGGCTCTTCTAGGTAGGTTAGGTAAACGGTTACTCCATCCTGCTTTAGATAATATTCCAACTCCGTTCTACCATTCCACCAGAGCCATGGAAACGCCTCATGATCTACCTTTAGCAAGTCCTCCAGCAGGCGGGCTTGGAAAGGCATTATTAGCGGATTTTTAGCATGTTGGCGATAGTTGTAGGTGAAAGAGACATCGGGCTTTTCGTAATAGACAATTCGCTCGATTTCATGAAAACCAGCCTCGGCGTAGAAGCGGGCATTATCACCCCGTTCGTCGCTACCGATTACTACCGCTCCGTAGTCGCGTCGGATGTACTCGTTTAAGAGTTCTTGGATTAATTCAGCCCGATAGCGTGGGGCTCTTGTCTCTATAATCTGCCCTATATCCTCCCGGTGCCGCCAGTTGTCGCCCACTACATATTCGCCCAAACCGCGCACTCGCCAACATAGCCCTGGAAAATCAATTACTTGCTGACGAAAGGCGGGTGTATTGAAGTGGCTATTCCAACTCAAATTCAGCCCTGCCACATCCTCTGGACGGATGTGATCTATTATAGGAGCTTCTTTTTTTGTTTTTGCCTCGGGGTAGAGGCGTTGGCGCAGTTGTTCAAACATCTTACTTTACTATTTCTACTTCTGGTTTTATTTCTGGATGGATACGTCCTTCAAGTTCCAAAGTCCTACCGCCGTAAGGTTAAGCCCCTTAACGTAGGGCTTGACCAACAGGTAATTCACGCCATATTTTAGTGGGAAGAGTGGTACTTCACCTAGCGCAAGTGCTTCGGCTTGACCATAGAGTTGCCACCGTTTTTGTAGGTTGGCCTCTTGATCCCCCTGTTTTAACAAATCATCGAATTTTTGATTATTATAGCCACTTTCGTTGAAAGGGCTACCTGTACCAAGTAGGGATCTGAGAAAATTCTCTGGATCAGGATACTCTGCCGTCCACCCGAATAAGTAGATCTGAAACTGGCGCTGGCTCAATCCGCTCTGGAAATCTTTGTAATCGTACTGCCGCACCTCCACCTCAAGGTCAAAAGCCTGCTTGTAAATCTCTTTCAAGGCTCCCGCTAAGGGGTTGCCAGTGGAATAGAGCGTGATTTTAGGCAGGTTGGCTGGACTACGATAGCTGGATTGCGCTATTAGATCACGGGCATGATTTATATCGTAAGTAATCGCTCCCTTATTGTCGGTATAACCAGTTAGTCCGGGTGGTACAAGCGTCATCGCTGCTTCTAGCTTATTATTATATATCATCTGTGCTACTTTAGCCCGGTCTACCACGCTGGCGAAGGCTTGCCGCACCTTTGGCTCATCAAAAGGCCGTGTATGGATATTAAACCCCAAGTAAGTCAAGGCTAACTCTGGCTTAACCAAAAGTTCTTGGTTGAGGGGGTTATTTTGAGCCAGCAGCAGTTGTGTGGTCTCATTTGGTGTGAGTTTGAGGGCATCAAATTTGCCTTGCTCATATTGTACCAAACCATTAGCACTATTGGCCCCCAGCGCAAAGTTTACTTGGCTCAGATAAGCCGGGCGACCAGCGTAAGAGGGGTTACGGGCCAGTTTCAGGAATTGACCGGGCTTATATTCTAGCAGTTTAAAGGGGCCGGTTCCATCAGGTTGCTCGAAACCATTGGCAACTGCGTCAGGGTTAAGGACGAAAAAGACGCTGTTGGTCATTTTTACCAAAAAAGAGGGCCGAGCGGTCTCAATTTTTATTTGGAGGGTGTATTTATCTCTGACGGTAAGACCTGAAATTTGTTCCGCCCTACCCTCCAACTTATCTTTGGCTCCTACAATGTCGCTCATATAGCTATTGGCGGGTAATACGCTGGCCGGATCTGGTGCGACCAGTTTTGGATCGGTGGCTCGTTCCAGCGAAAACCGGATCTCTTCGGCGGTCACTTCGCGGCCACTCTGAAATTTTAGGCCAGGTCGTAAGGTGAAGGTGTAAAGCGTATCCTGTTCGGTAATTTCAGGTAGACGTACCGCCAAATCGGGGATTACTTTTAAATCTTGGTCGAGTGTTACCAGTCCACTATAAATTTGGCGCAGCACAAAACTGGTCTCGGCTTCGCTTACTAGAGCCGGGTCAAAACTACTAACCTCGCTACCTGCTAGGTTTAAGACCTGTGTGTCCTCTTTTAATCCGCCTAGCGGTGTGAAGTTGCCCGAAAGTGCCGTTGTAGCCGCCACGCTCTGAGCAGGCCCAACCGTACTACTATTATTACATGCACCTAGCACTAGTGTTAGGAGGATAAACAAAACTGGTACGGCTCTAGTTTTCTTATCGCTAACGCGGCTTACAGGTCGCTCTGACTTAGTTTTAAATACCAAAAAAGAATAGCCTCCAAAAGAAATTTATATGAGTATCCAATTTTAGCAGTATTAGAAAAGGTGGTCAAACTGTATCTGCTCAATTTCTCAATAACCCGCTTGGGCATTTTCAATACACCTAAATTAGTTTAGGCGAATACGATGTACTAAGGTCAGGAAAAGAAGGGCTCCACTGGCGGTTAGCAGCACCGGTAGCCCACCGATCACGATTAGGTTGAGGCCCAACAGGGCGGATAGGGTAAAGCCTACCACTGCTCCACCCAGCGAAGCCAACAGGTAAAACGGAATGGAACCGATACTCCGTCCAAAGAGTAGGTGGAAAGCAAAGCCGCAGATCCCAGCCACTACCAGTAACAGTATAAAAGTGGTCATTGAATTATGCCTCCGCCTAATACTTCCTCACCTTGATAAAAGACTACGGCCTGCCCAGGTGTAATGGCTCGCTGTGGTTCATCCAGTAGAATGTGGACACTTTGTTGGGAGGGGTCAAGGGGTATAACTCTACCGGGTATCTCCTTGGCCTTATAGCGAACTTTAATGGTGGCCCTTACGGGTGCGGTAGGCCACTCTCCGGCTACCCAATTGACTTGAGTGGCCTTGAGTTCAGAGGAGCGCAGTTCGCTATCCTCACCCACTATCAGTGTGTTGCTTTCTGGTACCAGTTTTAGCACGTAGGTAGCGTGGTTGTTAAGTGCGCCAAGTCCCTTGCGTTGTCCGACAGTGTAAGCGGTCAAACCCTGATGCTGCCCCACTACCTGCCCGGCGGTGTTGACAATTGGGCCGGGTAAGTCACGTTGCGCTCCTAGGTTACGCTTGATAAAGTCACGGTAATCACCTCCAGCCACGAAGCAAATATCCATACTCTCGGCTTTGTTTGCTACTACTAACCCCCGTTCGGCGGCCATCTGGCGGGTTTCGCTCTTGTGGAAAGTGCCTAGGGGGAAGATTACTTGGCTCAGTTGCTTCTGGTTGAGCATATAAAGTACATAGCTCTGATCTTTGGAGGGGTCTTTGGCCCGTAGCAATTTGTAATTGCCGCTAGTCTCATCCAAGACGTTTCGGCAGTAGTGGCCTGTTGCCAGATAATCGGCTCCGAGGGCGAGGGCTTTGTGGAGTAGGAAGCGGAATTTTAAGATAGCGTTGCAGGCGACGCAGGGATTGGGAGTGCGCCCACGTCGGTATTCAGCCACAAAATAGTCAATGACCGCTTGGCGAAATTCCTCCTCAAAATTCATAGCATAAAAAGGTATGCCGATTTGCTGGCAAACTTTACGAGCATCTTCCAATTCTACAAGGGAACAACAGCTTTTGCTCAGGCTGTAATTCTGCTCCTCGTCCTCTGAGCCACTACCATGCAGGCGCATATTGATCCCAATAACGCGGTAGCCTTGCTCCTTTAGTAGGGCCGCTGTTAGGGAACTATCTACGCCGCCACTCATTGCTACTACTACCGTTGCCAAGTTCAAGAACCTTCCTGTGCTTAATGCTCGTTGCAGGGATAAAGGGTCAATCGGGATTGGAAATCCCTCCTACAAAAGGGTCAATCGGGATTGGAAATCCCTCCTACAAAAGGGTCAATCGGGATTGGAAATCCCTCTTGCAAAAGGGTCAATCGGGATTGGAAATCCCTCTTACAAAAGGATCAATCGGGATTGGAAATCCCTCCTACAAGAGGGTCAATCGGGATTGGAAATCCCTCCTACAAGAGGGTCAATCGGGATTGGAAATCCC
>JACAUC010000126.1 GCA_013390945.1 Candidatus Chloroheliaceae bacterium
GATTTCTGGTAGATTCCCTGTAGGAGGGATTTCCAATCCCGATTTCTGGTAGATTCCCTGTAGGAGGGATTTCCAATCCCGATTTCTGGTAGATTACCTGTAGGAGGGATTTCCAATCCCGGTTTTACCACCTATAAAATATTTATAACTACACAGCCACTTGGCAGGGTTATAGTTAATTTTATCAAAATTCCCAAGCGTAGTAGATTCCTTTATAGCCCGGAAACTCGACCGAAGTAACCTGTTTGGTAGTCTTCACTAGATGTTCGAGACCGACCCGAAGTTCCTGCTCGGCAAGCTTAAAATGTTTTGCCAAGACGGTTGGAGAGGCAAAGGCCGCTTGGGACAAGTAGATTTTCAAGAACTGCTCTAACGCTTCCTCACGGCTCATTCGCTCGGAAGCAGCTACGTGTTCCGGGTAGCGGCTCCTTACAAGGGCATGGCGCATCTCTTCATCTTCCTGCGAAAAAACCTTGGCGACCAGCAAGCGAGTATCCAATTCTTCCACCGCTTTTAGGTAAGCCGCCCTCTGCGCCTTTCCAGTGGGAAAACCAGCTTGCTGGCGTAGCTGTCTGGTACTCAATATACCGTCTGAAGTCTCCAACGCCTGAGCAATTTTGTAAGCACCCGCCGAAAGTTTCCCGTCCTGATAGAGTTGCTCTGGTGTACTCAATTCTCCCCGCAGACGAAGAATAGCAGGAAGGAGTTCCCAACTAACCCAAGTAGGACGGCTAAGTACAATCGCGGTGTAAAAGGCGGCATCCCGCCGACCTAAGATCCAACGCCAAGTATAAACTTCTCCGGCAGGACTATCCCATTCTGAATCGCCTTGCGCTTTGGAATCACCCATAAAAGCTTGGAACAAATTGGGGATCTCAGGCGATACCGCAAAGAGCGTGGCAATTCCGACCCGCTCGATTAACTTTATTGCCGCCTCAAAATCGGGAATACGAGTCTGAGGCGTTTGTCCCCATTGTTCCAGCCGTCGGGTATGCCACTCTTCCAGATTAGATACTATCAATTAAAAACCTCTCCTAATTCTCGGTCTTACCTAATTTTGGCTTCTCGATCCCTTCCCAATTTTGGGTCTATACAATTAATATTAACGCACTTCCCAGCCATTTTCTAAGGGTGCTTCCAAAATTTCGGAATCGTAACTAACTACATTTTGGACAGGCTTTAGTATTGGCCTGATGTTCCACAGTGTAAAGTTTTAACTCTGGTGGTAGGTCTAAGACCTGACGGCTCCGAAAACGGATAGGTTCTACTTGGCTCAAGTCAGTGTGGCAATTGGAACATTCAGCAAGGTCACTTGTTATAACTTGGTCAGGCTTCGCATCCCAAGCGAGATGATGGTCTTCATGACCTGCTTGACCACCGGTTTTTTTACCAGTGATTTGACGCAAACTGCGCTCTTTGGGATTTTTGGGTGGGCGATTGAAACCGTCGGACAAGGACGGCTTAGACGAATTGTGACTATTTTGGGCCGATTGCGCCTGAACTTGGGCCAATTTTTCTGACAACTGAGCAAACTGTGCTTTGAGGTCAGCGACTTGTGCTTTGAGATTAGCGTTTTCGGCGCGAAGTTGTTCTTCTTCTTCTAGTGTCATATACTTAATTTATCATATCTGTCAAGGGGCTGTGTAGTTACAAATAATTAAGCGGTGAGGGGGTTAAGCCCACCGCTTTGTCTTTTAATGAATGAGTGAAGTGAAGTGGATTGAATTAGGGGTATAAATGTTTACGAGGATGCTTTGCCTCTTTAGACTGGTTTCACAAAGGTGAGGCTAGTCTAAAATCAAGGCAATCATCGGAAAGAAACCTCTCCGACTAGTAAAACTGTTACAACATGCTTTACCTAGTTTCATTATATGACACTAGCAGGTAAATAACAACCCCCCAAAAGGGTTGGTTTTTTTGCCAAAATATTTAGATACAAAGCCACCAAAACTTCTAAAGGATTAATACGGCTACCCAAACTAACGTTGCCAGTAATGCCATTGCGCCACAGAGCAATGGTAAGCCACTGCCTTGCAGCAGGAGAGAACGCCAACGTTTCTGGGGGTCACGCCTAGCCCAGAGAAAGAGGCTAAGTAAACTGTAATAGTAGAAAAGCCAGAGCGGATGAAAGGCGGGTAAGCTAGTAGAAGCAAAAGGTAAAGCCGCGAAGAATTCTACCGCCGTAATTAAGTAAGTGAGAAAGATCCAAGCTAAATAGCCAAAAAGTACGGCCAACAAGGGCAACCAACCGCCAAAGAGCCAACCCACTGCTACCGCTACTAAGCCCGTTGCCATAATTGCTTCTAGGGCTGGAACTGCCATCACGTTAGAAAGCAGGGAAACAAACGAAACTTGATGGAAATAAAAAGCCGCTAGGGGTAAAGTCATTATCTCCGCCGAGATAGTTATCAACAAGCCCTCCTTTAGAAGCGGGGGCCAATTCTTCACCAGTGACCATTCCTGTAAGGGCTGGGCAACTATAATCAGACCTAGGGTAGCCACAAAGGAGAGTTCAAAGCCAATATCCCACAAGACGCGGGGCTGGTAGACCGTCATAAGGAGCGCACTGGTCTCTAGACCAAGCAACCCATCGTAATCCCTTCCTAATAGCAGACCACCTATCGTCAACGCTCCCATTAATCCGGCCCGGACTACCGAGGGACTGGCTCCCACCAAGATTACGTAAAAGGCTATTACCAATAGTGCTACTACCAATGTGAGGCGTTTACGGCAAAAACGCCCCAGCACAAAGGTCACTAGCCCAATTGTAATCGTAATGTTCGAGCCACTAATTGCCACAATATGCGCCGTGCCAGTGTTGCGAAAAGCCTGATTCAGTTCGGGGGAAATGCCAGAGCGTTCCCCTAGCAAGATACCCACCAACAAGCCACCCTCTTGATCCGGCACAAATTTTAGAATGGTCTCTTGAGCCGATTGATTAATCGCGGCCAGCCAACGCAAAAGAAAGAAATCTTGCTCCGTTGCCAACAAGCGTGAAGAGGGGTAACTCATACTTACAAAAATGCCTTGACGGGCTAACCAATCCCGATAGGGAAAGTTATCGCCGGAGATCTCCTTTGGCTCTTCTAACTTACCAACGAGTTCCAACAGGTCGCCGGGACTACGGCGCGGATGAGCAGGGCCACGCACAAAAAGATCACCAGAGACCGACTGGGTCGCGGTCTCATTTTGGGTGGAGTAAATTTCACGCACACTAAAACGATAGCTACCGCTACGTTCGGTATAGATTGGATCACCCGACACTACACCCACTATTTTCACTTCAGCTTGATTGGCATAATAGAGCAAATTACCCGGTTCGGGTGAGGGCGTAGCCGAAACCAACCGTAATGCACCTAGGCAAAAAGCGGTTAGGCAGAGTGGTAGCATAGTCGAAAGTAGCTCTTGTGGCAGATGGGAGTAGCGTCGGTTATAGTAAAAAGCAAATATTAGTAGCCCTACCCCAACCACCGTACCAAGCCAGAGCCAGACCGGAGAAAATTGGAGCCAACCTTGCAAAAAAACCCCGACTAACCACGCCGGAGTTACCAAAAGCAAAGGAGCCATAAGCAGTTACTATTCTGTCAGGTGATGGCAGAAAAAGGCTCCTTCCCTCGAATTTATTCTAAGGGAAGAGCCTGATTATCTAGGAGTAGGAGCGAAAGTCTCGTACCTACCTTGCACACCTAACGAACATTTGGTCAGGGCTTTATTTACCTAGTGACCAAATATAAGCGATCTCATATTAGAGCGGGGCGACCGCTACAACTTATTAGCCAATCGCCCACTGCACTAATGAACTAACCCGCAGGACTAGCACCCGGTGGTAGCGCATCCCCGGTTGGACCAGAGAGATAGCGGATATAAGCGATAATATCCGTCTTCTGATCTTCCGTAACACTAGCGAACGGTGGCATCGCATTACGGCCATTTGCAATCTGATTACGAATATAGGTATCGTCACGGGCAGTACCCTTTAACTGTGGACAAACTGGTCCAGCCGTGCGTCCTTCATTCAAATGGCACATAACACAACCATTAGCCCTAAAGAGAGCCAAGCCTTTCGCCGGATCACCTGCTGCTGCTGGAGCCGCCGCTGCCGGAGCCGCTGCCGCTGGAGCCGCTGCTGCTGGAGCCGCTGCTGCCGGAGCCGCTGCCGCTGGAGCCGCTGCGCCTGCCGGAGCCGCCGTCGGAGGTACACTTCCAGTAGGACCCGACAAATATCTGATATAGGCAATTAGATCGGTCTTCTGAGCATCCGTAACAGTAGGGAAGGCTGGCATCAAATTACGACCAGTGGTGATCTGATTACGAATGTAAGTATCGTCACGGGTAGTACCCTGTAACTTCAGACCGATTCCTTCAGTGCGCCCTTCATCTAAGTGGCAGGAGGTACAATTGTTGGACTTAAAGAGGGCCAAACCATTCACGGGGTCGCCCGCTGTGGTAGCCGCCGCCGGGGCTGCTACTGCCGGGGCTGCTGCTGCTGGAGCCGCCGCTGCCGGAGCCGTACTCGGAGAAAGGGATCGAATGTAGGCAATTAGATCGGTTTGTTGCGCGGCAGTAATCTGAGGGAAGGCGGCCATCAAATTCTTACCGTTTTGAAGTTGGTTACGAATGTAAGCATCGGTTTGCTGAGTACCTTTTAACAGCAATCCGATTCCGGCGACAGTACCACCTGACGGATGGCAGGTTTCACAACCATTAGATTTAAAGAGAGCCAAACCATTAGCTACGTTACCGCTAGGTGCAGCGGCGGCCCCTGCTACCGTCGCGACTGGTGGCTTAGTTGGAGCCGGGGTAGGTGTAACAGTGGGTATAGGCCGAATGAGTTCCGAAACCACCGTCGAATTTTGATCTACATCGTTACACGCCGTTAAAATAAGCACTAGAGCCAACCCGAACAGCAGGCAGGAAGACCAAGTGTACACATATTTTGCTAACTTGGTATACAAGATTTTTCTCCTTCACAATAATATCGGTCTTCTAAGCTTCCGTAAGATTAGGAAAGGGCGACCGCTACAACTTATTAGCCAATCGCCCACTGCACTAGCGGACTAACCCGCAGGACTAGCACCCGGTGGTAGCGCATCCCCGGTTGGACCAGAGAGATAGCGGATATAAGCGATAATATCCGTCTTCTGATCTTCCGTAACACTAGCGAACGGTGGCATCGCATTACGGCCATTTGCAATCTGATTACGAATATAGGTATCGTCACGGGCAGTACCCTTTAACTGTGGACAAACTGGTCCAGCCGTGCGTCCTTCATTCAAATGGCACATAACACAACCATTAGCCCTAAAGAGAGCCAAGCCTTTCGCCGGATCACCCGCTGCTGCCGGGGCTGCCGCTACCGGGGCTGCCGCCGCTGGAACTGCTGCTGCCGGGGCTGCCGCCGCTGCCGGAGCCGCACCTGCTGGTGGCGGAGTCGGAGGCACATCTCCTGTGGGGCCCGACAAATATCTGATATAGGCAATAATATCGGTCTTCTGATCTTCCGTAACATTAGGGAAAGGTGGCATCGCATTACGACCCGTCTTAATTTGGTTACGAATATAAGTATCGTCGCGCGTGGTACCCTGTAACTTCAGACCAATTCCTGCCGTGCGCCCTTCATTCAGATGGCAGGCTATACAACCATTATCCCTAAAGAGTGCCACACCTTTAGATGGATCGCCTACAGGGGCAGCAGTAGCTCCGGTAGCTGCAGCAGCTCCGACGGTAGCAGTAGGAGCCTTAGTTGGGGTGGCAGTCGGCGCAATAGTGGGTTGGGGTGGTAGGGGTGTTGCCGTCGCTCCGGCAACCAAGTTACTACTACGGGTGGGGTCTAAGAAGACACCCAACGAAGCGTTGTTGCGCTGGGCCAATGCAACAACCGTCGGGCGCTGAATATTTTCAGAAACCACAGTCGCGTTGCTGTCTACATCGTGGCATGCACTGAAAATGAGCGTCAAGGTCACTCCTAAAATAATGTAAGAAGACCAGGCGCATAGACGATTGACTAGCTTAGTGTGCAAGGTACTCTCTCCTCTCCTAAATCAAGTGTTATCAACTTGCCTGCGTTTACTGCCGACAGCCAAATAGGGCAGCCAAGGCAAGCAATACACCGGTGAGCTTGCTACCGTAGGGATAGTATAGCTTCTTTGGGGGAAGAGAGATATAACATAGGCTACAAAATCAGATTCCTGCTAAAGTTATTATCCAACTCTTAGCGGGTCTGGCTCTCTAACGTAAGGTGAGTAGACGTTACTTGGAAGATTACCTGTTCTAAAGAAGCTAAAGTATAAGGCTTGCTGAGCATACCAACAAAGCCATATTCCTGATAGTTCGCCATCACTGGATCGCTGGAATAACCACTCGAGACTATCACTCTGGCCTGAGAATCTATTTCCAGCACTTTTTGGACGGCCTCCTTCCCGCCCATACCACCGGGTATGGTCAGATCCATTATTACCAAGCTAAAAGGCTCTCTTTCTTCTAGGGCTTTCTGGTATTGCGCGATAGCCACTGCCCCATCTTGGGCGGTAGCCACCTTATAGCCCCTTTTCTGAAGTAACTTGCTAGTTACCTGAAGAATCATCGCTTCGTCATCCATAATCAGTATTTTGCGTGAGGTGTTTGAGGTACCAACCGGAATAGCAACTCTAGGTCTTTCTGGCACTAACTCTACTTCCCGCTCGGAGGCCAAAAGGTAAAGAGTTACAGTAGTACCCTTACCCGGTTCACTATCTAGCAGAATTTGCCCTTTGTGCTGCCTTATTATAGAGTAACAAATGCTAAGTCCCAGCCCACTCTTCCCCGCTTTAGTCGTAAAGTAGGGGTCAAAGATTCTAGGCAAATCCTCGGCTTTTATACCACAGCCTTCGTCCTGAATTACTAGCCTTACATATCTTCCGGGTTCCAAGAGGGCTACAACTTCCTCGGTAAGCTGGAGATTATTGGCACTCAAGGTTATTTTTCCACCTGCGGGCATAGCCTGTAGCGCATTTAGAAGCAAGCTTTGGAGTACCTGCTTGATTTGTACTTGGTCAACCTCGGCGGTCCACAACGTCTCCGGCACATCAAACTCGCCGCGCACATTTGACCCATGCAACACAAAACTCACCGTATCCCGAATTAGATCTTCTAACCGAACCACTTGCTTGATCGGTGCGCCACCACTAGAAAAAGTCAACAGATGTCCGGTTAAAACTTTGGCCTGTAGCGTAGCCTTCTCTGCATTTTCCAATGAAACCGTTGCTTCGTCAGTGGGAGGCAACCGCATTTTGGTAAGCATTAGATTGCCCATTATTCCAGTCAGGATATTGTTGAAATCGTGCGCGATACCCCCAGCCAAGATGCCCAACGACTCTAGGTTATGGGCTTTTAGCCGCTCCTCTGCGATGCGACGCTTCTCGGTCACATCTTGGACGACCAACACCATCCCCACCCGCTCACCCCCTCTATCCAAAATCAGTGAAATAGTGTAATTAATATAACACTCGGAGCCATCTTGCCTTATCAGTATAATATCTTCCGTATTACTTACTCTCGGCAAGTTAGAGTTTAAGCCAGTAAAGGGATTCGGTAAAGGTTCTCGTGTATTGGGATGGATAAGCCGAAAAAGAGCGGTCAGGGGCAAGGTTCTAGCTTCCTGTTGATTCCAGCCAGTTAGCCCTTCCGCCACCTGATTTATCAGGTCTACTTGGCCCTCTTGGTCAGTGGTAATAATGGCCTCCCCACTAGAATGGAGGGTGATAATCAGCCGCTCCCTCTCGGCTTCCAAAGCTTGTTCGGCCTCTTTGCGCCGGGTAATATCGTGCAACAGAATTATGCTACCGAGTAGCTTTTTATGCTTGGAATTGATCGGCGAAACGGAGACCTCAAATATCCGGTGGTGTTTCGCCTTGTCTAGGTAAATTTCGTGATTACCTTGGCTACCGTCCTGATAACTGGCGACTAGCTCAGGCCACCGCTCAAGCACCAGAGTTAAAGGTTTACCAATATCTTGTTTAGGCTTAAACTCGAAAACTTCCTGAGCGGCGGGGTTAAAGTCCACCAACTGTTCTTGGGCATCCAGCACGAGCAGCAGGTCGTGCATATGATCCACCAAGATTCCACGCCCGATGGGTATAAGATCTAGCAGACGATATTTGAAGAGTGCCCAACTAGTTAGCAGCCCCATCACTACACACATAGGTGGTCCCAGATTATATCCCGGCAGGGGGGTTAGTTTAAGAAGATAGAAAATATTAAAAATGATTGGAAAGAGAAGCCCGATAAAGACCATTGTAGCTTGACGAGCATAAATATTAGTCCGATTCCAGAAAGCAAAAAAAGCCAAAATCAATATGCAAATTAAAAATACTATGTAAGTAAAGCCTATATGCACCCAATACCAAGGGCCTCTATCTGAAAGCATAGTTATTAACGAACCGCTAATTTCAAGGCGGGAACTATAAAGAAAGAATTTATGCTGCCCAGAAGTCCAAGCCAATAAAACCGTAATGCTCGGCACAATATATAAAAGTACCATCCACCACCAGCGGAACCAACGGTCTTGCCCGACAAGGTTAAGCGCAATGGAAAGCCAGACTACCGGGATAAAAGGCCCAAAAGTATAACCGAGATTAGACCAAAGGATTTTATCAGAGAGATTCTCGCTAGAAAGGGTTAAGCCTGTAAAAACAGTCCAGAAGCCACATAAAAAGAGCCCAAGCGCAAAAATAAGCGAGCTGCGAAGCCGATAGAAGCGTAAACTATAGAAACCTAAGATAAACAAAATTAAGGCCGAGATACCAAAAGGCACTATGTAGATAGGGGGGAGCATAGGCAACCACCTTTATTAAACTTATAGCAAAGGCATCAACCTGCTAAGTGTAGCATAGCCCTAAATAGTGACACTGTCAATGCCCTCTCAGAGCAGGGTAAGAGAGTAGTGGTATGTGAAAAAATCAACTGGCGGCACAACCAGTTGACCCAGTTGGCGCAGCATCCTACAGATGTACCCTTTGAGGAAATTTCTGGGTTAGGGCCAAGATTGTAGGATGCTGCTCCGTCAGTTGATCTTCCTGTATCCCAACTTGTCAGATCGAGACTTTGCAACAGCCCTAGTCTGGCTTACAGCCAGCTTGACAGCTTTAGAGTTATCTGGTATTATAAGACCACTTAGGGAACAGTTGCTAAAACTCCCCAAAGGTAAGTGCGATAATATGGAGGCGTGGTGTAGTGGCCAAACATGCATCCCTGTCAAGGATGAGACCGCGGGTTCGAATCCCGTCGCTTCCGCTTTATTCTAAAGAACCCTATAGGGGTTTTTTTCATATTAGATCTAAATTTCCAACACCTCTTCCAGAATATGCTACCAACAAAATTTTGTGGACTTTATGAAATTGCTGAGAGCGTAAACTTGCGAATGTCTAAACCCCTTACCTGTCTTATCTTAAATCTGTTAGTCGCTATGGCTTTGCTCCTCACGGCTTGTAGTTATAGCCCAACTACCCCACCTCAAACCACCCCTGAGAACGGGTTCAAAGGTACGGTATTAATAGGCGGAATCTTTGATTTGAGCGGAGCTAGTGCGGTAGAAGGACGCGAATACGCTGCTGGTATATTGGCCTATAATTCCCTGTTTAATTCAAAAGGTGGCGCAAACGGCTACAAAGTGGAATTAAAGGTAGCCGATTTTGCGGCTAAGGCTCCCCTAGCAATTGAAGAATATCAAAGCCTTTTAAAAGAGGGCGCAGTCGCCTTCCTAGCTTGGGATACCGCCGACACCCTTGCGATTACCCGCCAACTACAAACCGACCGGGTACCCCTGCTTTCAGCCTCCTATGACGAAGAATTGGTGCGGGACATTAAGCAACAGTCCTATAATTTTATGCTTGTTCCCAGTTATAGTGACCAGATTAAGCTGGCCCTGCTCTACGCCAAGCGAAACCGAACAGAAGCGGCCCAAACCGAACAGACCAGAGTGGGGTTTCTCTTTAGCGATGACCAATTTGGGCGTTTTCCCCAACAGGTCGGACGCGATTACTCCTCGTCTCACAATATTACTTGGTTCCACGAAGGAGTTCTGCTGCCTAGCCTTGACCAGAACAATTTACTTTTTGAAGCCAATCGTCTTAAACTGGCCCATCCTGAATATACCTTTATCCAAGCCCGACCTGCTCTGACTGCCGAAACACTCAAGGCAATGCAAGCAATGGAAATACCCACTCTCTTTTTGGGGCTAAATTACACTGGCGGCGTAGAAGTACCACAACTAGCCGGAAAAGCCGCCGAGGGATTTATGGTAACCTCGGTAATGGCTTACCCAGAAGAGCAGGAACCAGGACTAGCCGAAATACAACTCTGGCTAACCGAACATCCAGGGGCAATCTCTGCTTCGAGTACTACTAAGTTAACCCCACTGAGTACCGACAAAGTGCTAACCCCACGTTTTATTCAAGGCTGGGTAACGATGAGGGTCTTGGCCGAAGGGATAAGGCGGGCAGTCGAGGCCAACCCGCCTACAAAGGGTCAAACTTTACAATTGAGCGGTGACAAAATAAAAGAGGGACTAGAGAGCTTGCGCGAATTTGACACCGGAGGCATTACACCCTCCCTCAACTTCAGCCCTACTAATCATAAAGGCACCGATAGTATTAGAATATTCAGAGTCGAAAACGGCAAGTGGAAACCAATCACCTCCTACCTCTCCCTTGCGAGCCTAGAATACCAAGATAGCCAACCCACCCCCACCCCAACTCCTACTATTACCCCAACCCCTAACTTTATCCCGGTGCGGGCTACCGTCAACCTACCTACACCTAAATCACTTGCTACCTCTATTCCAGTACGGGCCACCGCTAATCCACCCACCCCTATTCCACCAGTACGCCCCACCGCTAACCCACCTACACCCCTACCTATCGCTACCCCTATTCCTCCACCAGTACGCCCCACCGCTAACCCACCTACACCCAGAGTTGTCCCTACGCTTGCTCCGATACGCTCACCTATCACCAAGCGGTAATCAGAAAAGACTCAGGCAGAGTGCCTCACCCGCAGTCCCACCACCAAAAAGACCTGCTTATCCAACGGCAGGCTCTCCGGCGGGATAATAAAGATCAGGTAAAGATTCAATTCCATAATTAAATAGTTGGAATTTATTAAACGCTTTGGATTGGACAAACCGCCTTAGATTGTGATACTATTAGCAAACGAGTAGACCATTTAAACTCATTTGACCAATCTGTTGCTACGCTTAGGCAACCATCTTGCATTGTGCCTTAGCCGAACAACTTTTTTAGATTCTCATTGCTAAAGAAAGCCTGCACTCAAAGAGGAGTGGGTAAAAAAGGAGCCAAAAAGAATGCCTGAGAGGATTGATAGGAACTTATCCTTAGAACTAGTCCGCGTAACCGAAGCTGCGGCAATGGCTGCGGCACGTCTAATGGGTCGGGGTGACAAAAATGCGGCAGATCATGCCGCAGTCGAGGCGATGCGTATCGCCCTTTCTAGTATGAATATGGATGGCACGGTCGTAATTGGTGAAGGGGAAAAAGATGAGGCCCCGATGCTTTTCATTGGCGAGAAGATTGGGACAGGCCAGCCGCCCAAGGTGGACATTGCGGTTGACCCGGTAGATGGAACCCGCTTGCTCTCGCTCGGTTTACCTAACGCTATTTCGGTCGTGGCTCTGGCCGAGCAAGGCACTCTTTACGATAGCCCAGGGGTCTTTTATATGAATAAAATTGCGGTCGGCCCCGACGCTAAAGGCTCGATTGATATTGATAGGTCGGTCGCTTGGAACCTCCGCAGCATCGCCAAAGCCAAGAAAATGGATGTGAGCGAAGTTACGGTTGTAATCTTAGATCGCCCCCGCCACGAACATCTCATTCGGGAAGTACGCGAAGCCGGTGGGCGTATTAAACTGATTACCGATGGTGATATTGCTGGTGCGATGATGACCGCCTTGGAAGATACCGGCGTGGATGTGTTGATGGGCATCGGAGGCGCGCCTGAAGCAGTAGTATCGGCTTGTGCCTTAAAGTGTATTGGTGGTGATATGCAGTGCCGCCTCCATCCCCGCAACGAGGAAGAACGCCAGAAAGCTATTAAGATGGGTGCTAACCTAGACGAACTCTTCGATATAGACAAGTTGGCGAAAGGTAGCAATGTCTTCGTTTCCCTTACTGGTATTACCAATGGCGAACTGGTCGAAGGCGTAAAGTATCACGAAAAATACGTTGAAACCCATTCGCTGGTCATGCGCTCCAAGTCAGGTACGGTTCGCGAAATCCATGCTCGTCACAGTATTGATAAGTTGATGAAGTATAGCGAAATTCCTTTCCTTACCAAAGAAGGCGAAGGCCGGTCAGAATAAGTCTTGAAAAACCTGAGTCATCCCTCGGTTCAAAATTTGGGATGACTCAGGTTTTGCTAAAGACTAATGACCAGAGGTGCTTCGTCCTGCTGGAAGATGATCGTCAATATCATGGTTGTGACTACGCATATACCAGACACTAGAGGCCGAGATAATAGTCAAGATTAACGAATAGATCATTAGGCCGTAGAACCCACCTAAGTCCACCGCGATACCGCCCAGCCAAGTCCCTACTAATTGACCAATCCCTAGCAAAACCGAGTAGAGACCCATCACCGCCCCTCGTTTGCCAGGTAGCGTCTCCGAAATAGCCGCCAAGTGTGTAAGGGCCGCCGGGGTAAAACCACTTTGCACCAACACTCCTACTACCGCAAAAAAGAGCAGTAGTCCAATCATAGGATATTTATCTGTAGAGATATTAACCGGATCATCGCCCAACGAATTAATGATGGACAAAGTTCCGCAGGCTATCAACGAACCCACAATACCGATCAACATGATAGTAGTGCGGCGGAAACGGTTAAAGACCAGATTCCACAAACCCATTCCCACAATGAAGAGCAGACCATAGCCGCCTACCAGTAAGGAAGCGGTGCCTTTGTCAAAACCACCATAGAGCAGTTGACCGGGGAAACGATTATCGGCATTAGCCGAGCCTGCTAAGGCTACTCCATTTGCGTCCTTAACCGGATAGGTGAGGATAATCAGAATTAGGCCAATCCAAGCTCCCAGCAGGGCCATAATCGAAAGCCACGCCGGAACAAAGGTAAAGACCCGCTTCTCGCTCAAGACTTTGCGGCTCTCCGACCAAGTGCCATGATTTTCGGTATTCTGTGTCCGCTGCAAGCTTTCACGCATAAAGAAGTAGATCAAGCAGAAACAGAAAGCGTAAACCACTACGACTGCCAAAAACCCGGCTCGTCCTAGACCGAGGTTTTTCCAGATAAAACCCCCAAAGGGAATGCCAAGAGCAATACCGGCCACTGTAGCTACTTCGTAGCCCGTCATTACCCGCACCCGCAACTTATCATCCCCAACGGTGGCATCGGTAATATAGCCAAGGTTGGCGGGGGCATTAAAAGCGGTTGCCACACCCTCCAACAAACGCCCGGCTAAGATCACCAATAAGAGCGAGACTAGTTCCAAGTCGAAAACATCGGGTTTAGGAGCAGGAAAGAGGAAGGCGGCAGTCATCAGAACCAAGGCCGCAGCTCCACCTATCGCCGGAGCCATCAACATAAAGGGCTTACGTCCCTTCCGGTCGCTCATAACCCCAATTACGGGAGCCAATAAGAGTTCACTAATATAAAAAGCTTCAATTACAATTGCTACCACCGTAGCCGACTCGAAATGTTCACCTAGGTAGAAACCTAGGATTACGAAACTACCACGTGAACCTACCCGTAAGAGGAAGGTAGAAAAAATACTGGCAACAATCGAACGCAAGCCCACCTGGGCGGCGGCTGAAAGTTGTTTCCCCGATTCAACTTCCACCGATTCTGGTGCTACAGACATATATTAGGCTCCATCTAAATTAATACAACCCTAAAGAGGGTCTAATCCGAGTACAATCTCTGCCTGCCATTGTAATATAACTTGGGGAAAAAACAAGTCCGATACCGTAAAGAGCGTGACTAAATTCGTTTAATATGTTAAAGTTCATAGGGTCTAAAGACCAAATTCTAGCATTTCTACTCTAAGGGAGGTTTTATGTATGCCTGACATACGTTATGTGTGCATTTCTGATATGCACCTAGGGGTACACAGCAGCCTTTTAACCAACTTGGCAACAGGTAGCCCCGAATCCGACGTAACCCAACCCAGCCCGGTATTGCGCCAGTTGGTGGCTTGCCTTAAAGAATTGATTTCCAAAAATGAGGGCGCGGAAAAACCCACCTTGATCCTCAATGGCGACATCTTAGAACTGGCACTGTGTGGGGATAACGAGGCCGCGATGGCCTTCGAGCGCTTTATCGAGCTAATTATGCCCGATAATGAAGAGCCGCTTTTTAAGCGGGTTATTTATCTGCCGGGCAACCATGACCACCACCTCTGGGAGACCGCCCGCGAAACTCAGTACGTCGCCAACTACCTTTCCAAACATAAGCCGGGTGAAAACCTAGATAGACCGTGGCACACTACCAAAATGTTTGTCGAAAATGACCCTAATGAGGTCGAATCCTACTTCTTGACTAGATTAATTCAGCGTTACGAACACCTCAAGGAGCAGAAAATCGTCACGGTCTACCCCAATTTTGGACTTTTAAGCGAAGATGGTAATCGCTGCGTTATTTTTACACACGGTCAATTCTCCGAATCGATCTACCTAATGATGAGTAACCTACACCTGATGGTCTTCCCGGAGAGCCAGATGCCAACTACCGTTTGGGGAGTAGAAGCCGAAAATTTTGCTTGGATTGATTTCTTCTGGTCTACGCTAGGACGTTCGGCAGAGGTAGGTAGCGATGTGGGCTTAATCTATGACAAGTTGCAGGACGAAAAGCAGCTTAAAAAGTTGCTCTCCGCCCTAGCACATAGTATCGTCAACAAAAATAGTTTGCTGAGCGGCGTAAAAGCTGAGGCACTTAAACTACTGCTAGAAATGACTATCGGAAAGGTGGCCCAACACGAGCGTCACGTCACCGCTACTCCTTTGAGCGACAACGCTAAAGAGGGCTTTTTTCACTACGTGGAGGGGCCGTTGCGCGAACATCTTCTTACCGAACGCCAGACTATGCCCACCGAAGTCACGTTGGTCTTTGGTCACACCCATAAACCCTTTGAAGAAGTGATGACCTTCAAAGGCTACCCACCCCATACCAAGGTCTACAACACTGGAGGCTGGGTAGTAGATACCCAACAAACCCAGCCGATGCACGGCGGTGCCATAATTCTGGTAGATGAAAATCTCCATGCAGCTTCCCTGCGGATGTACAACGAAGCTACCGAAGCCGACCACTACGCCGTCAAAGTCACCTCCGTTACCCAAGAAGGGCTACCAAAAGACCCCTTCTACACCCGTTTGAAGAGCCTAGTAAACCCGAAAAGCCTACCTTGGTCACACTTTTCAGAAATAGTAGCCCAAGAGGTAACTCATCGAATGGAGATTTTGCGCGAGCGCATTAACCAAGATTAACTAAGGGTCAAACGTATCTTCTCACGCGGTAGGGGTTTATTGCATAAACCCACCTCACGTTGGGCGTATGCCATTCCTAGGGCGTATGCAATACGCCCCTACCACGATTTTTCAAGATAAGGCAACTTTGTAGGAGGGATTTCCAATCCCAATTTCGCAACTTTGTAGGAGGGATT
>JACAUC010000127.1 GCA_013390945.1 Candidatus Chloroheliaceae bacterium
GGAAACGGGTCTGGTTTTTACGCACCCCTGCAATGGCGGCAGGCTTAACCGATCACATCTGGAGACCAGTCTGCGTATGACTGAATTGTTAACCTATAAGGTTAAACCTACACCGCCCACTCCACCTGAGCGGCGCGGGAGACCGGCTAAAAAATCCAACCAGAGGCTCACCACTTAATGTGGTGCTACCGCTTACGCCCTCTGGCACTGAAATTATCTTCAATTGGTACGCCGCTTTCTAATTCCTTTGTTCCTTTACAAATAGTTTTGCGATTCCAGCTTAAATTCACCCCTCTTTTCTGGCCTAAACCTCTTGACAAAGCACAGGTGTTCTAGTAGAATTGAGTATGAACAATGGTTCTAATGGTTGTTTTAGACGTTCAATCTCAAGACTTTTGAAGAGGAATGGCTTTAAATGCGCTCTCTTCTCGATCATCAGGCCGATGGTATCGAGTATACCCTCCACTCGCATGGTATTTCCGCCAGCGTAGTGGGTGGCAATATTTCGCCGAGGCTGATCCAATTTCATATTAAGCTAGAAGCAGGGGTGAAATTCAGTCGGGTGGCAGCATTGGCCGAGGAATTAGCGTTGGCCTTGAGTGTTAGCCATTGTCGCATCACTCGTGATGTCTATTATATCAAGATAGAAGTACCCCGGCCTGATCCGGTCGCAGTACGCCTCTTCCCACTGATGCGGAATCTGCCGGGAGAGCTACCCGAAAACGCCCCTGTTCTAGGCTTGGATGAGAGCGGAGTGCCGCTTTTATTACGGCTGAGTTCGCCAGACATAGCCCATATATTAATTTGTGGGGCCACCGGGAGTGGTAAAACCGTTTTGACGCGCAGCATAATTGCAAGTCTGGCTTTGCAAAACCCACCCGACCGCCTGCGTTTGTTGCTGATTGATGTAAAGGGCCGGGGTTATCATCATTTCAATGGACTACCCAATCTAGTCTGTCCGGTAGTTACCGATCCACTAGATGGGCTACACCGACTAAAGTGGGCGGTACGGCATATGGAGAAACGCGAAGAACAGGGCATAGATAGTCCGGCATTGGTAATTGTTATTGACGAAATGGCTGATTTGACGGCGGTAAGTGGAGGTCAGTTGCAAGAGGTGTTGGCTCGCCTGTTAGAAGGAGGCCACGAAACTGGTATTCATCTGATTGCCTCTACCCAAAAGCTGCTACCCAACCAAGTTAGCCTCGCCCGGAATAACTGGCCTACTCGAATCGTGGGTCATACAACATCGGACGAAGCCAAATTAGCCAGTGGTTTGGCAGGGAGTGGAGCCGAAAAACTGATGGGCCGGGGAGATTTTCTGCTCTTTGCTAAAGGCGAAGCAGCCCGGTTGCAAGTAGCTCATATCAGCCCAGCAGAAATGGAGCAGACCGTCGTACATCTGGGAGGGGTACCCGGCGAACTTGAAACACCACGCCACCAAATTCCGAAACAAATGCAGTCGCAACCAGAACAAAGGTCGCTCAGGGGAAAAAATGCAACAGAGCAAGAGGAGGAGTATTACGAACAGCCGCGAAAGAAAGCAAATCAGCGTCAGTTCCAGCAAAGCACCGCCACTACTTATCAGGAACATGACCCGCACTCCCAAGTGGTGAGCGAGCGGCTGACCCACTATCAGAATACTATCCAACAACGCCGCCAACAGAAGGAAGAGGAAAATTATCCTTACTACAATCCAGCCCGAACTCAACGTGAAACCCAACAGGCGAAGCGACAGCCACGCCAAGCCGATAAATGGGAGGAGGAAGAAATACCAGAGCAACGTCCGCTTCATAATCAGCCACCTCCCCAACCCAATCCAACCAACCGGAGTGAAGGAGTGTCCAGTAACACCATAAGGAACAATGCCAGAAATATAGCGTGTTCAAAGTAACCAGAAGAGGCTCTTGAGGATATAACTTGATGAAAAAAGTATCTTTTGCCAGCTTAATGCTAGGGTTTGGTGGAACCTTAGCCGTGTTAGTAGCGGTAGCTATGCCACCCGGAGGATGGGGCGTCGCAGTCGGGGTGGGACTGGGTTTATTGGGCTGCATTCCAGTCTTTGTTATAGCGATAATGGTCGTCAACCGAGATCGCTCGCGGCGATATGAACGGGAGAGTTATGAGGAGGCTGCGCCACCGCAGATTCCGGTGATTGTGGTGCAACAGCCGGGTTTGCCTTACGGGAACCACTACGCTCAGTTTCAACCCGAAACTTATAACTATTTTGAAGTGCCAGAGGGTTATGAATATTATCCACAAGAGTACTTAGCACCACCTCCTCCGAGGCAGAAACGCCACCAAGTGTCGCGCCGCCCGTCGCTGGTGGAGCCACGCTTGCAACCAGCGGGCTATTATCCTAGCCCTAATGCTACGAATTACACCGGAGATCGTTACTATAACCAACCCGAAAATTACTATGGTCAAGCAGGACAAGCGGTAGATCCTCGCGGTTATTATGATAATGACTACCTCCAACTTGACCCCTATCAAAGAGCAGAAGCTAGACGCAGTGTAAGCCATCAGCAGCTTGACCGCTATGAGGAAGAGGACGGTTGTGGCTATGCGGCGGTAGAACCAGCCACAAGGGAGCGACAGCCCGGCAAAGCTAAGGCTCGCCGCAGCAATATTTCGAAGACCCGACACGACGAACCAGTGGATGCTGAATTTCGTACTATTGGTGAATAAGTGGAAAAGGAGTAATTATCAATTATGGCAAAGCTTAATTTTATAGCGGAACTAGGAAAACAAGAAATCGTTATGATACGAGTGTTTAATGCACCACGCGACTTGGTATTCCAAGCCTTGACCGATCCGGCGATGATACAACAGTGGTGGGGACCAAGGTATCTGACGACTACGGTTGAGAAAATGGATCTGCGGCACGGTGGACTATGGCGCTATGTCCAGAAGAACCAAGAGGGCCACGAATACGCCTTTAGAGGCGTATACCACGAAATTGTGTCACCGGAGCGGTTGGTCTACACCATTGAGTTTGAAGGGATGCCGGGCCATATTGGGCTTGAAACGATAACCCTTGAGGAACAGGACGGTAAGACAATCATGACAGATAAAGGAGTCTTTCAATCAGTGGAGGATCGGGACGGGATGGTTCAGTCGGGTATGGAAGGTGGCGCGACGGAGTCTATGGATCGTTTGGCCGAATTAGTCGAGAAAGACTGATCGAGAAAGACTGATAAAGATAAAAAGGAGAATTAAAATGTATTTTGTATGGTATGACGACAACCCAAAGAAACCTATCACGGCTAAGATTGATGAGGCGGTGTTACGCTACAAGCAGAAGTTTGGCAAAAGCCCTAGCATATGCAAGCTTAGCGAGAAGATGCAGACTCAGAGTGGGGAGCAAGTGGCCGGGGTCAAGGTGCAAGCGGCCAAGAACATCCCTCAGAACTATTTTTGGATTGGCAACGAAGCCTGAAACAAAAATTTAGAATAAAAATCGGCGTTGTTAGTATGCGCCGATTTTTTTTATTTCACAATCCAAATAAATTTTAAGGAGGATAAAATTGATTTAATAAAAAAATGAAGACTAGAACCCTAGAGATGTTTAGTTATTCACCCATCATTTGGACGACAAGCTCTCGATAACGTGGGCGATTATCGAAGTCTAATACCACAATTTGTTGCCACGTACCGAGCGTCATAAAACCTTCGGCAAACGGTATGGTCAAGGATGGACCAAGAAGGGAGGCGCGTAAGTGAGAATGACCGTTGCCATCATGCCAACGTTGATCGTGTTGATAGGGAATATTGCTAGGAGCAATTCGTTCGAAAAGACCCCGTAAATCTGAAATTAGTCCCGGTTCATATTCTACTGTAGTCAAGGCCGCCGTTGAACCTTGTACAAAGACTGTAACCGTCCCGCGCTTTAGGCCCACTTCGCCAATCCGCTCCTGCACTGGTCTGGTGACATCTACCACATCGCCATCACCTTGAGTTTGGATTCGGATGCTACGAGTAACCACCCGAAAGCCACTCATATGCGTGGAGCCTTCCCGCCAGCGTTCGCTAGGCCAGTTTTGAATAATATCCATATGCCTTCTCTACTTCTCTCTTAGTAATATAGTACTCACAGTAGTGAAGTTTGTTAGTCCGCATCCTTGAGGAAAAACCTGACTTACTTAACACACCTAGTAGTTGATTATAAACCAACTTTATATTGTCGTTAAGAATTTTGGTTGTACACTTTGGAACGCCGTACCGGAATGTTTACTTCCAAGCGATCATTGCGCTCGCCTAGCGTAATTTCCATACCCTGTCGGTCAATATCAAAATGTTTGCTAATAACCTCAACGATCTCTTCTTTGATAGTTTCAAGTACCTCAGGTGAAATTTTAACTCTATCATAAACTAGAGCAAGTTGCAAGCGTTCTTTTGCTACCCCTGAGCTGGTAACAGGCTTAGGTGTTTCACGTTTACTAAAAAGACCGCTGAGTAGTCCCATCTGCCACCTCCGTTGCATCCGACCTATAGAGGTCTAGCTGGGTGATAATTTTAATTATAGACTTCTTTGCTAGATTTTTCAATGGGTTATCGAAAGAAAAACCGTATCTTATTAAGAGTTTAACGCTTACTCTCCCCTAACCCAAAAAGACGGGCGAACCAGCTAAGTTTAGCGGGCTCCTCCAGCGGTAAAAAGGGTACGTTCTGACCTAACAACCGCCGGGCGATATTGTGGAAAGCCAGACCAGCCCTTGAGTAGTTATCAAAGACCACCGCTTCACCTCGGTTAGTAGAGATAGTAACTAATTCATCTTCGGGAACTACACCGATCAAGCCAATTGCCAAAATATCAAGTACATCTTGGACACTCATCATATTACCCTGCTTAATCATGGTCGGTTTAACCCGATTGACAATGAGGCGGGGTGCCCCCAATTCGGCGGCTTCTACTAAACCAATGATCCGGTCGGCATCGCGTACCGCCGACACTTCAGGATTAGTAACAATTAAGACCTGATTGGCTCCTGCAATGGCATTGCGAAACCCCTGCTCAATTCCAGCGGGGGAGTCAATCAAGACAAAATCAAAGTCCTGAGCAAGCTGGCGACAAAGCTCGGCCATCTGGTCAGCATTAACGGCATGTTTATCGCGGGTTTGGGCCGCAGGCAACAAACAAAGTTCAGGATAACGTTTATCCTTAATAAGGGCTTGGCGCAAACGGGCGCGACCCTCTACCACATCCACCAAATCATAGACAATCCGGTTTTCAAGCCCTAAGACCACATCCAGATTGCGTAGTCCAATATCGGCATCTACTACCGCCACCTTCAATCCCTGAACTGCAAGAGCAGTACCGAGGTTGGCGGTAGTGGTGGTCTTTCCCACCCCACCTTTACCGCTAGTTATAGTTACTACTTTGCCCGCCATGAACCCTTCCTTCCCACTGTTTGTTTTCGGTATTTTTCTAAAATTTGTGTCGCGTCCAAGGTTCCACTACAATGCGGCCTTCGCGCACCAGTGCCATTTCCGGCTGCATTTCCGGTTGAACTTTTAACTCTGGGCCACGTGTAAGCAAATCACCAATACGTAGTTGCGCCGGATTAAAGTAGATAGCACAAATAATAGCGTTTTTAACCTTTTCTGCAACTACTCCCGCCGAAACCGTTCCCCTTAACATTCCCCAAACCATTATACTTCCCCCGGCAATAACCTCGGCCCCTGGGTTTACATCTCCAATCAGGCAAATATCAGAATGGTGTTCAATTACCTGACCACTTCGCAAAGTACGCCGCACCAAGAGAGCCTCGGCAGAGTCGAACGGTAAGCCTGGCCCGGCATTATCGGTTTCTGGAGGAGTAGGGGCATGGGTATTAGCCAGCGAAGGCAAGCGGATGGGTAAGCCTACTTGTCGGGCCGCACTACGGGTAGCATTAGCCCCTGAAACCAAACTTTCCAGACGCATCTCATAACGTACCAGCAGATCTTGCAACGCCTCCAATTCGGCGGGCTGAAGTTCGCGCCGACCCAAGTCTACCGAGATCGGGGCATTGCGAAAAAACCTCGCCCCTTGTTGTAGCCGAGTTTCAAGTTCAAGCAGGAGTTCTTCAAGGTCGGAGGCATCGGCCTCATCCCGCAAGCGAATAAGCAGACCACTGGCGGTTCCTTTTATGGTAATATCTTCTTTTTTTCGACCATCACCCGATAGACTCATTGCTTTACACCTTTAGCTTAACCAAAATTTTCTCAAATCAAAGTAATCAGGCTTTTGTAGCCTTAGTCTCTTCAGGGAAGAGAAAAGTTAGAATATCCCTAACCGCTGGTACACCAAAGGTCGAACCTTCAATCTGGCGTGTGCCTGCCGCGATTAGTACTGTTACAGCATATTTAGGATTATCATAAGGCGCAAAAGCGGTAAACCAGGCATTAGTCGCTCGCAAGAAGTTGCCATTTCCATCCTTACCGTAAGGTTCGCCATATTCAGCCGTACCAGTCTTACCTGCCACTTGCAAACGTCCCATCTTATTATACATTACCGAATTGGCCGTTCCCTTTACGCCCGTAACGGCTAACATTCCTTCACGTACATTCTGGAGATGGATCGGATTAATCGGTAATTCCCGAATTTTAACTTTCTCAAAAGATTTGATGATATTACCTTTAAGATCAATCACTTCTTTTACAATGGTTGGTTGGTAAAGTATACCACCATTGGCAATAGCAGCGGTCATATTACAGAGTTGAAGAGGAGTCATTTCAACTTCGCCCTGACCAATGGAGGTAGTCATTGTATCACCCAATGACCAAGGTTGACCAGTCGCACGTAGATGAGACTCACGGGTGGGCAAATTACCGCTATACTCATTGGGCAATTCGATACCAGTACGTTTACCTACCCCAAACATCTCCATATATTTGGCAAGGGCTTCAATTCCGACCCCTTTGAAGAGGTGAACTTCGGTGGGCCTACCGCGCTCGTAATAGCGGTTTGCACCAAAATAATCGTTGGTTTCACCCTTGACAGAGACGTTGTAGAAGAAAATATCGCAGCTTTGTTCAATCGCCCCCGCTACAGTCAACTGGTTATGTTGTGCCCAACATTTAAATTCCTGAGTAGGTGTAGGATTGGGGGTAATGGGAATATCAATAAAATGGCTACAATTATAAGTACTATTACTAGTAATATTACCCTCATTCAACCCACACAAGGCGGTAATGAGCTTAAAGGTAGAGCCAGGAGCATAGCGTCCACTGATCGCCCGATTATAGAGCGGAGCCTTTTCAGGATCAAAGAGTTGCTTCACCTCTTCGGGTGTTATCTTGCGGCTAAAAATATTGTTGTCGTAGTTAGGGAAGGCCACCAGAGCCAAGACTTGCCCGTTGGTCACATCCAGTACTACAGCAGCACCTTCGGAAACTCCGGCAGCTTTCTCCTTATTTGCTTCGGCAATTTGCTTTTCTAGGGCCGCATTGACTACTTTTTGCAAGTCCGCGCGAATAGTCAAGTAGACATTATGGCCGGGGCGAGCATCACGCTCACTATCTTTAACCGTTTCCAGAATGTGTCCTGCACTATCCACCACTACGTCGCGTCCACCCTTGTAGCCACGCAGATAAGGCTCAAGGGTAGACTCCACTCCTGCGATACCTACTTTATCATCCGGGTCATAGACATTGCGCTGGTTTATCGGGTCATCCGGGTTGTTTGGGTTGATAAGATCTTGGCTGGCCTCCTTGTTAGCCGCATCGCGAGCCTCTTCAGAGGAGAAAGAGCCAGTATAACCAAGGAGATGAGCAAAAATCCTAGAGTCAGCATAATCTCGTACAAAACCTTGCCGAATACCAACACCGGGTAAATCTAGCCGCTTCTCCTCCAACAACATAGCATCTTCGCGGCTCAAACCCGTCCAAACCACCGTAGGTTCAAATTCAGCTGTAGCAAAGATGGAGACAAAGACCGTTTTCTCACCTTCACTCATAAAGTAGACCCCGATGCGGTCGCGCAAAGTCAAAAATTGGTCAAAAATTGGATCGGTTAGGGTAATTTTGTCTTTAACGGTATAAAGATCTTGGGGCCGGGCCTCGGTTAAACGTTTTTTTATATCGTAGGCCGAGTTTTGTAAGAGGTTTTCGAGCAGGTTAAGCGTAGCATTTTGGTCTGGGTCGCCTCGAACGCCTTTTTTCAGATCACCAAAAAATTCTTGAGGCACAATACCTACCATATAAGTCATACCAAGGAAACGGGCTAACGTATCAAAAACCGCTTGGCGTTTTTCCAGTTGTACCTTACGCTGCTCTTTAGTCATATCCTTAACATCAACCTGCGGCAGGTCATGGCGAGTAATGGTAACGGCGTAGGTCGCCTTATTAGTAACCAACCGAACCTTATTAGCATCGTAGATAATGCCACGTGGTGCTTTATTGGTAATGGTACGTATCTCTTGTCGGGTACTACCAGCAACCTGCGGGGTTCGATTCATCTGCATATCCCAAAGCCGCCAAGTCAGTAGAGAAAAGCTACCACCAATAACTACCCTAAGAAAGTTGAGGCGACTCATTATTTGGGCGTGACCACCGCCGCCTGTTTTTTCACCAGAACCACTCCCATCAGGATAATTCTGGTTCCCTAGTTTTTCCTCGTCTAAGTTTAAGACCATCGCATCCCTGAACTTTTATTCCCTTGGCGCACCAATTTGGCTAAGGGCGCGAACTACTACAAAAACTACCAGCATCAGCGCGGCATCTATTATTGCTACTGGCAAGATTACCTGTAGGATGATTTTAAATTGAAGATTATTATAACCTAATATCTCCTGTCCTAGCAATAGCAAAATTCGATAGCTAAAAGCGGCACATAAGGTAATTGGTATGGCCCGCACTACGCTCATACTAAACGGTGGTTGTCTCAAGAGGCCCACTCCCAATGCCACGATGGTGTAAAGCAAGGTGTTCGTACCAGTAGGATAAGTCGCAGGATTTATCAAATCCAGTACCAAGCCAGTCGCGAAGCCTAGTGGTATAGCCCATTGCCAACGTAAAGTTAAAGCCCAAGTCACGACGACCAGTAAGGTCATATCGGGAATAAACTGGTCTAAGCTTGGTAACAAGGCGGGTAAAAATTCCGCTTGCAAAAGTACCATTATCAATATTAAGATGGCAGCAATATATAAATTAACTGGATTTTACCCCATCTATAATCAAGTAGTCAATTAGCCCATCTGACAGTCTCTTATTTTGCTAAAGGTAGATCACCCCAAGTAGTAACCACCTGTACACGCTGGAGATGATCTAAATCGGCGATAGGTTTAAGTGTCGCCTTTTTTTCGGGCTGACCATCTTGGGCAATTACCTCTTCCACTCGCCCGACCAGCAAGTTTTGGGGATAAGTACCGCCAATGCCATTGGTAAAGACCCAATCACCATTCTTTATATCGGCCTCGCTCTTGATTAGCGTAATAGTTACCCGGCCACCTACCTGCCATTGTCCTAGGGCAGTGCCATCCACTGCCCCACCGGGAATATCTACCTGTTTATCATTTACAAAACGACGGGTGGAAACATTGACCCCAATCGTGGTATCGGTAATAAGCAACACGGTAGATCTTTGAGGATCAACTTTAGAAACACGACCCACTAGATACCCGCTGGGGTCAACTACGGGCAAACCTACCGTAAGGCTATCGTTCGAGCCTCGGTTGATTATGACGGCTTGGTTTTGACTGGTAGAGTCACGATTAATCACTTCGGCACTAATGGTGGTAAGGCGTTTACTATCGGGGTTTTTCTTGAAGTCTAACTGACGTTGTAGCTCGGCATTTTCTTGGGCCAAGGCGGCCACTTTACCTTGGTTAGCAAGAGCCTCCTGATACTTCTCCCTCAAATCCTGGTTCTCCGCTCGCAATTCATCTAGGTTTTTAGTAAAGGCACCATAACTAGCTAGGTTTTCGCCCAACTGGTGAGTACCTTGCTGAATAGGAAGAAGTACCGTAGAGAAGACCTGTTGAATGAGACGTAAGCCACCGAATTGATCGAGTATCATCAAGCCTAGGGCTATTGCTATCAGCATAGCCGCTAGACGAAAACGATTTTGTAATTCTGATTCGTTCCTGCGAAACATAAGCAAAAGTGATAGAAGCTAGTAGAGCATGAGACTTCACACCCTACTTGATTAGACACCGCTTAAGGTGTACTAGATTTTTCTTTGACAGAGCTTAACGGGAAAATTTAATGCGTCGTCCTTCTTGGCTGGCAGCGATAATCTGCCGATATTTCTCATCTTCTAAGCTTTCAACCATAATACCAGTACCACGCACCACACAGGTTAGAGGGTCATCGGCAACGGTGACAGGCATCTTGGTCTCCATGTGTATACGTCGGTCTAGCCCTAGCAACAAAGCACCACCACCCGCGAGGGTAATACCCCTTTCCATTATATCGGCCACCAGTTCGGGGGGGGTCTCTTCAATGGCTAGTTTAACCGTCTCCACAATTAAGTTTACTGGACCGCTCACGGCCTCGCGTAATTCGACGCTACTCAACTCCACCGCTTTAGGCAGACCGGTAAGTACATCCCGACCACGGAGGGTATAACGCAATTCTTGATCGAGGGGGAAGGCTGAGCCAGCGGCAATTTTGGCACTCTCCGCCATCCGTTCTCCAATTAAGAGGTTATGCTCCCGACGACAGTACTGCATGATGGCCTCGTCAATCTCATCACCGGCAGTGCGGATCGAGTGGTTTATGACAATACCACCCAGCGAGATTACGGCGACTTCAGTAGTACCACCACCAATATCTACAATCATCGAACCAATCGGTTCATTCACGGGCAAACCAGCCCCAATCGCCGCAGCCATGGGCTCCTCTACCACATAAGCTTCGCGGGCACCAGCATTGAGCGAGGCTTCACGAGCAGCGCGTTTTTCCACTTCCGTTACGCCACTAGGAATACCTACTACAATGCGGGGGTGTGGTCCTACTACCGTTTGAGTATGAACCTTACGAATAAATTCGTGGAGCATTTTCTCCACAATATCAAAATCGGCGATAACCCCATCACGTAAAGGGCGAATAGCAATGATACTGGCAGGCGTTTTTCCAGCCATAGCTTTGGCATCCGCCCCTACAGCCTTCACATCCTTCGTTTTTTTATCAATAGCCACATAGCTAGGTTCGCTAATGACGATTCCTTTACCGCGCACGTGAACCAGAGTGTTCGCCGTACCTAGGTCTATGCCCAGATCTCGACTGAACAATCCGAACACCAAGTTCGGTAATTTCCACATCAAACCGTCTCCCTTCGCCTACGCTGGTTAGCGGCCGCTACGGGTGCTACAAAAATTTGGTAACTTAACACCTGATAAAGCCTTTTATGCAAACCAAACAAGTAGTAATACAAATCCCATACTAGCCTATAGATTGCCCCAAACCACTGAACAATCGGGTTTTTAGGCTGAAGTGCAGATTATTGAACCACCAGCAGGAGATACCATATCACCCACCTAGGTTCTCTTCCTAAAGATTATAACACAAAAGAGAGAACTGGCAAATAAAGGTGATTGCATCTCAGGCTAAAAGGCATTACAATTACTCAAATGAGAAGACGAAAATAACCAATTACAAGGTAACAGGAGGCCAGCATGAGTTGGATTGACATCATATTATTTATATTCCTGATCATCATAGTTTATATCTGCTTTTCGACCGGACTTATTCGCGTAGCAAGTGTAATGCTTGGCATGTACTTAGGCTTACAGGTGGCAGCACTCTTCTATAAGATTTTCGCCAACATCACTTCCGATGGTAGCGCGGCTTCAACAATGACCAATCAGGTGATTTGGTTCGGTATTTTATGGTTAGTTTGGAGTATTATTCTCTCCCTAGTGGTAATAAGTTTTACCAAAGAATATTCGCTGCCGAAAACGAAAAAGTGGGGTAATATTGACCAAGTAGGCGGACTAGTCTTGGGAATTTTCGCGGGTGTCTTTGGAATATTGGTAGTCTCTTATGTCGTTCGCAACACGGTTACAATGGCTTGGGCTGCGGCCCAATACCCGCATAATTATATGGAGGGCATTGTCTACGGCTTTGATGGTTCGCTGCTGATGAGCATCTTCCGCACGTTAAAAGTGGTCTTCCTCAACGTGCTTTCGCCTTGGCTACCCAGCAATGAGATTCCGGTCTTTACCGACAAGTTTTAAATCCTTAAATCCTAATGAATGAAAAGACACTTAGAGTTTTAGAATTTTCAAAGGTGCTGGAGAAATTAGCCAGCCATACTTCCTTTGCCGCCGGGCGCGAATTGGTGTTGGCTCTCCTGCCCTCCACTGACCTAGCCGAAGTTCAGACCCGGCTCGATTTAACCTCCGAAGCGCGACGTTTGATCGAGGCTCGGCCCGATGTAACGCTAGGGGGTAGCCGTGATATGCGAAGCGCGGCAAGAATAGCTGCGCTAGGTCGTTCGTTGGATGTTCACACCCTCCTAGAACTGGTTGCCACCCTAGTCAGTAGCCGCACTTTGCGCCGCCTAATACTCAAGCAAGGACAGAGCGGCGATTTTTATTACCTCTGCCAAATCGCCCAACGCTTAGTGGATTTGCCACTCCTCGAAGGGCAAATCGAACAGACTATCAGCCAAGATGGGACGGTGCTGGATAGTGCTAGTCCCGCCCTCAAGCGTATTCGGGACGAAATTCGGGTAGCACACGGACGGTTACTAGAAAAGTTAAATTCAATTCTCTCCTCGGCCCAATACCAACCCGCCATTCAAGAGGCCATTATCACGATGCGCGAAGGTCGCTATGTCATCCCAGTCAAGAACGACTTTAAGGGGCAATTGCGTGGTATCGTCCACGACCAATCGGCCAGTGGTGCAACCGTTTTTCTGGAGCCTTTGGCAGTAGTGGATCTTAACAATCGCTGGAAACAGTCGCAGATGGATGAGCGCGAAGAGATCGAAAGGATCTTGCGCGAACTTTCGGCCCAAGTAGCCCGACACACCAACGAAATTGTGGGAGCAGTCGAAGCCTTAGCCGAGATTGATCTAGCCTTGGCTAAAGCTAAATACGCCGCCGTTTTACGCGCCACCGAGCCTAAGCTGAGTACCCCGGATGCCGCCGGAGATGCGGAAAATCGCCTTTTGAATTTTATCCAAGCCCGTCATCCTCTGCTGAGCGGCAAGGTAGTACCCGTAGATATTTACTTGGGTGCAGATTTTCGGGTAGTGGTAATAACCGGGCCAAATACCGGCGGTAAGACGGTCTCAATCAAGACCGCCGGACTACTAACGCTGATGGCAATGGCGGGACTACACTTGCCCGTAGAAGAGGGTTCGCAAGCATTAGTATTCCAAAAAATTTTTGCCGATATTGGCGATGAGCAATCCATTGAGCAGAGCCTCAGTACTTTTTCGTCGCATATGACCAATATTATTGGGATACTGGATGCAATTGATAAACAAACGCTGGTGATTCTGGATGAGCTAGGGGCTGGAACCGATCCAACCGAAGGCTCGGCCCTCGCTAGGGCCATAATTCAGCTTATTTTAGACCGGGGCGCAGATGCTATGCTTACCACCCACTACAGCGAACTCAAAAGCTTTGCCTACGTCACGCCCGGTGTACAAAATGCCAGCGTGGAGTTTGATGTCCAAAGCCTCTCGCCCACCTATCGGCTGAGCATTGGTTTGCCAGGTCGTTCTAATGCGTTGGCAATTGCGTCGCGACTAGGTATGAGCGAAGATATTATAGAAGCGGCGCGAGGTCTCCTCTCCCATGAGGAGACGCAGGTAGATGCGTTGCTAACCCAAATCTACCAAGAACGCGAGGAGACGGCTGATATTCGGATACAGACGATTAAGCTTAGGGCCGAAGCCGAACGGGAACGGGATGAGCTTAAACGCCAATTGCGGAAGGTAGAGGAAGTACGGCGCAAAGCCGCTGCCGAAGGGCGGCAGGAGGCTCGACAGGAACTTGAGGCGGAGTTAGGCGCGGTTAGGCAAGAGAGCGCGAATTTAAGGCGGCAATTGATCGAGATTGAGCAGGCGGCACGTCAGGCCACCGACAGTGCCGAAGTCGCGGCCCTGCTAGAGAAGCAACGACGGGCGTTAGCCGAGACCGAGCGGCGAGCCGAGGCGTTGCAGAAGGAGGCTCGCCGTCGAGCCCAGACACGGGCAGTTCAAGCCGCTACTGGAGATAAGGCCACCACCCCTGATCCAGCGGAGCTAATCTTGAAAGCGGGTGACCGTGTTTTGATCGAGACTTTGCAGCAAGAGGGCGTGTTGCTAAATGGGCCAGACAACGATGGACGCTACGAGGTAGGTTTTGGCGCGTTTAAACTAAAGGTAGGTGGCGTAGATCTTCGCAAGCTGAAAGGCAAGCCCCAAGACGCAAACGAGATTCAACCACGTACTCGCGCCCGGCGATTAGATACCAACAATGCTCGAGAAAAAGAGATGGCGGTGAAGGTCAATGCCCACGCCCGTAGCGAAATACCCAACACTGCCATCGAGGTAGACCTGCGGGGTAGGCGAGCCGAAGAAATTTTTGCCGAATTAGATCGCTATTTAAACGATGCCTACCTAGGCAATCTCCCTTTTGTGCGGATCGTTCACGGCAAGGGTACGGGGGTGCTACGCCAGGTAGTGCGTGACATTCTTAAAACCCACGCGCTAGTCTCCTCCTTTCGTTTAGGCGAAAATGGCGAAGGTGGCGACGGCGTAACTATCGCTAAGTTACAGTCATAAGTTTACCTAGTATTTCTTGTTTCTTGAAAAACGTTAGGATAAGTGTAATAAATTATGGTAACTTCTTTTAAGGTAAAAACTAGGTCTTGGGTAAAAACTAGATTTGGTAAGCATCGGTGCAAAAAATATGGGAATCAGCCGCCTAATTGTCATTGGCCGCATAATATAGAGGAAGCCCATGAACGCTATTCGGGGCCATATACGGCTGAAAATGTTAGTACCGCGTTAAGGATAGAACCACTTGAAATCTACAACGGCTGGCTCACGTGGCAAGACGTAATTGACTACAGAGAATATCGCCTGATCTACAATATCCACACGATGTTAAATGTGCTTGCCAAAAACTACCAATTTGGAGAAGGGTATTTAGACCGGGTTCAATGCCTGCTGGAAAACGAAGATGTATTCAAACCGAGTATTGCCGTCATTTCAAAGGAGCGGTTTGAGAGCCAAGTAACCCAAGTTGACCCTGAGAGTGAGAGTAACCGTTGGCTAATAAAGGGTAGTCCAGAGTTAGTAATAGAAGTAGACACTTACTCCCATCGCGGAACAAAAGGAGCAATGAAGCGCCAAGGCTATTTTGAAAATGGCACACTAGTCTTCTGGGATGTAAATCTGCGGCAAAAAAAAATCCGAGTTTACGAGGTAGAAAACCCACAGAAGGCCAAAGATTATCGGGTGCGGGATATTATAGGTTGCGAAAGAGTATTCCCTGAATGGCAGCAACCAGTCGCCGATTTCTTCCTCAAAAGATTCTTGGATGAGGAGAATATAGAGTTGGTAAAGAGGGGAACAGAGGAGGAGTTAGCGGCAGAGGGAGCTGTCAACGATGTAGGAGAGATTTCCAATCTCGAAACAACCAACGATGTTGGAGAGATTTCCAATCCCG
>JACAUC010000128.1 GCA_013390945.1 Candidatus Chloroheliaceae bacterium
TTATGGACTATTTTGTTGTGTCTATTTAGTTTGAAAAGCCCGTGAACGGTTACAATCAAGCCGCTAAAGAGATTGGTTTTTCTTACGCCGCTTTGTATAGGCTAAGGCAAGATCAGAGAAATCCTGGGCCTGAGACAGTCTTGCAATTGGCAACTTATTTTAAAGTTGATCCAGATTGGCTGTTTGAGTTAGTCGTAGACCGTAAACCAAGTGAAAGCGAAATCGAGATAGAAAAAGAAAAAGAGTGGGCAACCGTTAATGATCCAGAGTTAAGGTACTGGCTTAATGCCGAGAATTTGAATAGATTACCCGCTTCTTCTCGCCGCGCTATTGTGGAAATAATTAAGACTGGTCTTGAGGAAAAGGATTTTTAATATTTGCGTTGAAACTTTGAATTTAGCCTATTGACTTCTTAGCTTTGAAACCTTAAAATAGAAGCGGAGTTTCAACACTGAAGGAAAGAAATAGATAAAGTAAAAGGAAAACCCCCAACAGGTATCAACTGTTGGGGGTTGGGGTTGACATTGATAAGCAAAGTTGCTTTAGATTTCAGGTTACGGTAAGCGTTCTCATTTGGTTATATTCTAACAATACTTTATTAAGAACGCAACTTCTAGGTTATAGATTTGATGCTGAAAGAAGATTACTACATCAATTCATCTAAAGTACAAGAGTTTTCTGGCAAAGTGGCAAAGCGGCACTCGTGGCTTTTTTGCCCAACAGGGGTTTCTAATCTTTCTGAGGAGCTAATTTAGTGACTACAGCCATCAAGGGTCAGGTACATTGGCGAACTACCGGCCCTTATCTAGCCAATTTTGCCGCTAAAGCAGGTTTGTTCGAAGAAATACGCCAGTTCCTTCAGGCTTATGGTCAAACCGGAAATTTAGCTCAGGCCCGTCAGATCTTGATTGATGGAGGTTTGCCACAGCGTTCCAGAGTTACTCGTGTCAACATTTTGGATATGATTAATCTTCGGCTAATTCGTTGGAACCCTCCCGCTTGGATTTTGAATGATCTAGTTGATTTTGCCAACAGTGGACAGAATGAGAGTTTACAAAGTGCCTTGATTTTACACGTAGCGCGGCAGGATATTTTACTCTACGATTTTATTCAACAAGTGCTTGTCCCGCGCTGGCAGAGTGGCGATCTGAGTTTTGGCACTTCCGCAATGCAAAGATTCCTGGACGAAAAGCTGGCTACCCATCCTGAAATTGAGGGCTGGAGTGCTTCCACTAAAGAGAGATTATCCCAACATTTTTTATCGGCGTTGAGAGATTATGGCCTTCTAACAGGGAAATTAACTAAACGGCTTGTAGAGCCAGTTGTGCCAGAGGTAGTGGTACAGCATTTAATCAAGTTGCTTAGGGAGGAAGGTATTCCAGATACGGATATAATACAGCATCCTGACTGGAAGCTCTGGTTATGGGATGAAGGACGAGTACGGACGGTCGTCAATTCTCTGGTAGGTAAATTTCATGAATGACTATATCTCGGAACGGTTGGAGTTATTGCTTGAGCGGCTACGTACCACTTATGACGGTATTGGGCATAGTAGTGGACGGCCTTACGTCTATTTCATTTATGAGCCGGGTAGAGAACGCGAAGTACGGAGAAGGGTTGGCGAACGGTTTCAGAGCGACGAAGATCTCTCCTTTCATTATGTGGATTTCTTGAACATTACCATGAAAGCCATTGCTGGTCAGGAAGATCGTCGCCGGGAGTTGCTTAATGATCCTAGTAAAGCGGGTAGTTCGGCTCAGGCTATTGTCAGGCTATGGGCCAAAAAGCTCAGCCAAGAAATAAATGAGCGATTAGTTAGTCCAGCTACTGCTGGTCGTCCTGTAATGATACTGCAAGGTCTGGCGGCTTTGCACCCTTTAGGCAATCCTACCAGCCTGATGGAGGCTTTAGCCGAACAGGAGCCACGTGATCCTAAAACTGGTTTAGTCGTGCCAATTGTGTTGCTGGTTCCGGGTAGCAGACCGCCTCAGTCCAGCCGCCGTTACTTATTCCTTGATTTGGAGAACTTACGCTTAGATTTTTACCGGGGAGAAGAGATATAAATGCTTCTAAATGAGATATTTGCTACTAAAATCCAAGAGCGAATTGAGCCAGTGGTCAAGGTAGCAGACCGCCGTCCTACGGTTTTATTAAACGAGCTATCCAGTCTGGTAGTAACTCGGCAATGGGAACAGTATCTCAGGCGAATTTTAGATGCTTACACCGAGGCCGCAGACCGGGAAGATGAGCAGGGCATTGGGATTTGGATTAATGGTTTCTTTGGCTCCGGTAAATCCCTGCTAATGAAAGTGCTAGGTTTGCTTTTAAGCGGTGGTGAGCTTGAGGGCCAATCGGTGCATCAACTCTTTATGGAGCGGATGGCTCAAGAGAGCCCGGAGCGGAGCAGTATACAACGTTATCTGACTATCTGCCAGCGTAAGCTGAACACCACTTATGTAGGAGGGAATTTACACGCCCAGCAAAGTAATACCGATGATCCGCTGGTACTCATCGCCTTTAAACTCTTTGCTACTCAGCGTGGGTTTACCCATAATTGGCCGATGGCGTGGGCGGTCGAATACCAGATAGATCAGCGTGGAAAGAGCCCCGATTTTCACCAACGTGCCGAGCAGTTGACCGGAATATCTTGGGAGGATATTGCGGCTGACCCTGAATTTTACCTAGACGATTTGTATCAGGCGGCAGCAGAGACTTTGCCGGACAATTTTAAAGAGGGCGCGACTTCGGTAGAGCGGTCGGTTGCCAGTATTCAGCAAAGTGGTATTACCCCGACTTTGTTGATAGATCGCTTTAAGCGGTGGTGTCGGGCTAGGGACGAGGGCGGAAAGCGGCATAAGTTACTCTTGCAGCTTGACGAACTTGGGCAATGGATCGCGGGAGGCAACGCCAATGACCGTACTATGCAAATACAAGCTCTGGCAGAGGAGGCAGCCCAAGGTGGCGAGGGGCGCATCTGGTTAGCCATCACCGCGCATGGTGATATACAGGCACTCAAGCAGAATGTAGAGCAGGAATATTACGCCAAGATTGAGCAGCGTTTCGCGCTGCAATGCAAATTGAGCAACGAGGATGTCAAAAAAGTGGTCGAAAAACGCTTGTTGCTCAAAAATCAGAATGGGCGGGTTGAACTGGAAAGACGCTTTGAGCAGAAAAGCGGCGAATTGACCGATCTGGGTACTCTGCGAGAACCACAGCGGGTTTACCTCGGCCCAGATGCTAATTCCTTCGCCCTTTTTTATCCCTATATGCCTTGGACGGTGGAGGTAATACCCGATATAGTGAAAGGAATTGCTCAGGCTGCTGGACGAGATGAGGCTCTGACTGGTTCCAACCGGACGATGATCGGGGTGGTACAGGGGGGCATTATTGAAACCTCCGGTTTACTGGAAAGTCAGGTAGGGCGCTTACTCTGTCTGGCCGATTTGTACGATCAATTGGCCGGAGATGCGCCCATTGAAACTAAGACTGATTTGAACCAAGTAAAGGATACTGTACGGGGCGCTACCAATTATGCTACGGATGGCATTACTACCACGCGCGTAGCCCGTGCTACTTATCTGTTGGGCCGGGCCAGTTATATTCCCTGCTCTTTAGAAAATGTGGTGCGGGCTTTGGTAGATAACCTAGAGGTTAATCTACCAAGCCTGAGAAAACGGGTTAAGGAAGAACTCGAAAAGCTGGTGGGGGCCGGATATGCCAAACAGGTCGGCGATAATTATCTCTTCCTCAGTACCCAACAGCGCGGTTTCCAAGATAAGGTGCGCCGGGAACAAGAGCGTCTTTTAAACCAGACTTACGAATTAAGCCAGAGTCTCAAAGAATATGATAGCGAGGCTTTTTTCCGCTTTGAACAGGTTCCGGTGACAGGTACAGGTCGGGAATTGCTGCTCAAGCTAGAAATTGATGGCAGAATGGCCCGCAATCCTTCGGCCAGTGTCACGGTAAGAGTGTACAGCCCTATCCAGCGTGCCATTGACCCGCAGGTGGCCGACGATAATGCGCTCAGACAGCGTTCGGCTCAGGATGCGAATAATATTTTGTTCCGTTTAGAAGCGGTGCAGGGATTACATTCGGCTTTGGCACTGGCGATAGCAACTAGAAAGATCGCCGATGAGGTGATTGCGGCTGGGCCAGCCAGTGGTGGAGAGTTGGACGTGGCGCGGAAGGCGAAACAGGAAGATTTACCTTCGCTGATGGATGAGGTAAAGAAGCTTCTGGCGAAGGCCGTAAAAGGGGGCGTGATCTTTTTCCGGGGTAGTACCTACCAGTTAGCCGAGGGCGAAAGTGCCGCCCAAGCGGTAAAGAGTACCCTGACCCAATTGCTACCGAGCATTTATTCGCGTTTTGCCGATTTGCCTTACCGAATTGTAAACGAGGAGAAGGCGGTAAAGGCGGCTTTGCACAACAATACGACTGATCCTGATTTGCAAGGCTTAGGTGTTTTCAAGGCCGATGGCACGTTAAACGAGAGTAACGCTTTAATCAGTGCTTTGCGAGGCCGTCTACCTGAAGATCAGTACAGTGGACCAGTGAGTACCGAAGCATTGCGTAGTGAGTTTGAGAAACCGCCCTTTGGCTGGGATGGGAACAGCGTGAAGGTTGGACTGGCACTCTTGCTGCGAGCGGCGACCTGCCGCCTGATTGATAATAGCCAGATTATTATTGACCCACATGACCCGAACGCTCTGACGCTCTTGACTAAAGAAATGAAGTTTCACAATCTACGGGTTCAGGGGGTGAAGTCGGAATTGGGGATGGTGGAGCTACAGCAAATTAGAGGCTTTTTAGAGGCACTTTTCGGCGAAAAAGTGGCACTAGTGGCGGCTACCCTTAGCACTAAGTTAGGGGAGCGGTTGACTGAAACGGCTAATACCGCCAACGAAGTTCATAAATGGGCTGATACCGCCAGTTGTCCTCTGCCATTGAGCTTTGAATCGGGGAAAAGCATAGTGGAGGAACTTTTGAGCAATTCTTCCCATCAGGCTCGCCTACCCCGCTTTTTGGAACAGGCGGACAAGCTTTTGGGGTACGTCCAGCTTTTGGAACAATTGGTGGAGTTTCGGCAGATACATAGCACCGCCTTTAAGGAGATGCACAACTATTCCCAAAACTTGATTTATGCCGAGACTGGTTTACCAGAAGTAAGGCGTTTTATTACCGACTACAATACCTTGACTAAAGAACGAAGCATTACCAACTTGGCCCGTTGGAATGAGATCGTGTCAGCAAAGCGAACCGCGCAACAGGCAATGACTAACCAGACAGCAAGCTGGCAGAGCGATGCCCGTTCTAAACTCTCTGCGATTGAGGGCGGCTTAGAGCAACGAGTACGTCAGGCGGGAGTACCGGATGAATCTGTGGCTAAAGAGGTAGAGGCGTTGAAAAAAATGCTGACCGAAGTACACCAGCAACTTAACCAGCCCGACGCAGGTTTCTATGAGGCCCGCAGTCTGATTAGCAAACTGACTGGCTCCGAACTAAATCTACAGCACAAGATAGCCGAGTTGAAGGCTATTTATAAGCCTAAACCCATTGTGCAACAGAAAGTACATCTGAAATGGGGCGAATTTACCACCCCATCCGAAATAGGTTCACCGGAAGAGCTAAATGAAGTATTAGGTACTCTTAAAGAGCGGCTGCTTGAAAAACTGAAACAGCATAAGGATAAGGTGATTGTACTAGAATAGCCTGATTATGAAAGGAGCGGTAAGGTGATGCGAGTAATCCAGTTAAACGCCAAGGTAGACGAACAGTGTAAAATGCTGCTAGAATTGCCGCCAGATGTACTACAGGGCGAATATCAAGTCGTGCTGGTGTTTGCCGATAATCCAGAAGCCGTCGCCACCATGCAACAAGTCAGAACACCTAAGCCGCCTCTGAAATTGCACATATTTGAATGGGATAACTGGCCTAAAGATGCTACCTTTGGTCGTGACGAATTATACGATGATGTGGAATTTTAACTAAGGAAAATAGAGATCGTGTCTAATACGTACCAATATCAAGTCTTATTTGGAGCTTCTCGGCAACGATTAAAAGATGCGGAAGTATTACTTGTTAATAAAAGGTGGAACGGTGCTATATACATTGGCTGCTATACGGTAGAGTGCATACTCAAGTGTTACCTGTGCCGTCTGGATGATAAAATGAATTTCCAAGATACAAGGTTTTTCCCTGACTTTAAAGGAGTCACTGGTCATAATATACTTGCCTTATTCTATGCTGCTGGTTATGATCTGGAAAGAGCCAAAAAGATAGATCGCTCTGGAAAATTACATCAATGGATGCAAGCGATTTTTTTATTGAATGACCACACAACTTATCGCTATAGTAGTGGTCAGGTTAGTGAAGAAGAAGCAAAAAATGTTATTGATGCTATAAAAGGAATCTACCGATTTATTCAAGAGAGAATAGAGCGATTATGAACAGGGAACTTCAGCAAATTCAAGAAGCATTGTTAGCCTTTTTCCGTCAAAATGATTTACAAGCCAAAGTAGAAATCAAAAAGATCAATGGAATACGGTTTAATATTCTTATTGTTACCAAGCAATTCCAAAATTTAGATATTGAGCAACGTGTACAATTGTTCGAGAGTGCTTTGCAAACAGAGGGCTTAGCACTCAATTCATCCCGGATTGGACTCTACCTGCTTTACGAACCGGATGAATACGAGGAACTTGAATCTGATAATAATATTACATTTGAATATACCCAATCAGTTTTACCTTTCTGGTCTGACACTTTGCTTACTGATGCGGTAAATTCTGAAAAGTCGGTATATGATATATCTGAAGAAAACCCAAAGCGTCCTATAACTGTTACCTTCTACTCCTTTAAGGGTGGCGTTGGACGTACTACCGCATTGGCAATTGTGGCACGGGAATTGGTCTCTCAAGGACGAAGAGTTGTGGCGGTAGATTTTGACTTAGAAGCTCCGGGATTAGCCTCGTTATTTCAAATTCCCACCGAGAATACACTTGGTTTGCTGGATTATTTACATCAACGGTTACTTTATCCCGACTCCAAACAACCTGATATTGCCGATTGTATTAGGCGTGTAGAATTGCGGGGTAATCGAGGTGATCTTTATATAGTACCGGCTGGCGAATTTAATGAGAATTATATTCACCGCTTGGCCGACCTGAATACTTCAGCTTTATACAAGCCTCAACCAAGCTTACTGGATCAATTCCGTTCTGATCTGATTAGACAGCTTGATCCAGATATTATCCTAATAGATGCCCGGACTGGATTAAATGATTTGAGTGGCTTAGCTGTACTTGATTTGGCCGATTTAGTCTTGTTATGTTTTGCTCCAAATAGCCAAGGCCGTCAGGGAATGCACTGGATTGTTAATGCAATTCAGGCCCGTCAACGGAGCCAGCGTCCTGATCTGAACTATCGCTTTGTTTTAACTCCCTTTCCCCAAGCCGAACCGATAGTAACACAACCTATTTTAGAAGAGAACGTGGATTGGATCGCCCAACATCAGCCCTTAAATAACACTTTTGGGCCAGAGGATTTGGAAGAGCTTTACGTCACTATAGGCTATGACCCAAGATTACCTATTCGTGAGAGTTTTAAGGATAGCTTACCGGAAGATTTAGTAATACGCTATAAAGGAATGGCTGATTACGTAACTGCTTCTCTGCCTTTACCTAAAGCTATTAACCCAGAACCCACTATAAACCGTGATCTTGCTCTGCAAGAGTTATCTTTCACCACACCTATTGCGGGTGATATTAAGAAAGAGGATTTGCAGATTGTCTTTCAGCGTACCAGTGATTTTGATGAGTTTGTTAATGAGCGCACCACTTTAATTCGTGGTGCTAAAGGCACTGGTAAAACTATGCTCTTTCGCCTATTCGTTGAGTTTCCTGAAGAAGCTAAAAGATTAGCAAAAATAGAAGAGATAAAGAAGGATACGAAGTTTATTAGTGGGCATGGGTTATCTAGCAACAATCTGGAGATCAAGCGCGATAGTTTTAGTGTAATTGAAAATAAACTTGGGAATCAGAAATGGTCTTTGGTTTGGCGGGTCTATGCCATAATTAAACTTTGGCATTCCTTAGAGCAGGAAGGCAACCCCTCCTTAGAATTGCATAATAGCCTTCAAGCAGAGGTGATACGTGCATCTAAATCACAAACCGATTTAGTGGAAGCCTTATGTAATATTGTTAGTAACGATATGGCAGCTACTATTATTTATGACCAGCTTAAAGCTATTAATAGCTGGCTAGAAAAACAAAGTAGTCAGGTTTGGTTACTTTATGACGACTTAGACGCTGTCGGTGGTGGCGATAATGATTTGAGGCTGCGGGCTTTGGGAGGTCTTTTTGCTGGGTGGCTAGAATTAGCACCTTTGAAAGCTATCCAATGGAAATTTTTTGTGCGCGAGGATCTATGGAAAGCGGTTTCCACTCGTTTCACCAATGCCAGTCATTACACCGGCCACGAGGTTACATTGTCGTGGACAGAATCGGATTTGTGGCGCTTAGTTTTGCGTCAAGCTATAAGTAATTCAAAAGAGTTTCAGAGAGCGGTTAAGCAGAGGGGTTTGCAGTTAGAAAATCTTGAAGAATTAGACGAAAATCTCTTACGGGTGGGTCTACGCTTGTTATGGGGTGAAAGAATGGGGGGGGGTAAAGCAGCCTTTACCCATCGTTGGATCTTAGGTCGCATTAAGGATGCACAGGGCAATAGTTTTCCACGTAGCCTGATTGAACTTTTAAGTAATGCGCTACGCTTTGAGAAAACCCTGCCGAAGCCATCCATAACCCTTAATCATCTTATACGTTCCAATGCCTTGATTAAGGCTTTGCCTGATATGTCAAAGGCGCGGGTGCAAGCTTTGGGTGAAGAATATCCAAATATTCCAGAATGGCTTAATTCTTTAAGTCAATCTGAATCACCTATTTCAGAAGAAGATCTCAAAAGTCGTTGGAATGTTCCCGAAGATGAGTCTGAAAGACGTATCTCGGCCCTAATAGATGCAGGTGTAATGAAGTTGCGCGAGCGGGAGCGCCAGGAGCATTTAGGTAGACGTTATAATATAGCAGAGCTTTACCGTATGGGTATCGGTATGCTTTTGCGTGGCCCCTATGGAAGTAAGTGAGAGAGGTGGTAGACTAAGATGGAACTAGAGGAAAACAGCCAAGAGGAAAACAACCCGGAACCCACACCAGAGGACAAGCCACACGACCGACCTGATCCAATGTTCAAAGCTGTAACCAGTGAGTTTGTCAAAGAGAGTGGAATTGAAACCATCGAAACCGAATTTCCTCAAACTTTGCGGGCCGATATGGTTTTGAAAGTACCAGAGGGATTAGTGCTGGAAGAGACGCTCTTCAGCTTTTTTCGCCGTTTTAACATCGTCGAGTTCAAAGGGGAGAATAACCAACTTAATATAGATGGCTTTCTAAGAAATGAAGCAAGGATGATCCTCTTCTATTTATATAACAAGGAAGCCACTTTTGAAAATATGCTGAATCTGATCGTGTCGTCCCGATTTCCCCAGAGTTTCTTTGACTATATGGAAGCCCGCCAATGTAAATTTGAGCCAGAGAAAGATCGACCTTGGCTTTGGCGTAGTCGGGTAGGATTACAGGAGGTAGTGGTAATAGTTTGCCGGGATTTACCGCTAAAACCACGCTACTATCAATGGCTCCTATTCGCCCCATCGGATAGCCGAAAGTGGAAGGCATTTGTTAGAATGTTAGCACGTGAAGGCAACCTCACGTTGCTAGAGAGGTTGCGAAAATTAAGACCACAGGAGTACGAAAATATGTCACTAGAAATTAAAGAGTTACTAAAGGAATACACCCCAGAGGAGCGAAAACGCTATATGAAGGCTTTGGCACATGGTGTTGCCTTCGAGATGCCTGATATAGCTAGGGAAGCACCGGAGGAGTTGAGCGAGGCTATTGCCAAGCTTTCGCCAGAAGAATTGGACCAGACCCTTGCTAAGCTTACACCGAAGCAACTCTTAGCTAGGGTTGCACCAGAAGAACGTTTAGCCGGGATTTCGCCGGAAGAACGCTTAGCCGGGGTTGCACCGGAAGAACGCTTAGCCGGGGTTACACCGGAAGAATTGAGCCAGACTCTCTCTAAGCTTTCGCCTGAGCAACGCCTAGCCGGAATGACAAAGGAAGAACGCTTAGCCGGAATGACAAAGGAAGAACGCTTAGCCGGAATGACAAAGGAAGAACTCTTAGCCGGAATGACAAAGGAAGAACGTCAGCAACTATTGGAATTACTGGCAAAGGAAGATAAGCAAGCCGAATAAGCTGGTGATCCTATTTAGGTTTTTGCTATTCGCTAAGTGATGTTTTAGAACTTGAGTCAGATTTTTGTGTTTCTAGGTTAAGGGGGTGCGAATTTATGACCTTGTATATTAAAGATATAATAAAATACTATACTCCAAGACAGCGAAAACGCTACATGAAGGCTTTGGCACATGGTGTTGCCTTCGAACTGCCTGATATAGCTAGGGAAGCACCGGAGGAGTTGAGCGAGGCTATTGCCAAGCTTTCACCGGAAGAATTGAGCAAGATCCTTTCTAAGCTTACACTTGAGCAACGCTTAGCTAGAGTTGCACCAAAAGAACGTTTAACCGGGGTTACACCAGAAGAATTGAGCCAGACTCTCTCTAAGCTTACACTTGAGCAACGCTTAGCCGGAATGACATTGGAAGAACGCTTAGCCGGAATGACACCAGAGGAAATTCAGCAAGTGTTGGAATTGCTGGAAAATGAAGATAAGCAAACCGAAGAAGAAGTCCCTGAATAAATTCGGGACTGATAGCTAAAATTGATTAAAACCAATTAAATCATCGTGAAAATAGGCTAAGATAAATTCAATTGGTTTCAACCGATTTTAGCTTCTTAGACCGGAAATTTATTTCCGGTCTAAATCCTAGAAAGGTTTTTAGCTAATGCTGGAACGTCATAAAAAGTTGTTGCGACCACTGGTGGCTGAACTGCGAAAGGTTTTGGCGGGCAGTAACGACGAGCAGGGAAATTGGCAGCGCGGCGATTTAGACCGAGAATTGGAACGCCTCGGGTTTGGGCCAGATGGCACGATCACGCCCCTCGATGTCCTGAGTAGCCCCACGCTGGAGGAGAGCCGGGCTTATGCTGTAGCCGATACCCAATTGACCGGGTTGAAGGGCGAGGCGCGGAAAATAGCGCGAGCCGAATTGGTGGAACGGGCGGCTTATACTTGGATCAATCGGCTGCTGGCACTAAGGGCCATGGAAGCGCGAGGCTTGGTGGACGAAACTTTGCGGAGCAACCCCGAATACGATAAGCTCTCCGAAGCTTTGTTTGTGTTGCGCCAGACCAGCCCGGCCCGAACGATGGGCGCGGATGGCGGTTGGTGGGCGGTGTTGGAAGATGCTTGCAATACTCAAAAGGAAGCTTTGCCCGGCCTCTTTGATTTGAAAGATCCCAATGCCGCTTTGCGTCCCAGCACCCCGGCTTTGCTGACCTGTATTCGGGTGGTGGGTGGTCTCCGGGCGGGATTTAGTTTGGAAGAGTGCGACGCGGCTTTTGCCGACCCGGATGCGATTGGCTGGGCCTACCAGTTTTATCAGGAAGCCGCCAAAGCGCGGGTCTATGCCAAGTTGGGCAGTGGTGGCAAGGCTGGAACACGAGCGGAAATTGCGGCAGCCACCCAGCTTTTTACCGAACCTTATATGGTGCAGTGGTTATTGCAAAACAGCTTGGGGCGGAGTTATCACGAGCTTTATCCCGAAAGCAGGCTACCCGAAAGCTGGCCCTATTATATCAAGCCAGAAACGCCAGAAAATTCACCGGGAGCGGCAGGGCTGGCAACTTTGACGGTGATAGATCCCTGCGCGGGTAGCGGCCATTTCTTGCGCGAAGCCTTTGATATGCTGGTGGCGATGTATCGGGAACAATTTCCCGGTCTGAAGGCTGCCCAAATTGCCGATAATATTTTGGAGCGGCATCTACACGGGATTGACCTTGACCCTAGAGCGGCGCAATTGGCTGTACTAACCCTCTACCTGCGAGCTTGGGAATTAGTGCGGGATGAGCGAAAGAAGGAGCGTAAACCGGGGCCAAGCAGTTACCGACCACCTCGAATTAAGTTGGCCTCTACTCCGAGCGGCATTGGGCCGGGGGCATTGGAACGCCATTTGCGGCGGCATCCCCAAGACCGTCTCTTGAAGCCAGTCTTGGAAGGGATTTTTGCCAGTTTGGAACAGGCCGATATATTGGGTAGCTTGTTGCGACCGCGAGAATATCTCGATAAGGCGATTACGGCTCTACAGGGAAATTATACCATTCCAATGGATGAAGACCCGGCGGACGCACAACTTCGGCAAAGTATTATTGAGACGGCGCAACGCGACCCGCTAGGCTTACGAAAAATGCTGCTGGATCGGATTGCCTCTACCTTTCAAGAGGAGGCCGGGCAACTAGACGATGTGGCAACCGCTCTCTTTGGGCGCGAAGCCGTCGAAGGTATGCTACTCCTGCAACTGCTTGAACAAAAATATGCTGTGGTTGTCACCAACCCGCCTTACATGGGCAGCAAAAATATGGACAACCCGCTCCGCAAATTTGTGGAGCAACATTACAAATCTGGTAAACGTGATCTTTATGCCGCTTTTATCCTGCGCTGTTTAGAACTTTGCCGTTCGCAAGGGCGTATAGCAATGGTAACACAACAAAGCTGGATGTTTTTACGTAGTTTTGCCGAACTCCGGGCTATCGCGGAAGAAAATTTAGCCGAAGCCCGAAAAAAAGATCAATTCACGGGCTTGTTGCGTGAAACCGTTGTGGAAGCGTTGGCCCATTTAGGCCCAAATGCTTTTGAAGAAATCAGCGGAGAAGTGGTACAGAGCGTCATGTTTACCTTGCTGAATTACGAACCAGACCCGGAGCATCGCTTGACCGCCTTCCGGTTGGTCGGATTGAAGACCCCAAACGAAAAATCTAAAAACCTAAAAAAAATTTCGTTTATACCTGAAAACCAATCTTTAATCTACCGTAGTCACCAACTAACTTTACAAAAGATGCCAGATGGTGCTTTGATGTATTGGTTACCTGAGAAATTCAGCAACATTTTTACTAATTTGGCAAAACTATCCAGCAAAGTTAGCGTATTACAGGGTTTGGCAACCGCAGACGACAACAGGTGTTTACGCTTTTCTTGGGAAGTATTACCGAAAGAAGTAATAAAGGAAAAGAAATTCTTCCCAATTACTAAAGGTGGAGGTAAAGCAAGATGGGCTGGACAGAATTACTATGTGTGCGAATGGGCAGAAGGGGGAGCCAGAATGCGTTTTCGTTCCTCAACACGGATTCAGAACGAAAACGCATTCTGGCTCCCCCTTTATTCATATAGCCTTATTTCAGGGGGAGTGTGTAGTGTGCGAGCGGGTGATCGGCTAGGTTTATTTGGACACAAAGGACCTGCTATTATCCCGCCCGCTTCTTGGCAATCGTTAGATTCTACCACCTCTGATAAATGTGAATGGCTACAACCTGTGCTGCAATCACGAGTGGCTACCTTTCTATTACGGGCGATGAGTCCTAACCTTGCTTTTGAAGTCAATACAATGTCTATACTTCCTATTCCTGACACAAATCATCTTACCTTTACCAATCGCCCTTGGCTTGACTTGAAATGGTTGCTTCTAGCTAATGACCCAATCGAACGTACTTATAACCCAAACTTAGCTTATTCTCCCTCGGCAAGTCAACAAAATGAATTGATTGCTTGTTGGTTAGCTACTGGTGAGGCATGGCTCGACACAGAATGTATCGAGGCTTATGGCTTAGACTCTCAGGATTTAAATTTTATTTTAGTTGATACAGGTATTCCTGCTGGGTTTTACCCTTTAATTACAGGTTACGATATGCTGCCCGAATTATCTGCTAAGTTAGGGCTTCCGTCTTTACCAGAAGGTGTACTAGAATTTCTAGCAGAGCATGAGCGCATCAATCCCGATAATCGAGAATTGGCGCGGTTGAAAGCTAACCTTCGCTCACTCTATGAGGCTGGGCCGGGTGCTAAGAATGTGGAGCAGGAAGAAGCCGATTCTAGTGGTGAAGAAGAGGAAGCGGAAGAAACTGTGTCAGGGGCGCATATTCCCATCCCAACCGAAACTTTCTTGGAAGAGTTGAGCGTCAAGCTGCAAATCCATCCGATCAGCGTCTACTGGTTGCTGGAAGAGTTACGAGCGGAAGGAGTACGCTGCAAACCGGAAGAATTAAGGCTGCTGGAAGATCGCTTGAGCGTGTTGGTGCTGCGGTTGTTGGGGCATCGCTGGCCCAAACAGATCGAGGCGGGCGAACCTGTGCCTGAATGGGCCGACAAAGATGGGATAATCCCTCTAATCTCCGGGGCGGGTGAAAGCACCCTAGCCGAACGGCTGCGGAATCGGCTGCGAGATGAAGATGGCGAACTAGCCGCCCAAAAGACCGAAGCCTTGCTCCAAGAGTTGACCGGACTGAACCTAGAAGAGTGGTTGCGGCGGCAATTCTTTGACCGACACAAACGCCAGTTCAAATATCGCCCGGTGGCATGGCATTTGGCAAGCAAGCCCCAAACGGGCGGCGGTAAGAAGAAGGGCGGAAGTCGTCGCGCCCCCGCTTTTGAAGGTCTGCTCTATTATCACGCCTGTAGTAGCGATGTGCTGGCCCGGTTACGCACCCAATACCTCGAACCGTTGTTGGCAACCGAACGGCACAAACTCGGCGAATCCCGGCTCAATAAAAATGAAACCGACGCGGCTCTGGCTGCCGACCGGGTGCAAGAGCTAGAAGCGTTTATGCACCAGTTACAGCAGGTGGAGGAAACTGGGTTTGCCTGCCCGGAACTGGATAAGCAACTGGAAAAAGAGCCGTTGGATCGCTGGTGCGGGGATGGCTATCTGGCTCCCTCTAAAGATGAGTTTTGGCACAACGAGCGAGCTTGGAAGGTGGATCTAAACGACGGAGTGCGGGTAAATATCGCGCCGCTACAATTGGGCGGGCTGCTAACCAGTGAGGTGCTGAAAGCGGTAGACGCGAAAAAAGCGATTGCCGACCGAGTACGCTGGCGGTCAGATGAGCGGCGTTGGGTGCGCGAAGGCAAGCTCCCGCGCTGTGGTTGGATGCCCGAAGATTTACCAGAGAGCCAACGCTGGACAGAATTAGCTCCCCAACGAGCGGCAGAACAAACCAAACTGGAACAGAAGCGCAAAGCAGTAGCCGAAAAAAACGAGGTTGGGAAAGCCCGGCCCGAAATAGAAAATCCGGGTTAGGGAGAGCTAGGCCGAAATAAATTTCGGCCCTAGTAGCTAAAATTGGTTAAAACCAATTAATTCAAATACGGCCTTACAAGTGGATAAATTTAATACGTTTTAACGTATTTTAGCCGCTTAGACCGGAAATTTATTTCCGGGTCGGG
>JACAUC010000129.1 GCA_013390945.1 Candidatus Chloroheliaceae bacterium
GATACTAAACTCCCTACGCCGCGCCGTAAGGGAATACGTCGCTGGCTCAAACCAGGAGTACCATCCTAAAGTGTAAAGCCGGTATGAACCTTTGAAAGGAGTCATTTATGCTACAGATGTCGAATAGTCCGGTTGATACTAAACTCCCTACGCCGCGCCGTAAGGGAATACGTCGCTGGCTCAAACCAGCCCTAGCGGTAAGCGCGGTGGTGGTAGTTGGGGCGATGCTACTGGGAATTTTAAGTACCAACCAAACCGACTATGCCTTTAAGGGTGCTAAAGATAGTGTTGGTGAGGCTGGTACTTCTTTCACGCCCGTCAAGGCCGTTCCGCTTTCTACTCCGGTGGCGGCTAATGCTCCTGCTGCCCCTAAAGCCAGTGCCAGCACTCAGGCTGGGACTTACAACATACAGAGCGACCGGATGATTATCCGCAATGCTACGCTTTCGGTACAGGCCGATGATGTAGAGAAGTTCTTGAGTGATGTGCGGGCTTTGGCTACCGAGCAGAATGGTTCGGTGATGCAGGCCAACACTACGCTGCGCGACGATAAGACCTATGCCAACCTTACGATTCAGATTCCGGCCCTAGCTTTTGATGCTACCGTCTCCCGGCTACGCCAACTGGCCTATAAGGTGGATAGCGAGAATACCGGCAGTCAAGATGTGACCGAAGAATTTGTGGATACCGATGCCCAAGTTCGCAACCTAAAGGCTACCGAAGCGAGTTACCTTGAATTGCTCAAGAAGGCTACCAACGTCAACGATACCCTCTCCATTCAGCGCGAACTCACCTCCGTGCGCGGTGAAATCGAACGCCGTCAGGGGCGCATGAATTATCTGCAAAAAAAGAGTGATACCTCCACCATTACCCTGAGCATTTCGCCCCGCCTGCCGACTACTAAGCTACAATCGGAGAGTTGGGACATCGGCAATGTTTTAGCTCAAGCGTGGGAGGGTTCGCTGCGAGGTTTGCAGAAATTGGGTACGGTGCTGATAACGGTGGTGGTCTATGGTTGGTGGGTCTTGCCCTTAATCATAATGGCCTACTTTACGGCTCGTCTCGGCTGGAAGCGGTTGAACCGCTCCTTAAACCGCCCTACTCCACCTCCCGCCGACCCTACTCAGCAAGGCGCAACCCAATAAGCCGTTATCTAATCCCGATGTGAGCCAAGCCGCTGTAGGAGGGATTTCTAATCCCGATGTGAAGCCAAGCCGCTGTAGGAGGGATTTCTAATCCCGATGTGAGGCAACTAATCGGGATTTCTAATCCCGATGTGAAGCCAAAGCCGCTGTAGGAGGGATTTCTAATCCCGATGTGAAGCCAAGCCGCTGTAGGAGGGATTTCTAATCCCGATGTGAGGCAACTAATCGGGATTAGAAATCCCTCCTACATTAGACGATGGAGGGGTCTCTGTATTCGCCGTAGACCTTGCGTAGTACTCCGGCGATTTCGCCGAGGGTGGCGTAAGCGTTGCAACTATCTATGAGGTAGGGCATCAGGTTTTCCTTATTCTCACTGGCCTTTTGGCGTAGGGTTTCGAGTGCGGTGCTGGTCTTTTCGTTGTCGCGCTCTAGGCGCAAATGGGCCAACCTCTGACATTGCTTGCGATAGCCTTCGGGGTCAATATTGAGTAGGGGAATATTTATTGGCTCGTTTTCTAGGTAGTCGTTTGAGCCGACCATAATGCGCTTTTTGGCATCCATCTCCCCTTGGAAGCGGAACGAAGCGTCCACAATTTCGCGCATCGGATAGCCCTGCTTAATCGCAGCCAGCATACCACCCATTGCGTCAATCTTGCGCTTGTATTCGTAGAAACCGCGCTCCATTTCGTTAGTGAGTGCCTCGACCAAATAGGAGCCACCCAGCGGATCTACGCTGGTGGTCACGCCGCTTTCGTGAGCGATAATCTGTTGGGTGCGTAGGGCGATTTTCACCGCTTTATCGCTGGGCAGAGCCAGTGCCTCATCCATCGAGTTGGTATGTAGGGATTGAGTACCACCTAAAACCGCCGCCAGAGCTTGAAGGGCGGTGCGGGCGATGTTAATTTCGGGTTGCTGGGCCGTTAGAGAACAACCCGCCGTTTGGGTGTGGAACCGTAGCCACTCGCTGCGCGGATTTTTTGCTCCGTAGGTATGGCGTAGTTCCCGCGCCCAAATTCGGCGAGCGGCCCGAAATTTGGCAACCTCTTCAAAGAAATCGTTGTGGCAATTGAAGAAGAAGGAGAGGCGTGGGGCAAACTCATCTACTTCTAGCCCGCGCTTGAGACCCTCTTCCACATAAGTCAAACCGTCAATCAGGGTGAAGGCCAATTCTTGTAGGGCGGTGCTACCTGCCTCACGGATATGGTAGCCTGAAATAGAAATGGTGTTCCAGTTAGGCATCTCTTTAGTGCCGAACTCCATTGTATCTACCACCAACTTTAGGGAGGGGTCGGGTGGGAAGATATAGGTATTTTGGGCAATATACTCTTTGAGAATATCGTTTTGAGTGGTTCCGCCTAGCATTTTGCGGGGAAACCCCTTTTTCTCGGCGGCAGCAATATACATAGCCCACACAATCGGGGCCGGGCCGTTGATGGTCATGGAGGTAGTGATTTGGTCTAGTGGCAGACCCTCCAGCAGGATTTCCATATCTTCGAGGCTACTCATTGCCACGCCGCACTTGCCCACCTCCCCCTCACACATTGGATCATCACTATCCCGACCATAGAGAGTGGGAAAGTCGTAGGCAATCGAAAGGCCCGTTTCACCGTGTTCGAGTAGATATTTAAAGCGTTGGTTAGTCTCTTCAGCCGTACCAAACCCGGCAAAGAGGCGCATCGTCCAATATTTAGCCCGGTACATATTGGGATGTACCCCGCGAGTATAGGGATATTCGCCTGGCAGCCCTAAGTCGCGCTCGTAGTCAAATTCTTCCAAATCGGCTGGGGTGTAGAGTCGGTTTATCGGCAACCCACTGATAGTGGTAAATTCAACCCCATTTTCGGTAGTTCGTTCGGGCAACTTAGCGAGGGTCTTTTTTAGAGTAGTCTCTTCCCAATGTTGTCGCTCTTGCCTGATATTGCGAACTTTATCCAGCTTGAAAATACCCATTTAGTAGTCAATTCCTTCCCTAGCCAAGATACCCTTATCTTTATAGGGATGCTTTTCTTCCTTGAACTCCGTCACATAGTCAGCTAAATCTTTTAATTCTTTAGGGGCGTAGCGTCCGGTTAGCACTAATTCTACGTTGGCGGGCCGCTCCTTGAGCAATTGTACCACCTCTGCCACTGGTATAGCCTTCCAGCCTACTGCCACGTTGATTTCGTCCATGATTATTACATCATATTTTCCACTCAGCATAGCTTCGCGCACAAATTTCAGACCGTCGCGGCTGAGTTGTTTTTCCTCTTCGGTGATATTGTTCATATCGAGGAACCAAGCGGGGCCAAATTTCTGGACGTGGATGTGGCCTTCTTCTCTAAAGAAGTGGTGTTCGCCATAGCGCTCATCGCCTTTCAAGAATTGGGTGAAGAGAACTCGTAAGCCATGCCCAGAAGCCCGCACTGCCACGCCAATCGCGGAACTAGTTTTACCTTTGCCATTGCCATAGTAAACTGAGACCAACCCCTGCTCAAATTTCTGGGGAGCCTGTAGTTCGGGCGGCTTATTCGGATCGGTCTGAAAGGGGTGTTTAATTTCGCGGGGCTTAGTACGGGTAGCCTTCTTTGGCTGATCGGCACTTTCCTCTTGGGTTACGGTCTGCTCTTCAATTTCATCGTTGTTTTGGGTCATTTTTTTGTCCTAATGGTTATTTACGCACAAACTCCGGTGCGTCGCTAAATAATTTTATAAAGAGGCACTACTCGACTTATTTTCTGAATGGGTAGGGGTTTATTGAATAAGCCCGCCGCAAGCTGGGCGTATGCCATACGCCCCTACCACGAATTATTGAGATGATACCACTCGACGTATCTTCTGCTTAGCAAATCCTTAATAGCTCTTCTTAACTGCTATGGTTTAATTGCTAATAGATGTGCCGCGCATTTAGCCGATAGCTTCCAAATTATAATCCCAAAGCCGGGTTGTCGCAAGAAAAAGCTCTTTTGCTTTGAGAAAACATTAACTGCGCTATTGAGCTTGAACGAACTATTTGCTACAATTTGAAAGGTAGTTGAAATCATTAGCCCAAACGACGAGGGGTTAACTCTGTTAGGTTTTTGGGCCTATTTTTTGCAAAGTAGGGTTGTTGCAAAATTGGTGGGAGACGGTGTAACCTAGGTTTTGGTGGTTGGTCGGCTTTGGCATAGAAGTTGCAATATAAAGTACTTTGCGTAGTCCGATGGATATACAATCGCTCTAAAAGCCATAGTTCTTGAAGCAACCTATATTCAGTTAGTGCGTTATAATAAGTGCTTGGAAAGCAAAATCAATCTGCTTATCCGTAACCAAGAATTGTCTTACCACCGTCCCTGTGAAGTTCAAGTTTGTCTGTTTAAAAGCCATTTTTCAATCGCACGAGGTCTCTTAGATTTAGTTGAGTAGAATTGCGATTGGAGAACTCAGAAAGAAAGGAAACAAGGTATGAAGAAGAAGAAATTCAGTCTGTTTTTGCTTGCTGCTTTTATCGTGATAATCCCACTCTTGGCAACCGTAGCAAGTGCGGCACCCACCTTCCCCGATGCCAACTTCCAGAGCGTCTGGTCACGGCCTGACAAAATCCTCACCGAGCGTACTGGTGTGGGACGTGGCTTTGTGTGGGGTCCGGAGTCGATTCTTAACGGTAACGAGTCTTACACCGAAGCACCCGGTGGACAGCGCCTAGTGCAGTACTTTGACAAGGCCCGTATGGAGGTAAACAATCCCGCCGGAGACCGCAGCGATCCAAATTTTGTAACCAGTGGTTTGCTGGTTAAGGAACTGGTGTTAGGTCGCCAGCAGAACGGTAACGACGTTAACAAATTTACGCAAGGCAATCCCTCGGAAGTCCAGATTGCAGGCGACCCCAATACGGGTGGTGCGAACGCCACTGCACCGACTTATCGCTCCTTCCGCAACATCGCCACTTTCAACAACGACAACCCGGTGAACCCCAAACTGGGCGAGCAAGTGGTTGACAAGATTGACAAAGCGGGCAATATCACCGCTATTACTTCGCCTGACCCAAGTGTAAAGTTTACCGCTTACGAATCGGCTACCAAGCACAATATTGCCGATGTCTTTATTGCCTACGGTAACACCCAAGGCTTAATCTGGAACGGCTCGGCCTACGTCAACGGCCCCCTCTTTTACCCTAATGCCACTTACGTCTTTGGCCTGCCCATTACCGATGCCTACTGGATCAAGGCGGTTGTGGCTGGTGTAGAGAAAGATATATTGGTACAACTTTTCGAGCGGCGAGTCTTGACTTACACCCCCACCAATGACGCGAATAGCAAGGTAGAGATGGGTAACGTCGGTCAGCACTATTACCGCTGGCGTTATGTGGAGAATTTGGGCATCGGCACCACTACTCCAACCACGCCACCTATTTCGGCTACTCCTACTACCCCAGTTTCGACGACTACGACTGCTTCACCAACCGCCACGTCCACTCCTACTCCTACTCCGACACCTATCCCGGTTCCCTCGAATGACTATACTCAGGGACGCGCACCTTACCTGAAGACTGGTAGCATTCCGCAAGGTGTCACTAGCAGCAATGTGACTAGCTATCCTACCGGAGCCGGAGCAATTAATTCGTCGCCCGTTTATGATCCTGACAAGAAGTTGGCGATTATCGGCACTGCTGGAAACGGTGTAGTAGGCGTAAATGTCACTAACTTTAGCACACCCACCCAAAGTTGGAAGTTCCAACCTGTTGGAGTAAACTTCAATAGTCCGGTGGTACTTTTCAATGGCATAGTTTATATTGGTGGTAGCGACGGCAAAATCTACGCGATTAAAGAGGCCGACGGTACCCAACTGTGGGCTAGTACCGCTACTGGTGGTCCAGTTACTTCTCAGATAGCCTTAGATGTTGATACGGCTTATGTTGTTTCGGCTGACGGCAAGCTTTACGCGATCAACCTGAGTACGGGTACACCCAAGTGGCAAAATCAACCGGCTGCCGTTAATTTGGTTAACAGCCCGATTATTGCCCCCGATGGCACACTCTATATAGCGGGCAATGACAAGAAGGTTTATGCCTTCAAGAAGGATGGTAGCCAAGTTCCGACGACTACTTGGAATCCAACCGCCCTCGATGATCTAATTACCACTACCCCGACTTATGGCAATGGTCGTCTCTATGTTGGTACAGCTAATGGTACGTTGTACGCCTTGAATAGTAATGGTACGGTTCAGACTCAGAAGACCTTTACCGCTACTAAACCTATTTATACCACGCCTGCGGTGGTAACTGTCAGTGGCGTAGTCCGCGTTTACGTGGGTACAGATGATGGCAGTGTCTATGGCGTAGATGCCAACAATGTAGCAACGGTACAATGGACCTTCATGATTCCTCTTATGCCGTTAATACATTCCAGTATTGCGGAAGTGGATGGTTTTATCTACTTTGCTGCCGAGGACAAGAAGGTTTATCGGGTAGAGGCTGGTAACTCGTCTAATAGTCTAGTGCTGACAACGGCCAGTGGCCTATTCGGTACTAACTCGGCTGTAGTTAACAGTGGCTATCTGGTTATTGCTTCACAGGATGGCAACCTCTATTTGGTCAAGTAAAAAATTAGCTTGAACTACAAAAGGCGAAACTCGTGCGAGTTTCGCCTTTCCTTATTTTATATGGAATCAACTATATACACCCTTAAACAGGGAATATGTGGATGGTACATATCGGTATACAGACCCTACTAACGGTAAAATCTTCAGGTTAACCCCTCTAACTGGTCCAGGTGGTGCGGCTAAAGGAAATCCTGTTTTTGAATGGAAGGGACATACAAGCGCGTGGCGATATAGTAAAGAAACAATGGAACGATTAGATAAAGAGGGTAAGCTTTATTATTCTAAAACAGGTTATGTGTCACAAAAAAAATATTTAGAAGATTCTAAAGGTGTACCTGTTCAAGATGTATGGTAGGATCTTGCATCTTTATCCGGCCCACATACTGAAAGATTGGGCTACCCAACTCAAAAACCTTTATCTCTTTTAACCCTTTCCCCTCTAAAAACTCACTAACTTTTTGTCTAGTTTTCTGGTTCCATTATAATACTTGGCTTCAAGCTTAAAGTGGATGATCTTTTCAACTACCCACTACCACCTGAAGAAAGCGAAGAAATTGTAGCACTGCCTAGATAGCAGGCAACCTTCCACAATCTTAATAATTCGTATCCTCTCAAAATTTCGGGTAGGGGCTTATTGCATACTTATTGGTAGGGGCTTATTGCATACGCCCAATCTGAGGCCAGCCTACGTTGGGTTTATTCAATAAACCCCTACTTATTGAGATGATACGAAGGTTCCGTCTTTTGACCTATTGGCTCAAGGCATATTCGATAATGCTTGGAGCCAACTCTGCTCCTAGCCCCAACCGCGAAAACTCGACGGTGTAGTCCACTTCGATAGCCATCAAGTCATCGCCATTTTCGATCAAATCTACCGCCAAGACACCCCCACCAACTGCCTGAGCAGCAGCCAAGGCTATGCGCTCAATCTCCGGGGTTATCGCACAATCAATCACCGTTAGATTGTCGGCAGCAGCACTAGTAGCCTGATTTGCAATCAAATAGACCGCTTTCAAGACCTGCTGCCCAACCACAAAGACTCGAATGTCGCGACCGGGCCGCCCTTGCAAATATTCTTGCAGGTAATAAATCGAGTGGTCATATTGTCCCAAGCGATCTTTGTGTTCCAAGACCGCTTTGGCTGCGTCGTAATCGTTAAGTCGGGCAACCAACGCGCCTTTATCTCCCGTCAAAGGCTTGAGCATTACCGGATAGCCCAACTCTCCAATCGCGGCGATGGCGGACCCACTGCTAAAGCTAATCTCGGTGCGTGGTGTCGGTACGCCCGCTTTCTGGAGTGCCAACGTGGTCAGTAGCTTATCGCCACAGACACGGGCTACCTCGGCACTATTGACCGTTTTGACCCCGGCCCTTTCGAGTAGCAGCAAACTATAAAGGGCGGCAAAGTGGTCAATGCCACGTTCCAAGACTACCTCCACCTCCCCCGGTGTTGTTACCAAGCCGTTCTGCAGATCAAAAATAAGTTCTTCACTGCGAAATAGCACTGGCTCTACTCCTTGGTGGCGGGCGGCAGTAATCAGAGCCTTTTCGTCTTCGCGCAAGATACTGTAGAGAATGCCCAGTTTTTTCCCCATACCTGTCTCCTTCAAAGGTTTAAAATACAAATGCCAGTCTGCAACTGAAACTCAGCATCAGGAACCTGGATTTTCTCTAATTTTTGGTTTGTGGCTCTTAATAATCAGATCCACATTTTCCAGACTGATTGGCTCTAAGCCTGCGGCTTGCCGCACCATTTCAGTCACATCGGCAATATCCTGATCCTCCAGCGTCAGGCCCAGTTCACCAATACGGGCGGCGATAGCGTGTTTGCCGGTAATACGGCTGGCAATATCTAGGGTACGTTTGATCCCAAAATCTTCGGGGCGCAACACCTCATAGGCTTGGCTATCTTGCAAGATTGCTTTGGTGTGAATCCCGGCTTTATGGGTAAAGGCGTTGGGAGCGGTAACAGGCATATCGTGGGGAATCGGCACCCCTAACATATGAGCCACTAGCTTATCTACTTTGGGAAGTTCCCACAAATTATAGTGATCGAGCAGGCTTTTATCTAAGGAATAGAGCCGTCCCACTAACCCACTTAGGCTGCAAATTCCGTTGCGTTCGCCGATACCTAGCACCGTAACATTAATACAACGGGTTCCGGCTTCAAGTGCGGCATGGGCATTGGCTACAGCACAACCAGTATCGTTATGACCGTGAAATTCTACCTTGAATTTAAACCGTTTGGTAAACTCTAGGAGACGGTCGTAGACCTGAAAAGGGGTGGCTCCTCCTACGGTATCGGGGAAATCTACCTGATCTACGCCCACTTCATCTAGTGCCGCGCAGATATAGAGTAAGTCTTTCAGATCGGTACGGAAGGCATCTTCGGCTCCAAAACGAGCAAAGCGTCCTTGCCCTTTGACATATTCAACCATTTGGCAAGCCAATTTTGCCACTTCCTGAATATTTTTGCCGTGACTAGCCTTTTGCAAGAAACTGCTAGTTCCCATAAAGAGGTTGATGCCATAGGCACCGGTTTGCAAAGCTTTATCTACATCGTCTTTGTTACAGCGGCAGTGAACTAATACTTTGCTGACTGCCTGCTTCTGCTCTAAGGAGGTTACCAATTGAGTAAGCTCCTCTTGGGCAGTGGGATAGGAGACGGGTGAACCGACTTCAATATATTCTACGCCAAAACGGGCCAAGGCGTGGGCAATCTCTAGCTTCTGGTGAATATTAAAATGGGCGCGGCTAAACTGCTCGCCCTCGCGCAGAGTAGTATCCAGAATCTCTACTCCGCGAATATGGGTTCTCTGGCCCGAAAAGCTAACTGGTGGGCCGCTTTCTGCTGTACTGATTTTTCTCCTCCTCTACCACCTGAACCTTGGGTTACAGAGTTCTAACCCCGTCAGGAAAATTCCCCCAAATTCACACCTAGCAGCAAACCTGAGTGGCTGTTTTACAGGCGACCTTGCCTTCGTATCTGCATCGAAAATTGCCTCATCAAAAGGATTATGCGGAAGCATACATCAAAACAGGAAGGGCTGCAACTTTACACTTGAAGAGGAGAGCAGTATCTTCTCCTCTTCTTTAAGCTAAATAGTCGAATATCTCAGAACAGATCTGAGGAGTCGTCCATTTCTGAGGGTTCGCCCATTAACATGTAATGGAAGTTGCCCGGCCCGGCAGTTTTCGTCAATTTGGCTATAATCTGGTCAGCTTTGTCATAGGGTCCAGCGACAAAGAAGGGTTTGCCATTTTTGCCTAGCGGCACAGTGACCTCCGAAGCATCTGGATCGGTTCCAACCAACAAACTGACGGCTTCATTAAAATCGGGATGAGGGTTAAAGCCGTATTTTTTGGCATAGAGAATACTATCGCGGATGATTTTAGCGGCTAGATTTGGATTAGCACTGACCATTGCTTGACTCTCCATAATCTCTTCGCGCAGGTTCTCGGAATATTTCAACCAAGAAGAAAAATTGGTAGTGAGGACATTCTTCAAGCCCAAACAGCCTAGGTCTACCAGAAAAGCACCCGCCACAATTTTACCGGCGGGTGATTGCTTGGCGATCAATATTTGCACCAACCTGCTCTGCCAATCGCGGGTAATCAAACATTCTAATATCTCCCAATTTTCGGCGGCTTGCAGCAGCGAATTAATACCACCCGACTCGGCTGACCGGTAAGCCTGCTGTTTTTGTTTACGTTTGGCTTTTTGGCGTTCCAAGGTTTTTTGGTGGCTTTTCTGGTTTTGTGCCATACTTTCTTCTATTGACTCCTTTCTCAACTTTTATCTATTCAAAAAGCTTACTTATCTTCAGCTTGAAACCGGGTAAGATTTCCTCACCGTCCAGTTCCTCTTTTATGCCCAATATCACTGGAAAAGTAGAGCCCAGATGATAAACTTCTACGGAAAGATTGCTCGGATTGATGGCCCAGAGCAGGCGTACCCCATTATCCTGATAGAGCCTGATTTTCCGCTGGGTAGCCTCAACTCCGGCCCTACTATCTAAATCGCTGGGAGAGTGAATTTCGACCACTAAATCAGGTACTACCGCGACCGCTCCTTTTGACTTTGGCGGTATCCTCTCGACTACCACAAAGGCTACACCTGGGGCAGAACTAAAACTTGGACTGATCTTGAAACGGGTAGTCTGCCAAACGCGACCAAGTGTATCTTCCGGGTCTAAAAGATGAATTACTTTAACCAGCCTGTCGCCAATTCTACCATGCTCATCGCCTGCTGATGGAACCATTACTAATTTCCCCTCTATTAATTCGTAATAGTTGCCATCCTCTGGCAAAGCTTCAAATTCTTCGATAGTATAGGTGTAGTCAAGGCTTATTTCGGTAGTCACTTTTAGGCTCCTTTCCCGTTCCAGCCTCTACTCGACTGCTCCGGCTATTTTTAGCAATTGTCGCAGGATTGGAACCATCTGCTCATTGGCTTCAGGCATTGGCTGGAGCGGCAGTTGACCGAAGCGAAACTCATCGTGTTCTAGGCGATTTGGCTGATCCGGGTAAATTACCCAAGCGGCCACCACCGGACGCGCTGGAGTTCCCGACTGGGCATCGGTTTGGGTAAAGTCGCGGATCGAGTCACGGTATTGGTATTTGGCGTAAAGAGTACGTGGGTCCCGGCTGTAGGTAGCATCCAAGACCACGATTTTAGGAACACGTTCGTCCTCATGAAAGACCTCAATGGCTATATCAGGGCGATTTTTGGTAGAACCCATCCCGGTAGGCTGATGGTAGCCATAGTGGATTAGGCCCGTAGCTACCGTTTGTTCGTCCCGGCTTAGGTATTCCCGATTATAGTAAACCACTACCCGCCTCCCTAGCGGGGAGATTAACTCCATTGAACCGCCGTTTTGTAGAATATAGTTAAAGCGGGTGTTGCGGGCTAAGAACGAACTTAAATTAACCGAGCGGCCCTCCTTTGCCACTACCGTAAAGCCCATTTTTTCGACCATCGTCTGCAAGACCACCACTGTTACCCAATACTCGTAAAGCTGATTCACGCTGGAGAGGCGCACACTCTTTTCACCGCGCTCCAAGCCGACCGTACTGGAGGAGAGGGTCAGGTCAATTTCCAAACCGGCTTCGATGAGCCGAATTTGGCGGTAATAACGGTTTTCGCGTAGCACAACACTGGCCCGACGTGGCCCTAGTGGGCTTAGCTTATCCATAAAACTACTGTGGATGGAATGTCTTAGCCGCTCGTACATTCGCTTGAGGTTGACAATGTAAGCCTCGTTTTGCTTGATCCGGGTTTGCAGGGCCAATGCCCGGCTGCGACTACTCCGCTCCTGTTCCCGTCGGGCCACTTTCAACTCTTCTTCCAGTTGATTTTTGACGTGCGTGGTAAAGTTTGCCAATTTTTGAACGGTCATTTTCAAGAAGCGATTCTCGTAAGTATCAAAGGATTGTTCTAGCCGGGGTAGTGGCACGTGGCTAGGTAACGCCCTTTTCACGGGTGCTATCGGCGTAACGGTACTACGTGCTTTATCGCTTTTTTGCTGGGCCAGCAATAACTTTTGTTGCCAAGCTGAAAGGGGAGCATTGCCCGAAGTTGGTTTGGGGGTGGGTCTCCCTTCCAACTCTTTAACTGGATCGGGTGGATTATCCTCGGTCAGTGGGATCCAGCGGGCTCCATTACGGGCGGCTAGGCGCAGTGAAGCATGATTGAGAGCTTTCATGTTGTTGACTGGAACAACCGTCACAAAGCGACGCAATTCATGATGCGGCTGGTCAAAAATATCCGGTAGTACCGTCATCAGCCGTTCGTAGTGGGCCAGTACTACGTCATAACGGGCGGCGGCGGCAGTTTTGGTTCCGGTCAATACGGCTAATTCGTGAGTGCGGCCCCGGTCGCTATATAGCACCTTTTCATTTTGTTGTTTGAGTACTTCCCGCATATAAATGTAATGTTGTTCGGCCAAGCGGGTTACTTGGAAGAGGATGTTAGCGGTGAAGCCCGGCACCGGCAGACCCTTATACATCAGTGTGACGCTACAATCACCTGCGTATTGTTCCTCTTGCATCTGTTGTTGCCATTCGCGGGTACTACGCTTATAGTTGGGGCGCAAAATATTCCACTGCACCGTAATCCCTTGAGTCATTTCATCGCGTTCTAATTCAAGGGTTAGGGAATAGATTTCTAGGCGTGAATCGCTTGTCTCAATTTCAAATTCGAGGCGTGACCGTTCGCTCACCACCATTTCACCGCGCCAGATGAGCGGTTGGTGATTGACCAAGAAGTGAGCATCATGTAGCATCTTTAGGTCTTCGTCGCTAAAGGCACCCACTACCGGAGTAGTGGGTACAATGGGGTCGTTGCGGTGATAATTATAGCTGCCCAATGACAATTTCTTCCTCTTGCAGTTTACTCATTAGTTCGCTAATGATTTCATTTGAACGCTCAAACATAGGTCGGTCGGTTTCAGCGCTACGGGTCTCTTGCTCAAAATAGGTATTGAGTTTTTCCAGCATCGAGAGTTGACGCTTATGATCGCTCGATACTTCCAGTTTGACCAGCACTTTTTGGACAATTTGAATATCGAGAGCTTCCGCCATATTGAAGTAGCCCGAATGATAAGCTTCGTTTACCCAATCTAGGATTTCGCGCACGGTGCGATAACCAAACTGCTGACCCGCCTCGGCCAACCGCAGGTTTATTTCTTTGAGATGGTTCCCTACGAAATCCAGCAATTCCGCTTGGTAATCAGTACGTAACAGGTCGAGCAAATGGGCGATTTCAATCCGGTCAATTTTAATAATATTGGCCCGGTCTAATACTTTGCGGCTAAAGGTGTGGGTAGTCTCATCGAGATTTACCGTACCAGTTATATAAAGGTTGGGCGGAATAATTAAGTCTTGTTCCACTTCATCATCGGATCCCGGCAGTTGGTCGTAGAGTCGAATTCTGCGGAGGTCGCCCTCTACTTCCATGCGGCTTAGAAAATCGGAAAAATAGTATTCTGCGCGGGCTAGATTCATTTCATCTAGGCAGACAAAATATTTTTTAGGACTCTTATTAGTACGATCCCGGCTCCAATCCTGATAAGCCCGATAGACATGGCGGCAAAATTCAGTTGGCACAAACCGTTTATTCAAAATATCGTAACTACCCAACAAGCTTTCATTTGATTGCCAGTCCGGGCGAACCGAGACCAGACAATAGCGTCCGTTCATTGCTTCGGCATATACTTGAGTCAAGCGTGTTTTGCCGCCGCCACTCACCCCGGTCAAAATCACAAAGGGTTTGGACATCAGTGAAATATGGTAACGCCAAACCAGATCATCAGGGTAATAAAGTTTCTCTCTTTTAAGATGATCTATTACCCGTGTAAGTTCGGTATCCCGTACTTTGCTAGGTTTGAGACTTGGCACAGGAGCGACTGGAGTTGGTTTAGCGGTGGCCCCATTTAGATAAGGAGACGTGCCATTTAAACCATAAGGCCGAATAAGTAAGGAGGGGGTAGAAGGCTGAGGGGCTTCCGCCGCTTGATCAATAATTCGTCCTAGCCGTTCTACTACTTGTTCACACATTACGGCTTCGGTTACTCGTCCGGCACTTCGTAGTTCCTCGGCCCTCGTTTCGTGTTTATCTTGAATACTTTGCAAAGATTGGATTATCGCACTACGATCTATTTTGCGAATGTACTTGCTAAAGGTTTCACTGCGAACCGAACGGTTCCATACCGGGCTGCTATCAATCAAACTATCGGTAAAACGAACTGAAAGCTCATGGTTTCCACTGATTAAGTAATGTGGGCGACCCAAAAGCATACCGTCGCGGCTATCCCGCCGTTCGATTTTATCAATGATATAGATGCCCACCAGATAGTTAAACGTTTGGCGGTTAGTCCAGAAGAGCATTATATTGCCGGGTTGTATTGTATCCAGAAATTCACTATATTCATCGTCGGCTGGTTTCCAAACTTTAAAGCCCTCCCGACTGAATAATCCTAAGTCATAGCAGCGTGGTTCCGCTTTATCACAATAGTTAGCGCGAAAATGTTCCTGAGCGCCGCATAAGACTCGCACCGGGTTAGAACAGATAGTACCATCGTAGCCCGCAATATGGCGATTTACTTTTAGCAGAAGACAATTGTCCAACGTAACCGGATAGGGATATTTGGGTTTACCGGGAGGGGTCTCCGGTGGTAGGTTATTCAGGTTTAGGCTACTTAAAGCCCTTCCAAAGGTGGTTTGGCTCAAATCCTCCTCGTTTTCCAAACGGGACTGACCCGGCGTTCCTTCCGCCAAAATTGGCTGAGATTGGGGGTTTGGTTGATAACTCATTTGGGTTAGAATCCTTTCCTTTTTTAATCTGACCGTTAACTATCGCTCAAAAAAAGACAAAATTAATCTGTCCGGTTTTACCGATTAGAGCAGTTTACCTTATTATATAAGTGGAAGCAAGCTTAAATCCAATACTTTATAAATAAGGGTAAAACCGTATGGAGGGTTCTATTTTTGGCCTCAAAGATCGGGATTGGAAATCCCTCCTACAAGATCGGGATTAGAAATCCCTCCTACA
>JACAUC010000013.1 GCA_013390945.1 Candidatus Chloroheliaceae bacterium
CCTACCGTAATTTAGGAAGAGTGGAAGAAGCGATAAGCTACCACGAACAAGCCCTTGCCATCTCAAGAGAGATTAGGGATCGGCGGGTTGAAGGCAACCATTTGGGCAATCTTGGTTTAGCTTACGGTGATTTAGAAAGAGTGGAAGAAGCGATAAGCTATCACGAACAAGCCCTTGCCATCTCAAGAGAGATTAAGGATCGGCGGGGTGAGGGCATCCATTTGGGCAATCTTGGTAATGCCTACCGTAATTTAGGAAGAGTGGAAGAAGCGATAAGCTACCACGAACAAGCCCTGACCATCTCAAGAGAGATTGGGGATCGGCTGGGTGAAGGCACCGCTTTGGGCAATTTGGGAGAATCCTACATTGCTTTAGGGAAAATGGAAGAAGCACTCAACTATATTCAGCAATCTCTTATGATTGCCCGTGAGATTGGTCACAAAACAGGCATTGGGCATCAATTTGATAATTTTGGTTGTGCCTACGAGAAGTTGAAGAATTTGCCAAAGGCACTGGCTTATTGGCGGTGGGCGGTGGTTATTTTTACGGAAATTAAGTCGCCATACGTCAAGAAATCGCAAGGCCACCTTGATGAATTGCGGGCAAAAGAGGGGGAGGAGGCTTTCGACCGCTGGTGGGCCGAAAGCGAAGCCGAATATCAGGCGATAGGTAAGGTTTAACCCTATATCAGATAGATTGGCTAATCAACCGTTCGGCAATAATCGCGGAGGCGAGTACACCGGGCAAACCTGCTCCCGGATGCGTCCCGGCTCCTACAATATAGAGATTGTCAAAATCTTCCGAGCGGTTGTGAGGACGGAACCAAGCCGATTGAAGTAGAAGCGGTTGCACCGCAAAACTGGCTCCCAAGTAGCTATTCAACTCGTGCTGGAAATAGCGCGGGTCTACCATATGCTCCACTACAATATTCTGCTGCAAATCTGGTAGATAATTTTCCTCTAGGAATTTCATAATGGTGTCGCGGTAAGGCTTGGCGGCCTTGGCCCAATCAATCTCCGAACCCATATTGGGGACTGGGGAGAGTACATAGAAGGACTCGCAGCCATCGGGAGCCACTGTTGGGTCTGTTTTGGAGGGCCGATGCAGATAGAGCGAAAAATCTTTAGGCAACGCCTTATTCCCAAAAATCTCCTTCAGCAAATCCTTATAGCGTTCACCCAAAATAATGCTGTGGTGGGCTAGATTGCTCTCATCATAGCGGCGTTTGGTGCCAAAATAAATCACCACCAGCGACATACTATACTTGATGCCCTCGATACGGCGATTGCTATTCTTGCGGCGATAGCGTTCGGGGATCAGTTTGCGGTAGGTATTGGCTACATCTCCATTCGAGACGATAATATCAGAACGATGTACGGTTCCATCGGCAAGGCGAACCCCCATTACGCAACGGTCTTGCACCAAAATTTCTTGTACTTCGGAATTGAGATGGATTTTGCCGCCCAATTCCTCCAAGAGCTTTACCATTGCGGCGATGATGGCTCCCGTGCCACCCATGGCATAGAGAATACCCCACTCCTGTTCTAGGTAATCTACCAAAGCATAGATCGAGGGAGCGGTAAAAGGATTGCCGCCAATAAGCAAAGGGTGAAACGAGAAGCAACGGCGCAAAAATTCATCCTTAAAGAACTGAGCTACATATTGATAGACACTCAGATATGATTTTGCCATGATTAAATCGGGGGCGACTTTGAACATATCAATTAAACTTAGGAAGGGATAATCAATTAGGGCAAACCCCTTTTCAAAGATGAATTTCGAGGTTTTCATAAAACGGGTATAATTCGCCGCGTCTGCCGGGTTCCGCTCGGCCATTTGGCGCAAAATCGAAGCCTCATCGCTGTTATAGTCAAAGTAGCGCCCCTTATGATCGAAGATGCGGTAATAGGGATTGCATTTCACCAATTCAAAATAATCTTCCCGACGTTTACCTGCTGCCTTCCAGAGATCGTCAAACATAAAGGGGGCAGTAATGACGGTTGGACCAGCGTCAAACTTAAAACCATCTTGCTCAAAGACGTAGGCCCGACCACCCGGCTTGTCGCGCTTCTCAAAAAGATTCACTTTATGTCCCTTAGCCGCCAACCGAATAGCTGCCGCCAAGCCGCCAAAACCGCTCCCAATAACGATAATATCTTTTTGCATTTTTTGCCTAAGATTCGCTACGCCAAAACGTAGCATCTTTCCTTTCTATATGTGGAATAGATAAATAAATAGGAAGAAGTAACACAGATGCACACAGAGAACCTCAGAGGAACACAGATAATTTAAGAAAATAAGCATATAGTTCAATTGAAACATAGCAGCTTTCAACATATATACATATATTAAAATCTGGTATCATCTCAAAATTTCGGGGTAGGGGCGTATTGCATACGCCCAATGTGAACAACCAACCCAAGTTACGTTGACCCAATTTGCGGCCAACCTGCGGCGAGTTTATTCAATAGGCCAGCCGTAACCTGGGTTACAACCCCTACTTATTGAGATGATACAAAATCTGTGTGTATCAGTGGTTCTCCGTGTTCATCTGTGCTAAGGTCTAAGCCAACCGCGCCGAACCAAAAACTCGCGGCCTAGGTTGCCGATTTGTACCTGCTTACTCTCTTTGTTAAATTCTAGCTTGACCCGTTCAAAATATTGGACTGTACCGACTTTGCCATCAATCACGCTCTTTTCGTCCAGTTCTTCTGAAAGAGGATAGCCAAAGCGAACCAGCCCGTTGTTGCGATCCCAGAACTGGTAGAAACCCAAGCGCAAAGTGTGTTTAGTCTGTGGGAAATAAGCTTGATCTTTGGTATTGGGAATAAAGCGGCCCGGCACATAATATTTCAAAGCCACCGCATCCCGGCCTAACAACCCCACCGAGACCTCTTGGCCCGGCTTAGCCGCTGCATCATAATCTAGGCGCACCCGCTCGAAATATTGCACCGTGCGGGTGACGTTTTGGGTAGCGATAAACTCCGAAAACTCCTCGGTAATCGGATAACCAAACGCACTCAAGCTACCATACTTATCCCAATAAGTCTTAAAACCACCCGCCAGATAGTGCTTAGTCTCGGAGAAATAAGTCTTACCGGGATCGGGTGGTGTATCCGGGGTAGGTGGGTCAACGCCTGCAGCCGGGTTTACTCCATTATAAGGCGTAAAATCCGGCTCCTTAAAGCCCGGCACCGGGGCCACGACGGTCTTGCCAAAGTCGCGGTTCTCAAAGCCGCTCAACCGTCCTTCGCTATCTAGCCCATAAAGGTAGGTGGTGTTAAGACCATTGATCGAAATAGCGTTGCTATGGGTATTGACTGAAACAAGGTTAGGCAAGGCTTTCAGCGTGAGATTGCCGTTATTAAAAGGAGTAGAAATTTTACCTTCATCCAATTTTTGCCACTCCTGAATACCAGTGTTACGATAGAAGCCATCCCTAGTGGCAGCGTAGACAATACCGGGAAGTTGGGGGTCACTGGCGACACCATAGACTGTATCGGGCAAACCAGTTCCTGCCGACTGCCAAACGGTCCGGTCGGGGCTGAGCCGGAAGAGTTGATTGCCATCTCCAGCATAAAGTCGGTCGCCGGGGGCATAAATTAGTACAATAATAGCCTTACGCGGATCAGGACCTTTGCTATTGTTCAAATCCCAATTGCCGAGGTCTTTCCAAGTACGCCCCCCATCGCTAGAAACCTTGACTCGCCCATAATCGGTCGTGCGTTTCCCGGAGATAAAGGCTGTGCCAATATAGAGATTAAGTGGATTATCAGGATCAATTGCAATGGTCTGAATATTTATTTCTGGGGGTAAGTTGCCCATATCCGAGGGCTGAAAAGTTTTGCCCGCATCGCTACTATGGTAAATGCCCGCGAAAGGGCTACTGACCGCCACATATACGGCACTTTTGTAGGCGGCAACCACTTGGATATTGCGATTCTTGAGACCTAGATTAGTCCAAGTCTTGCCACCATCGCCACTCTTGAACAATCCGCTACCGGAGGTTCCAATGTAGATGGGGCGTTCGGGGTCTTCGCCGTCAAGTGCCAGCCCGGTTATAGCCTGACCTTTGAGTTCACTAATCTCCACGTCGGTCCACGTCTGACCACCATCACCAGAGCGCCGAAGACCATTAGAGGTAGCCACAAAGAGTACCTGATAATCGGCGGGGTCGGCTACCAAGTCATAAACTTGCTGTAGTTCCCCTTGTGAAAGCGGCGTGAGACTAACCGGAGTAGTAGCCGAGATTCCGCCCAGTTTTGAAAGTTCTTCTTGGTTAACGTTTTGTCCGGCCCACAAACCTAATGTTGCCAAGCCCCCTATAAATAAGAGGGCCAGCAACCCAAAGAAATACCGCCCGAACTTATTCTTGCGGGGGTAGACCTTAGCTTTAGTAGCACTCTTCTCTTCTGGTGTTGTTTCCGTCAATGGCATCAGATATGCTTCCCGATTAGTTTAGTTAGGTAATCGGTCTTCCTTTCCTTTCAAGCGGGTCAAGCGTGGCTATTATAATGGCAGAGCAGGTGAATGTCCAGAAAAGGGGGATGTAGTAGTAAAGGAGTTAAAAATGCAACTTTTAGCTTTCCTGAAAGCTTATAATATAGTAGGATGACCGTCAGCCGAAAGAATTTGCCAAATCCATTCGTTAATTCTTTATTACACCATCAAAGGAGCATGTTATTAGCGTATGAAGAAACTTGTTTTACCGGGTTTAGCGTTGCTAGGAGTGGTAGCGCTCTTATTAGTGGCTACTTCCGTTAGTGCCGCTATTAATTTTAGAGATCCCAGCTTTGGAAAGGTCTGGAATCGCGTAGATAAGCCCGTGGAAGAGCGTTCACAGTTGGGGCGGGGTTACACTTGGGGGCCAGTAGTACAGGGTAGCGAGGGTATTAGCGGCGAAATCTACAACACCGCTACTCGAGATGTACAATACTTCGACAAAGCCCGTATGGAAATTAACTCTAGTGCCAATCCCAACGATCTCTTTTATGTGACTACTGGCCTACTGGTCAAAGAATTGGTGACTGGTCAGCGTCAGGATGGTGATAGCACCTTCACCAACCTGTCACCCAGCACGGTTCAAATTGCCGGTGATCCAAACGATAATGGAGCTAATACAGTAGCCCCAACCTATGCCAGTTTTCGTAGCGTAGTTACTTTTTCTGGCAATGAGAACGGTAAGCCTGCGGCCTTGGGCAGTGCCATTAATTCTCAGATTGATGTAACTGGAAACGTGAGCCAAATTAATCCGCCAGAACAACGGATTATCAAGGGCTACGATTCCAATACCCAGCATAACATCGCCGATGTATTTGTAAACTATGGGATCCAGAACGGGGTAATCTGGAGTGGAAGTGTTTTTGAGCAAGGTTCGATCTTTTTCAATAACCCGACTTATGTTTTGGGCCGTCCAGTCACCGAGCCTTACTGGATAAGAGCGGTAGTCAGTGGGGTGGAGAAGAATGTGTTGGTGCAACTATTTGAGCGGCGGGTGCTAACTTATACTCCTACCAACGCCCCGGCTTTTAAGGTGGAAATGGGTAATGTAGGTCAGCACTATTACAAGTGGCGCTATGTGACCAGCGTAATAGCACCGCTACCTACTGTTACCCCTGTGCCTACTATTGTTAGTATACCCGAACCAACTGCCATGCCTCTCCCTGGCCCAACATTAGTTCCAGTGAACGGTCTGTTGGTCAATCCTAACTCTGGCCCGATTGGTCAGAAGTTCCAAGTTAGCGGCACAGGCTTTGGAGCCAATGAGAGTGTTAGCGTTTGGGAAACTGGCCCGGATATGCAAGTTACCAACTTACCCGGAGTCACCAGCGATAGTAACGGCAAGTTTATCTTTACCTATCAAGGTCACGCCCCCTCTGGCACTTATACGCTGACCGTTCATGGTAATTCCAGTGGGGTAGAAAAACTAGGTGATCTAGTGGTTGGTGATGCCTCTGCGGTTCCGGTTCCTTCAAGCGGCTTTTTAGATGTCAATCCCGCTTCCGGCCCGGTGGGACAAAAATTCCAAATTAGCGGCACAGGCTTTGGAGTAGGCGAAATTATTACACTGTGGGAAACTGGCCCGGATATGCAAGTTACCAACTTACCCGGAGTCACCAGCGATGCCAACGGTCGGTTTACTTTTACCTATCAAGGTCACGTTCCAATTGGTATTTATACGCTGACTGCCCATGGTAACTCCAGTGGAGTAGAGAAACTGTGCGATATAGCAGTCGGCACTAACTCTGCGACTCCGGTTCCCGCGAGTGGGTTTTTAGAGGTCAACCCCGCTTCTGGCCGGGTGGGACAAAAATTCCAAATTACTGGCACGGGCTTTGGAGTAGGTGAAATAATTACACTGTGGGAGACCGATCCAAATATGGGAGTTAGTGGTTTACCGGCAATTACCAGCGATACCAACGGTCGGTTTACCTTTACCTATCAAGGCCATTCTCCGATTGGTACTTACACGGTTACAGGTCATGGTAATTCTAGTGGGGTAGAAAAGCTGTGTGACATCGTGGTTTTGGGATAACCTTTTAGGTAGGGGTTTCTTGTTGTGACGAGGGCTGTTGCAAAGTCCCGATCCGACAAGTTGGGTGGTAGGTCAAGATCAACTGACGGCAACCAGTTGATTTTCACATACCACTACTCTTGCCAGATTGGATAGCTCTCCGACTTTGCAACAGCCCTATTGTTGTACCGAGGCTTGTTCGGCTCTGAACTTCTCTACTTCGGCCTTAAAACGCGCTTGCTCGGCTCTGAACTTCTCCACTTCGGCCTTAAAACGCTCCTGTTCGGCTTTGAACTCTTCTTGTTGAGCTAGGACTTGCTCGGCTTTAAAAATTTCCTGTTCGGTGGGGGTTAAGTGCCTGTTACCCTTATAGTCATACAACCAGAGGTTAGCCCCATTCTCTACCAGCCAGCTTTCCAATTCTTCGCTCCAGACCCAGCCCCGCTCATCGCATCCCGACTCGATATAATGTCCTTCGGTTAGCCACCAAGCTTTGAGGCGTGGGCCTTCCCAGAGTCGCTTCTCATGGGGGTCATAGACGTAATATTCATGGGCTTGGATAGCTTCGGCATATACTTGCCACTTACGTCCTATATCTTCGGTGTAGGTGTGCGGTGAAGCGATCTCCAAAACTACATTTGGTGGTGGGTTATAGTTATCGAGGGTGTAACTGGTACTATCGTTGGCTTGTACCCTTTTAATAAAGACCAAATCGGGCGTAATAGCAATATGGAGAAAACGCCTCTCTTCCACTGCGGCGTTTTCATCGGCCAGAATTTTAGCCTGCAAGAGCAGGTTCAACTTAATACTACAAACCTGCTTCTGGTAGAGAAAGGTCAATAGATCAAGTAAGTAGAGTGCTAAACTAGAATGGCTAGGCGGTTCTACTATACGTTCGCCATTTTTTTGATAAAAAAGAGAAGTATCCTCATAGATATAAGGAAGCCCGTTCTTGTAGAAAATCGGCCACCCGGATAATGGCAAATCCAGTTCAGTACTCAATTCGTTGCTCGTCCTTTGCTAAAGTTCAAACTAAGCTCAACCGGAAGGTTCGTTCGCCTAAATTTCCGGTCTAAAACCTGCTTGAATTATAGCCTAACCGTCTATTTTTCGCTAGAGTGGATCAACTTCTTGGAAAAGGCAATACCCAGATCCAGATGGCGAGGACAAAGGCCCATCCTCCGGCAATTACAAAGAGGTGAAAGATTTCATGAAAGCCTAGGATGCGTGGAAAAGGATTAGGCCAACGCAGACCATAGACCACTCCGCCAAGAGTGTAAAGAGTGCCACCCAGAAAAAGCATAAAGACCGCCAGCCAAGGCAGCATGCCCAAGATGGAGGGTAGTATCATAAGGCTGACCCAACCCATACCCAGATAGAGGCCCGTTCGTACCCAGCGTGGGGTAGAAGGTCTGAAGAGAGCCAAGACTACTCCTGAACCAGCCAACAGCCAGATAGTAATCAGGGTCAGGTTGCGCTGCCAAGCGGTTAGTACATTAAAACAAATGGGGGTGTAGGTTCCGGCAATGACTAAAAAGATATTGGCATGGTCAATGGCACGTAAACGACGCTGCCAGTTTCCGCGCCAAGTGCCAATATGGTAAATAGCACTGACACTATAAAGGGCGAGGGTGCTAAGCCCAAAGATCAGTAATGAAAATAGTCGGGGTAAATCCTCCCGACTACTCCAGCATAAAACGACTATTAAAGGCAAACTGCATAAAGCTGCCCCAGCGTGAAACCAGCCCCGCAAAAGAGGTTTCCCCGGTAAAACAGCATTAGCCTCTTGTGGATGTACCAAATTCTCTTTCCACCTTTCTTAATTTATCAGGTTTTGCTCTAACGTTGGGAAAGATTAAGTGCTTGAGGTAATTTAAGTGGTGCGAGTGTTAGCGGTTGTAATAAAACGGGAAGATGGTAGCAAGCAGAGCCAGTATTGTGAGGATAAAGAGTAAACTACCCCAGGCCCAAATGGTTAGCCAGAGCCACCCGCCTGTGTGATTTTCTTCTAACTTTTCAACCTGAAGGGTGGTTGATAACCCTTCAACTTCTTTAATTATAGCACTTTCTCTATTTTTTTGACCAATTCTGCGCGGTAAGACCTTGAAATGGTGCAATCCGCGCAACCCAACTAACAGAATTACGAGTTGGGGTAGCAGGGCGGCAAAAGCGTGGCGGCTGTGGATTATATCGGGTGTGCCAATATACATCCAACTGGTGGGTAGGCGAATGAATTGCAAAGCCAAAGTTGTAGTGAGAGCCGAACAGAGGCAGAAAAAGTGGAAGGCTCGGCTTCCGCCTTGCCAAGTGCTTCGTCGCAGTAGCCCAAATAGTGCCAACAGGAAAATGGCTCCACCCAACAGGTAGACCGCCCCGGCATAAAGTACTTGGCTCCAGCCGAAAGCACCCCAAAAGGTGATAAAAAGGAAGAGGAAATTTTGTAGGAAAATAGTACTATAGTTGAGGCCCGATCCATTTTGAATTGCATCCAACATATCAGCTTTGAAGCTGCGGACACTCCGGTTTGGCTCTTGCCAATCGTCTCTCCATGTCCAAAGGGTCTCTTCAAAGGATGGGTTAGCCAGCAGATTAGTGTCAAGGCTGTCGGTGGGTGAAAGGCTTAAATCGTCTAAGTAGATTGTCCCTGCCCCGGAACAGACCAGCTGGAGTTGCAGGTAAGTTTGTAGACGGGTATGATTGATCTCGTCCGCATTGGCATTTATTTCAAAGCTAAAGAGTCTCCATTCCGGGCTGGCTATAATCCGCTCTTCAATGAGGGTCTGTTTAGCGGTTTGAACCCTTACCAGCGCAGCGGTATCTCCCGCTTGAGTGGCGGTTTTTAGCCAGCCTGTTACCCGCACCCGCTGGAAACTAGGGGTATTAAACAAATTGATCTGTTGCTCTACGGGCTTACCTTCCGAACTAAGTTTTAGCACAAATTGGCCGCTATGTGACTCGGCTTGTGGGGTGCGTTCGGCGTGGAGGGCAATTTCCAAAGTTGGATTAAAATACCAAGCCGACGCTGCCCGGTTATGATCGGTCAGGAAGAAGAGAGTTACCACCCCTAAAAGTAAGCCTGCTACGGGTAGGAGTAGTAAGCCCAATCTGACTCGTCGGTTTTGCCAGTGTAGCCACGCCAACATATAAAAGCCAAGGCCAAAGCCGGGCAGGAGCGCGTTTGCGCTGGCCTTGCTGTAAATGCTCAATACCAAGCCCACCAAGGCGATTCCAAAAAAGAGTGGACGCAATCCCCGCAAAAAGAGTAATCCCATCCCCCACGCAACGATGGCTCCAAATGCAATCGCCCCATTATCATTGTTAGCTACCGCACTCAGATGGATGGCTTCGGGCAAAAGTGCCACACTCAGGGGAAGGGCTAGAGCTAGTCCGGTGGATTCGTGTCGCCATAAATAGCCTAATCCTAACCCGGCGGCTACCGTCATTAGTCCCAGCAAAACCGAAGTGAGCCGGGTCAGGTAAATCTGGCTGGTAAAATTTGTTCCGAAAAGGCTTCCCACTTTTACCAATCCGGCGGCTAGAGTGTAGTAAAGATCAGGTTGCCTATTTTCAACGTTGGCGGGATAGAGTTCAATGGGGTTATCGGCGTAGGTAAGCCAAGCGAAGTGAGCGATAAATCGGGTTCGCTGCATCAGGTCGGCCATTGGTGCGGTAAAACTGGCATCTGGTTTTCCTTCGGCTAAACCCAATGCTTTCCCAATATGGCCCGGTTCGTCCGGGCCTTGCAAGGGTGGTGTTATTAGCATAAAGCTCAGCGAAAGTAGTAGTCGCAAGCTCAGCAATAATCCGCCAAAGATTAGCCAAGGGCGGAGGCCGCTCTTCCCTAAGAGGAATCCTAACTTTAGCCGATACCGTGCCAGTAGCCAGAGCAAAATTCCTGCCACCCCAAAAGTAAGGCCCAAACAGAGGAGAGCCAGCCATGGTAGTCCCTCAAATTGGGCCTGCTTTTCAAAGAAGCTTCTGAGCAGTTCGCCCGGATTTGGTTCATATTCGACAAGATAGAAGAGTGCGGCTTGGGTTGGCTCTCCATTTAGATAGAGTTGGCCTGATGGGTAAGTTTCAGGCGGGGCTTGCGCCAAGGTGACACCCGCTAGATTGATTAGAGTGGCACTTTTAGCCTCAAATTCGAGGAAGTAAAGCTGGTTTTTGGAATCGGCTTGTGGCGGAAAAGCGTAAAGTTGTAGGCTATTAGCGGCTTGTGGATATAGCCCTGTCCAGTGAGCGATTAGCGGCCCATCCAGACTACCGCGATGCAGGCTTACTTCCAGTTCTACTCCTGCACCTACGCTGCCGTACTTGACATAAATCTTAGATAAATTGAGATATTCAGCCCGAAAAGATTGAGCAGTTATTCCATTAGCGAGTCGGATTGGCTCATTTTCTTTTTCCTGTCCGGTGTGTAAGGGGCTAAAGAGCAAACTAAAGCCTAACCAGCCTACTATTATTATTGGTAATCCTATAATAAAGGCTGTAATAGTTGAGGTATGATGTAGGCTAGACTTTAGCATGCTTCGCTTTTAGGGTGCGCCTGCACAGATGAACTCCACATGTTGCTTGTTGATGAGAATAGTATTGGCGGCAAATTTCAGATTCGGGTTGGGTAGGTAGATGATCCCAGCGTTGGTAATACCGATAAAACTTTCCGGTCGCTCAAGTAATACCTTCTCTAGGTCAAGCTCCTGATCGAGGTGAAGATTGCCGTTAATTTCATAATTGCCCATCACCAACAAGACCCGCCGCTGAAGTAAATCGTTTCGGTTGTAGATTGGGCCAGAGAGCAGGCGGTATTCGTTATCCGGCTCTTCGTTGGGTACGGCTAAGACCACTGCTCTTTTAGCAATTCGAGCGATTCCGCTTTCAATGGGGCTATCTTGAGGCCGAATCAGACTGCTAGTGCTAACCTTACTGAGAATTAGGTGATGGTTGTTAGCATTAAGTACGCCATTGGTACGCAGAGCCGTTGTTTTTACTTCGCCCTCTATACGATGGTACTCCGTAAAGAGTTCCATTCTCATGTCATGCTCTGACAAAGTGTTTGTCTCTTCTTGCATTGCAGTCATCGGTCCCTCTTAATTAAACTATCCTCATTACAAAAGTGAAGATATAATACAGTATTTTGGATGATCTCGTCAACCAAAGAAGACGAGCGACTGTGTATAGACTGATTAGTCTCCAAAATGTTATACTCAACAACAGCAGACGTAAGTTAAGATCTTCTGAACTAGGGGCTTGTACCACACCCTAAATCTAATTGCCCCCTCTTTGAGTCTTCTGATGTAACTTGCTTGAGATTTTGACGTAAGATATATAATAGTTAGGATGGTCGAAACAAGTTTTGAATAGTCTTTTGGAGGAGACCAATGAACGCTTCAGACCAGCAAACCTTTAATCAAGCGGTTTCTCTGGCTAATGCTGGCAACCTTGAATCCGCCCATGCCATGCTAGGGCAACTTCGTCAAACTAGCCCGGCTGATGTTAACATATTAGTCTGGTTTGCCTATACCACTCGCGACTTAAACGAGGCTAGAGCAGCAGTGGCACAGGCCGTTCAAGCCGAGCCGGGCAATCCGGTGGTTACGGCAGGTCAGCAATGGCTGGCTCAATGGGAGCAGCAATCTAGCCCAACCGAATCTCTACCTGTGTCCAGCGGTTGGCCTTCTACTTCGCCTCAACCTGCCAAAAAGTTGGAGGGTGACCAATGGCCTGCCAAACCAACCTCTTCCAGTGGTCGGTCTGCTTCGTCTCAGCCCACCAAAAAGCTAGATTCTGAACAATGGCCTCCGCTACCGATTTATGCTGGTAGCCTTGCTACTGGTAGCCTTGCGATTAGTGGCAGTGCCTCAAAATCACCAAATCGGTCGGGTGGGAATAAAATAATAAAAATAGCAGTAGTTTTATCTTTGGTCTTTGTTCTTCTTTTATTCGGGTTTATACTTATCTTCTCAGATGAGTTTGCTAAAGACGATGGTAAAGCTCTGCTCCATCAATTTCTGCAAGCCTCCGCTGCAGGCAATGTTGCCACCGCCGCCGCTCAGGTTTTGCCCACCATTACCCAAGATACCTTAAAAACCACCTTTTTAGATCCTAATTCTCGCAACCTGCGGGATTATTCCGGGCTAACGGTTTCAGGTTCTAAAGTCTACTCAATTGATGGGGGTCGCTCTTTAAATCTAACAGGTGTAGTAACCTATAAAACCTTTGGTAAAGGTACCTTTGAGGCTAACTTGCAGTGGGTAGATTCCGACGAAAGGTGGTACATCGTTAGCCTAACTATGGGTCCACCTAAACTGTAGGAGGGATTTCCAATCCCGATAAAAAAAACTTGTAGGAGGGATTTCCAATCCCGATAAAAAAAACTTGTAGGAGGGATTTCCAATCCCGATAAAAAAAACCTGTAGGAGGGATTTCCAATCCCGATAAAAAAAACCTGTACCCGATAAAAAATAGGGGTATCGGGATTAGAAAGTCACCCAAGCCGCCACCAACATACCCAAGACCAGAAAATTTTGCCCACGTGCGTTGTACCAAATAGCTCGGCTCAACGGCTTTTCAATAAAGCGGTGTTGTAGCAAAAGCTGTGGAAATAACAGTAGGGCAAGTATCGCTACCGCCACAGGTCGTCCTTCCATCAGCAGCAGTCCTCCCACCGTTAATTGCGATAAATCCATTATGGCGCAAGCTAAACGCGAAGCAGTCCGGGTTCCGTAGACGACTGGCACACTCGGCAGCTTCAACTGGTAATCTCCTCTAATACTTTTGAAGTCATTGAGGATCATAATACCGATACCACCCAGCGTATATAAGCCACTAATTGCCATAGCCCGCCAAGTGATACCGCCAAAAACACTGGCCGCCGCCAGCCAAGGCACTAAGATATAGGAGGAGGCACTGGAGAGTGGACCAATCCATGTAAAGCGTTTCAGGCGCAGAGGGGGGGCGCTGTAGTTGTGTGCCATAAAGATGCCAAAGAAGGCTAGAAGCATCACCACTGGCCCCAAGTAATAAGCTGCCATCAAACCAAAGAAACCTAGTGTACCGATTACCTGATAGATTCGGACTACACTTAACTGCCCACTAGCAATAGGTCGCCAAGGTTCGTTTACCGCATCTACCTCCCGATCAAACCAATCGTTGATAGCCTGAGCCATACCGCAGAGTAGTGGCCCTGCTAGAATCAGCCCTACGAGCAATTTGGTTAGTCCCTCTAGCGTCCAACTCAACCCTCCGGCCATCACTGCCCCACACCAGAAGCTCCAGACCACCGGAACCCAAGTAATCGGCTTGATAATAGTTAGGCAGAGCTTGAGTTCGGTGCGCCAATTTCGGTTTGGTGCGGTGTTACTTACCTCAGATTTTAAATTGGGTAAAGCCTGAGCAGAACTATAGACTGCATTAGAATCAGACTCAGGCGGGGAAGTTTCGGCTGACGCACTTTCCCTAGGCAGTGGTCGCAGATAAGCAGGCTTACGCTTCATAAAAATTTTAGACTTTCTAGCCTTGTAAGCAGTTAATATCAGGTAACTAAAAGTTGGTTGGGTTTATGATAACACTTGATAGCGAAAAGCCCCGGTAGTAAATGCTACACCGCCTACCGGGGAAACCCCTGTAGTAAATGCTACAGACGGTTAAGGCTCTAAATGTTAACATTACCATACACACAGTAGATGGCTGCACGCCTTCATTGCGCCAATTGGGATATTAGAAATACTTCAATACGATAGTATCAAGTAATCGGCTCGGCCCACTGCTGTTTAGTCACCTGTCAAAAAACCTCACTCAAAGTTAAAAAGAAAGAATGTACGATGCGGATTCTAATTTTTACTGGTAAAGGTGGTGTTGGTAAAACCAGCGTAGCGGCTGCCACAGCCGTCAAAGCCGCCAGTCAAGGTTACAAAACCTTGATAATGAGTACTGATCCAGCCCATAGTTTGGCTGATTCATTTGATCGCGAGGATTTCCTTGGCCCTGAGCCAAAGGAAATTGCACCCAATCTCGATGCCCTAGAAATAGATATTTACGCCGACTTGCGCCAGAACTGGGAGAATGTGCGTGTACACTTTGCCAGCCTGCTCAATTCTCAAGGCGTAAATGGGGTGGTAGCCGATGAAATCGCCGTTTTGCCGGGTATGGACGAGCTTTTTAGTTTGGTGCGGATCAAGCGCTATTACAAGAGTCAGGCTTATGATTTACTGATCGTAGACTGCGCTCCGACAGGCGAAACGCTAAGGCTTCTGAGCTTGCCCGAAACTTTAAGCTGGGGTATAAAACTTTTCCGTAATGCCGAGAAGTTTCTAGTTAAGCCCGTGCTTCGCCCCCTTTCTAAAGTAACGCCACTCAGTAAGATGGTAGCCCCCGAAGATGTCTACGTCTCCATTGACTCTATGTTCGGTGAGTTAGACGGGCTGAGTGCAATTTTGGGCGATACCAAAGTGACCAGTGTCCGCTTGGTGATGAATCCTGAAAAAATGGTCATCAAAGAGTCGCAAAGGGCGCTGACATATTTGGGTATGTATGGTATGATGGTAGATACAGTGGTGGTCAATCGTATTCTACCAGTGGATAAAGATACTGGCTATATGAACCGCTGGAAGAGCATCCAACAGAAGCATTTGCATGAGATTGCCGACTCGTTTAACCCTCTACCAATTCGGCATGTACCGTTTTATCCACAAGAGGTGGTTGGGTTGGAACTACTCAAGCAAATGGCTGACGACATCTATGGTGTCGAAGATGCTACTAAGTTCATGTTTACCGAACGCCCTTATGAGATCCGCAAGGTTGGTGCTGGATATGAGGTGCGGATGAGGTTGCCTTTTGCCAACGAGGATACACTCGATTTGTGGCATAAGGGTGATGAACTAATCGTACAAGTCGGCAATCAGCGCCGGATTGTTACGTTACCTACTGCCGTAGCCGGAATGGAGACGGGCCAAGCTGACTTTGATGGTCAATGGCTTATTATTCCCTTTACTACGAGCGGTAAAACAGCCAGTGTTGCGGGAGCGCACTAGCTCTAAAAAAACTTTTCCAGTTTGTCACTGGTTAGATGCAAATCTAAGAGGTGATGGGCTATCCGAATTTTATGATTGTTAGAAACCCAATTAGCACCTTTGAGAGGAGGTGAATTAGGTATGGCCGGTTTAGTAGCTAAAACTGCAAGCGATGCTGTTGAGTTTTTTGAGGTACAGACTGACGGTTGGTGGATGTGGGTGTCCGGTATACTTCGCACCACTGGTGATGCAATAGAGCGGATCTGTGTCAATACGTGGGGTGTATCGAGCGGTGGTCGTGTGTCTACCAGCTCTGAGGTAGTGCGGCCTGTGGCGGCTCGCGCCAACAGCTTCCGAGACAAGGAGATCGTGTCACGTTTTACCAAACTCGGATAAGACGTTTGTCACGTTTCTTATAAACATGGTATCACCGCTGTTTATCTTTCTTGAGAGTATTTGGTGAAGGTTTTATATCTTAGTCAAATGCTTCCTATTAAGCTATTTTACTAACAGTCAAGGAGAGCGCAGCGGTGAACCAGTTTTTAATTTACTTACTCATTCAGAAAATTAAATATTTGTACCAAATTCATGTAGGTGTTAACGTAAATAAAATTTGCTATTCTAACTCTAAATCCTTCTGATTTTATTTATAATCTTTAATTGAAAATTGAACTTGGTATTTACTCACTCAGAACTATTAGGTAAGCGAAGGTGCCGCTTTGACGATTACTGCTGAAGGAACACAAAATTCCGATTATTTTGTAGGGACTAACAGTAGTCCCCGTAATGCCGCGGAGGCTCTACATCACGGTATTATAACTACCGATGAAACCTTGTTTGGGATCTTCGACGGTATTTTTTATGATTCTGAAAATAAACGGGTTGGTGGTATTGCTCTCAATGACTTTTTGGTGATTACCGACCAGTTCGTAACTTTGTGGGCACGTGACCAGAGTCGCGATTTTGTGGATCATTTCCCACTGTCTCATGCCTTTGTCTTAGGGCGTAAACAAAAAGACCCTCTACATGGTACGCTAAAGCTGGGGCTGGTGATGCCCAATGTCCCATTGGAAGAACTTAACACCGCTGAACGGTTGGAGATAACTTTTGACCTTGTACCCCTAGTTGATATTGACTTGGCCTCAAGTCTGGTTGATGTCTTGGGTTGCGCCCATCGTGACTTACTTATAGGTGGTGCCAGTGAAGAAGACTGCCACCAAGCCACACGTGTGCTTTTCGCCCAAGTCTTTATGGCTAAATTCTTGGACGGTGCAGTGAAAAATAAACCCCAATGGCCTAGAAGCGTTAATAATAAACCAAACAATGGCTACGCTCCCGTAGATGAACCTATGCTGGAAAGTGTAGAGGATAGCAAGTTGGAGGCATTTATGACCCCCTTGAGTCGTCTGGATCAATTTGAAAAAAATAATCGACCCTCGTCTTCTTCTCGCACCCGACCTGCCTCGCCTTATAAATTAAAATCCGAGTTGGAACCACGTGGTCAACGTCGCGCCCCCGGTAGCCCAGCCTTTGAAACAGGAGAGCAATCGCGCTTATATAACGTACCCTCCGAGCCAAACCAAGGCTACATCTCTAGTGCGGCTAATGGTCAGGTTTCGGCTTCCTTGGTGGAGCAGGAGTTACGCAAGTTCAATAGCGAGCCTTCTCCTACTCCTAGAGGTGGTGCTAGAAGGGAACGCGATTTCCATGCTAACAATGATGATACGACACCACCCACTTCTGGGGCAGGTACGCGCTTGCGGGATGAAGTTAACAATTCCGAGGCTCTTTATGTAATCGGACGTGCTGGGCGAACTATGTTCGATAATCTAGATAAGCTTCGGCGTGAAGCCGAAGCTAAGGGTATTGGCGTAGCACCGATGATTGATGGTTTTGAAAAGCTACGACGTGATGCCGAAGCTAAGGGTATTGGTATGGTGCCACTCTTGGGTAGCTTGCGCGACTCTGGCATGAATGTACGTGATATTACCGAACTTCTGAACGCCGCCAGTGAGTTGCTGGATACCCTAGGCCGTAATCCCGCCGCCCGTGAATTGGCGATGATGTTTGCAAGCAAGGCTTTGGGTGAAAACGGTGGTAAAATGAAGCCCGGTGGCTTTGGTGGTTTTGGCTCTGGCTCTAGTTCTAGTTCCAGTTCACGTAAGCCCGAGCGCAATAGTGCTGGGAAAACGGAAAATGCTAGTTCAAATACACCTCCTCCTGCCAATGGACGTACTAAGGTAAAGGTTGAACGTCGTGATAAACCACAGGTTACTCCCCTATCTAGGGATGGCGATGAAGCGGTACGGGTGGTCAACTCACGTTCTACTTCTGATGGAGACGAGGAAGCTTTTAGCTCGGCAGGTTCACAAACTAAAATTATTGAAACACCCCTAGAAGCAGAGATTGAAGAGACCTTTAACCCGATAATTACGCAGCCTATACCTGCTGATCCCCCTAAACCGGTTCGTCGTCGGTTGGCTGTTCGGGGTGGCTCTTCAGATGGTGCAGCTGATGGTGGTGAAGCGGGTAATATGGGTACAACCGTAGGTTTCTCCGCTTCCAAAGAACCGGATTTAAACTGAGTCCACATCAGTCAGCAACAGAGCTTGGCTGATTTTTAGGAGAGAATTTATGACAACCGACACTGTCCCCCCGACGGAGGAGACTAAAGAGCTACAAATACCTAATGATGTATATGTTGGCTTGAACGTAGTACGTAAGCATGTCACCGAGTTTTTCTACCGTGCCAGTACCCAAGGTCTGCTCAGTACAGGTGAGTCGGTGTTAGCTATCTTCGATTGCATACTACTCAAACCAGATGGACGGCGGTTGGGAAGCTTAACGCTGCATGATTATGCTATCCTGACCGACCAGCACCTGATTATTTGGGGTCGTGGCCTTAATAACGATATAATTGAGAAGCTTGAATGGAGCAGTATTGGACTAGAGAAATTTGGCCGACGCACTCCACTTGAGGGTGTTCTTAAAGTGGCTTATAACCTCAAATCAAATAGTAATAAGCGTCGAATCTCGTTTAAAGGGGATGTTACTTCTGATTCAGCCGAGGCTATCGTGCCAGAGCATCCTGCTACCTCGCTCACCTATTTGGATCTTATGCCCGTAGAAGATGTTCGGGTTTGTGCCTCTATGATTCGCTTTTTAATTAAAGGTACTAACGATGGAACTGGTTCGGGCATTTTTAAAGAACATTTTCGTCCTGATATTACCCGTTCCCAAAAGCGTTTATCACAGGTTAATAGTCTACTGCAACTCTTCTATGTAGACTTAGGAAATGGAGTACTGGTAGAGGCTGATACAGCCAAAGACTTGCAGAATGTACAAAGCTCCCCCTATCGTGGCCCAGCCTCGCCTTATCGGGGAGTCAATTCGCCCTATATCCATCATACCTCTCGTGGTCAGTCTAGTGCGGGCGAAGTTCCACGTGAGAAAAAGCCCGCGATTCAGAATAAAAAGCCTGTTGTCTCTAGCCCGGATAAAAAGCCTGTTGTCTCTAGCCCGGATAAAAAGCCTGTTGTCTCTAGCCCGGATAAAAAGCCCGTTGCTTCTAGCCCGGACAAAAAGCCCGTTGCTTCTAGCCCGGATAAAAAATCCGCTGGTGGTACTACTGCTCCAAAACCAGCCTCAAAATTGGATACAATTCAGTTTGGCCCTAAACTTGGTAGTGGAAGTGTTAGCTCAAAAGTAGCTCCTAAGCTAGAGTCTAAGCCAAAGGCTGCCACTACACCTCCTAAGAGTTCGGCAACTGCTCCGAAAGCCGCTCCGAAGCCTCAAGCGTCTAAGCCTGCCCCGAAAGCCGATACAGGGGATAGAAGTAGTAAACCCGCCGCCCCGAAAGCACCAGCCCCATCAAGTAGCGGTGCGGGCGGTCTGACAAGTAAGCTGGATGCTTATGAAAATCGAGTGGCTGGTCGCACTGGTTCTATACCTTCTAACACTACTACTCAAGAGTCTGTGCCTTCAGCTTCCAGTTCTAAAGTGAGAGAACCGCTCAAACCTTCAAACCGTGTTGCTGCTCCTGTCGAGCGTGTTGCTACCCGCCCGACCGCAGTTCGTGCCGAGCGTCTACCTCGAACCAATGCTCCAAAAACCCGCCGTGCCTTGGCCAGACGTTCAACCTCAAGCGAGGGGGAAGTAGTTCCTGCGACTCCTCCTACTTTTACGGTTCGCCCCTTGACTATACCACTTCCCCTCACCTTGGGGCGGGAGATTTTGAACCCCTATAGTCTGAGTCGTCTGGTACGTGGCCTCTGGTTTGACCCAATTAGTGTGATACGTAGTGCGGACAATCTGACTCGAACTGCCGGGGCAATTGTGGATATTGCGGATGTAGTGGTGACGGATGAGGAAGCTCGCACGGTGGCTGTGACGAAGGTACGTTCTACCGCTTACTCGATTTTCCGTGATAACCCGGTTTTACGATACACTGTGTGGCCCTTTGTGAAGCCGGTATTGGATCTGGTTCTTCTACCGGAAGAGGTAGAAATGCAGCGTACTCGTTTGCATGTCCGAACGGTTGAGCAAAAAACTACCAAAGATGAGGTGAAACTTACCCATTTGGGGGCTATGACGGGCGAGGATGTTTTGACCCGCAAGCTTCCAGCTAATGTGCCTGTTGCTTCGGCAAAAGCACCAACTCCAGCAGCACCGAAACCTGCTCCTGCTCCGACGGCAAATGTAGCACCTGCACTCAATCCTGCAGTACCGAAACCTGCTCCTGCTCCTGCCCCAGCAGTGTCTATAACGAAACCTGCTCCCACGCCAAGTGCTGCTCCTGTATCGCCGGTGACGAAACCTGCTCCAGCACCAACACCAAGTGTCACCTCTGCGCCGTCCGTATCTAAATCAGTACCCACATCAGATGTGGATACAACAGCTGTATCAGTGAAGAAGCCCACCCCTGCGCCCAGTGCCGAATCTACAATATCTCTACCGAAGTCCACCCCAGCACCAACGCCAAGTGCTACCCCTGCGCCGTCCGTATCTAAATCAGTACCTACATCAGATGTGGATACAACAACGGTATCAGTGGCGAAGCCCAATCCGGTGTCTGCGCCTAGTGCTGAACCTACAATATCTCTACCGAAGTCCGCCCCTGTACCATCTACGACGAAGCCGTCCACGCCAAGTGCCACCCCTGTGCCGTCTGTGACGAAGCCAGTGTCCACCTCAGATGCTACTACAACGGTATCAGTGACGAAGCCTAACCCGGTGTCTGCGCCTAGTGCTGAACCTACAATATCTCTACCGAAGCCTAATCCTGCACCGTCTGCATCGAAACCTAACCCTGCACCGTCTGCACCGAAGCCTAATCCTGCTCCTTCAGGTAATGTACCACCGAAGTCAGGTCAGACTCCGCCTACTGCCCCTAAGCCACAACCATCCTCTAATCCTAGTGGTAAGCCGGGAGGTTCCTCCGGGTCAGGAACGCCGCCTCCTTCAGGTAATGTACCACCGAAGTCAGGTCAGACCCAGCCTAATGCCCCTAAGTCACAACCATCCTCTAATCCTAGTGGTAAGCCGGGAGGCTCATCTGGGTCAGGAACGCCGCCTCCTTCAGGTAAGCCAAATGGTGGGGCTGGTAAGGATAAAAGGGAGCGGGATAAAGATGACGGATCAAAGAAGGGTGAATCTAATAAAAAATAGCTCTTTCTAATTCCAATCTCAAAGAGGTCGTCCTTCCCAATTAGGATGACCTCTTTCATTTTCCCCTTTAAGCTTGCGGCTGAGATTGAGGGTCAGTTGAAGTTTTCTCGTTACTTGGCTTATTTGATTGGTAGCGCATCAAACCCAAAAAAGCTTCATAAGTTGCTTCTGCATCAGCAAAGGCTGTGTGGGCGGCCCGATTAGTTACCCCAAAGAAGCGACAGACCTCATTGAGGCTGTACTTGCTAAGTTCTTTGCGCTCAAAAAGTATGGTGTAAGCGGCACTCATTATGTCAAAGCGGTGATAATAAAAGGGGTCTTCCATTCCAACCTGATTGAAGGCCGTCTGTAAGAAAGCCCAATCAAAGGTCAAGTTAAAGCCTGATAGGATTGCTCCCCGGCTAATTTTCGCCAATTCTGCTAAGGCAGTTTCGAGCGGCTTGGCTTCGCGTTGCCACGTTTCAAGCTTGAAATGGCCGATTTGAAGTGCTGTTGGAGAGGCCGTTTCTAGGTGCGTGGGCATTACCTTACTCTGGTAGGTCTCCAACACCTTAAAATCTGGCTGTGACACCAGCAAGGCTCCGATCTCAGTAATTTCATGTAGGCCGGGGTTTAACCCGGTGGTCTCTAGGTCTAGGAAGAGAAGGGAGCGCTCTTTCATTGGTCCCTTCTTGGACTTACCATTAGCCTTGCCGTTCGTAGTACTATTTTCCGGTGTTTCAGGCTGGGTCATCAAAGCCTTCTTTCTAATTTTCAAACAAATATATAATTTTCAAACAACAAACAACGCACCTCTTTTGTCTCTCTACCAATTTTACCTTAGATTGTGAGATGGCGCTTGAAAGATAACTTTAGCTGGGCCTTTGCTTCATGTCTTTGTCGTTCAACCGGGTTATAATAACAGAAGTGGAGGTTAGCAATAAGTCTTTGGAGAAGTTAACCTTCTGAAAAGCAAGTCAATGGCTCTTATTTAAACCTTAGAAGAGGAATGGCGCATGGATTTAGGTTTGGTGGGAAAAGTAGCACTGGTAACGGGCGGTAGCCGAGGTATCGGGCGGATGATTGGGCTGCGCTTAGCCGAAGAGGGTTGTTATGTGGCCTTTTCGGGCCGCACAGCCGAGACCCTCGAAAAGACCGCTCAGGAATTGGCGACAGTGCTGGGTCAGGGCGTACCGGAGTTCAAACCTGTGGAGGGTAAACCATTTTCCCTTCCAGTGCAGGCCGATATGACTAAAGAAGAAGATGTAGCCCGTGCGGTGGAAGAGATTATTAAAACCTATGGACGGTTGGACATTCTGGTCAATAACGTGGGTGGTTCGCTGGGTGGCGGTGGCTTTGAACATTCGGATCTAAGGCAGGTGCGTGGAGTAGTCGAAATCAATCTAATGGCCTCCTATCTTGCCAGTAAAGCGGTGGTTCCGCATCTCAAGGCTACTGGCGGCGGACGGATCATCTTTATTACCAGCGTGTGGGGTCGCGAAAGTGGGGGTGGGGCCGCTTACAACCTTGCTAAGGCGGCAGAGATCAGCTTGGCAAAGAGTATGGCCCTCGAACTTGCTGCCGATAACATTTTGGTCAATAGCGTGGCTCCTTGTTCGGTTCTCTTTCCCGGCGGCGGTTGGGCAAGGCGGGTAGAGAAAGACCCGGAAGGTATGGCTGACTTTGTAAAACAAAATATGCCGTTAGGTCGTTTTGGTAAACCAGAAGAAGTGGCTGACGTAGTAGTCTTCTTGGCCTCGGAGCGGGCTAGTCTTGTGACTGGTGCTTGCTGGTCGGTAGATGGCTCTCAAGGACACTCTAATATTTAATGAGGAAAAGGATTTTAAGCACGATGAGAACTAATCACATTAAGGCTGCATTAGCCAAAGGGGAGACCGTTTTTGGTGCGTGGGTTGGTTTGCCCAATCCGCTTATTCTTCGCCTGACGGCCCGCGTCGGTTTTGATTGGTTGATGGTGGATATGGAACATTCTCCGATCAACTTTACCCTAATGACCGAAATGGTAGGCGTAATCGCAGACGCTCATGGCCCGGCTCCTTTTGTCCGTGTACCCTCGTTTTCGGTCGAAAATATCAAGCGGGTTTTGGACAGTGGTGCTTGGGGTGTACTAATTCCGATGGTAAATAGCGTGACCGAGGCAGAACAAATTGTATCGGCCTGCAAATATCCCCCGGATGGAACCCGCAGTATTGGTGGGGCTTATGGCCCCCTAGCCTTTGATACTGTCCGAAGTGAATATGCCGCAAAAGCTAACCAAGAAGTTATGGTTGCTATTCAAATCGAGAGTAAGCTTGGGTTGGAGAATGTGGATGCGATTATGAGTGTGCCTGGCATTGATCTGGTTTTTATCGGCCCGAACGATCTCCATGCTTCACTTGGTTTGTTGCCCTCGCTTGAAAGTACTGAGCCAATCTTCTTAAAAGCACTTGAGACGATTAAGACCGCTGCGGCGCGACACCATATCCCTGTTGGTATCTTGGCAAGCAGTGGTGATGCTGCCCGCCAACGCGCCCGTGAGGGCTTTCGCTTTGTGGGGGCTTCCAGTGATGCTGGGGCTCTTCTAACGGGCCTTACCCAAGACCTGAGAGCCGCACGAGGCTTATAATTCTTGCTTTAGCGTTTAACCTTGACATTCATGTTCGGGCTAAACGCTGAGCTACTATTCTTATCTTAGGAATCGTGACCAATTCGCATTTCTCTGGTAAAGAGTGCGCCGACCGAGGCCCCCGCGTGAATCCGCAGGATACATTCACCCAAGAGTCGGGCGACGGTTAATTGTGTGATTTTAGGGATACGTTTGTGTTCGGGCAAAGGCACCGTGTCGGTGGCAATAAGTTCTTTGATAGGGCTGGCATTTAGCCGCTCAATGGCGTGGCTACTAAAGATACCATGCGTACAGGCCGCATAGACTTCGGTGGCTCCGCTTTGCAAGACGGTGTGAGCTGCTTGGACAATCGAACCGCCGGTATCAATTTCATCGTCAATGAGGATGGCGGGTCGCCCCTCCACTGAACCGATCAGGTTAAGAACGCTAGTGGTGTCGTTGTTGCCCATACGTCGCTTTTCAATTAGGGCTAAGGGTGCTTCAAGTAGCTCCGCAAAATTACGGGCGCGTTTAGCATTACCTAAGTCAGGTGAAACTACCACTGGATTAGGCAAACGACGTTGGTAAAAATAATCGGCTAAGATATGGGCGGCAGTCAAGTTATCTACTGGAATATTAAAGAAACCTTCAATTTGTCCGGCATGTAGATCTACCGTCAGTACCCGATTTGCTCCGGCTACCGTAATCATATCGGCTAATAAACGGGCCGTAATTGGTACGCGCGGTTGGTCTTTCTTGTCCGTTCGACCATAGGCAAAGTAAGGCAATACCGCTGTAATCCGTCCAGCCGAAGCTCTTTTGAGCGCATCAATCATGATGAGCATTTCCATAATTGAGCGATGGATTGGAGAAGAGAGCGATTGAACTACAAAAACATCATTTTGCCGCACACTCTCGTTAATTCTGACAAAAATATTTTCATTACTAAATTCAAAAACTTCGGCCCTGCCCAATGGCAAGCTAATATACTGGCAAACCTCTTCGGCCAATTTCGGATTGGCGTTGCCTGTAAAAACATTGATCTCATTATAAATACTAGCCAAGATATTTTTCCCTCCAAGTTGAACGAAAATTGAACAGGTGCTAACTCTACGCCAATTATACTATAAAAACCGGTTAATGGGGTAGGTTATTAATATAGTCAGCGATTTTATCAAGGTCAAAGGGTTTTGGCATATAACCATTGGCACTGGCGGCCCTAATCCGATCTATCTTGGCCGCGCTCATCATTACAACCGGGGTGGTGGCTAAAACATTATCTTGGCGTACTTGGTCTAATAGCTCATAGCCTGTCATAACAGGCATCATTATATCGCAAAAAATGATCTGGGGCTTTTCGCTTTGAGCCAATTTCAGTGCCTCAGAGCCATCATAAGCACACAGGGCTTGGTGTCCTAAATCTTCTACTACGGAGGCGATTAGCTCCACTAGAGCTTTTTCGTCATCTACAATCAGCACTTTTGCCATTAATCCTATTACCACTTCCACTATCTCCTCCCGATGGCACTAACTCAGTTTCAGCCTGAACAAGCGAAAGAGCATCTTTAGCGGCGGCTTGCTGAGCATATTGTTTAGTAGTGCCACTACCTCGTCCAAGGACACGCTCTCCTACTTGGACTTCAATTTCAAAGATTCTTTCATGCTCTGGGCCACTGGCTTTTGCTACATAGTAGAAAGGTGCCTGATGATAGTGATGTTGTACTGCTTCTTGCAATAAACTCTTATAATCGCGGTGTCGCCCTTCGCTCAAGATCTCGATCAGTTCTTTTTCTAGCTGGGGTAGCAGCCATATTTGTACCCCTTCTAATCCTTGCTCAAGAAAGAGCGCACCCAGAACGGCTTCAAAGGCACTTGCCAGCGTTAAAGTGCGGCTCCGTCCTCCAGTAGCAGCCTCACCTTTACCCAGAAAAAGATATTGTCCTATTTCAAAATTACCCGCCCATTTGTTAAGCGTCTCGCGGCGTACCAAGGCACTTCGTAGATCAGTTAGTTCGCCTTCTGGCTGCTCGGGGTAATGTTCGTAGAGATAATTAGCTACTACCAAACTTAATACGGCATCCCCTAAAAACTCTAAGCGTTCATTCGATTGTCGCGCACTGCTCTTCTCGTTTACATAGGAACGATGGACTAGTGCCAATCGCAGAAGCTCTTGATTCTTGAATTTCAGACCTAATCGCGTTTCCAGTTCATCCAACCGGATGGCTACCATACGTACTCTAACTCCTTACGAAACCTAGACCTCTAATATACAGCAAAATCGAGTAAGGGTCAAAAAAGCGTTACCTTTGTAGCAATTTTGGCTAAATTCTGAATTTAACCCCAACTTAAATTCAAAAATCCTTGTTCTAGTCCCAAACTTGCTTGCTTATGGTTCTCAATAATTCAGGTTAGGGGCGTATGACATAAGCCCCATACTCCTCAAGCTGACATGGCGTTAGCAAAACATATATTATTAGAGGTTATAAAACAACATGAACATCACAGGAGTTTCCCCTCAATGGACACTTTAGCACACTTAGCTCAATGTCTGCAAACCAGTTTTACTACCACCGCCAATACTTTGGCTAAGACAACTGGCTTTGTGAATTTCTCTTCTAATTGTTAGGTAATGATGGTTGGATTTGTGTTATTTCTGGAATTATACCAGAAAAATCAATCGGCGGACGGAGCCGCACTCCCACAAGATCTGGGGAAATGGAAAATTGGGATTAGAAATCCCTCCTACAGGGGACAGAGAATATATATGTGGGATGCTGCTCAGTCAGTTGATCTTCCGAATCCCCCGCCCGATTTTTGCAGGACGTGGTAAAATGGAAAGCTGTTAGATAGAAAATTAACCGAAGCAATTAAAAAAATGCAAGATGTAACTTTTATAGATACCTACGATGTAATCGTGGTGGGGGCGGGACATGCGGGTTGTGAGGCGGCTTTGGCGGCGGCCCGCATGAATTGTCGCACGTTGTTGCTAACCCTTAACCTTGATAGTGTGGCCTTGATGCCATGTAATCCCTCGATTGGTGGTCCGGCTAAGGGTCATTTGGTGCGGGAAATAGATGCGCTGGGCGGTGAGATGGCTCGCAACACCGACCGCACTCTAATTCAGATTCGGCTGCTGAACACGGGTAAGGGGCCAGCAGTCCAAGCTTTACGCGCCCAATGCGATAAAAAGTTTTACCAATTCTCGATGAAGGAGATTTTGGAAAATAGCCCCAACCTTAGCCTGTGGCAAGCCCAAGTGGAAGAATTGGTGGTGGGCAAAAATGAACAGACCGGACGGTTAGAGGTGCGGGGGGTGATTATTGCCAACGGTTTAGCTTATGGTGCTAAAACGGTGGTGCTGACCACTGGCACTTTCCTCAAGGGTCGGATTATTATGGGCGACTATATTGTCTCGGCGGGAAGGGCGGGGGAAGGACCGTCGGTGCAGGTCTCGAATAGCTTGGCTGGGTTAGGTTTTTCGTTGCATCGGCTCAAGACTGGCACACCGCCGCGCATTGATGCTCGCACAATTGACTTCTCCAAAACTTCGCTCCAACCGGGTAGCACTACGCCCCTCTACTTTACCCATCGCTACGCCGAAGAAGACCGGGTGGCACTGCTCAAACCACCTTCGATACCCAAAGCTTTTCCCCACGCTCAATTGGAAGGCTGGCGACCACAGTTGCCCTGCTACCTAGTGTATACTACCGCCGAAACGGGCGATATTATTCGGGCCAATTTGCACCGCGCTCCCCTCTTTACAGGCGTAATTGAAGGGGTGGGGCCGCGTTACTGTCCCTCCATTGAAGATAAAATTGTCCGCTTTGCGGAAAAGCAATCGCATCAACTCTTTTTGGAGCCAGAGGGCTGGATGACCAACGAGGTCTATATTCAGGGAGCCAATACCAGCCTACCCGCCGATGTGCAGTTGGCCTTCATCCGTTCGATACCGGGGTTGGAGAAGGCCGACATTGTCCGCTTTGGCTATGCGGTGGAGTATGATGCCGTACCCTCCACCGAAATTCGGGCCAGTATGGAGACCAAGCGGGTTGCCAATCTCTTTTTGGCGGGGCAAATTAACGGCACGAGTGGCTACGAAGAGGCGGCGGGACAGGGCATTATGGCTGGAATCAATGCGGGTTTGCGGGTGCAGGGCAAGCCTGCCTTTATCCTAAAACGCGAGCAGGCTTATATTGGGGTAATGATAGATGATTTGACTACCAAAGAGATCAAGGAGCCTTATCGCTTGATGACTAGCCGAGCCGAATATCGCCTGCTTTTGCGGAGCGACAATGCTGACCTGCGCCTCACTCACTTGGGCTATGAATTGGGCCTGATCTCGCGCGGACGCTATTTGGCGGTGGAAAACAAACGTGACCGGATTGATTATTATCTTAAAAAGCTGGATAGCCTGACCCTGAATCCTTCGGTGGAACGGAACGCCGCATTGGAGGCGGCGGGGTTGCCTACTATTAACCACGCGCTCCGAGCTAGTGATTATTTTCGCCGACCCGATGTACACCAAGACGCTTTGCCAGTGTTGCTCAAAGAAGAAGTTAACGCTGAGATAGGCGAACAGGTTGAGATTGAGAGCAAATACTCCACCTATATTGGCAAGCAGGAGCAAGCGGTGGCTCGGATGCGCCGCCTAGAGGATACGCGCCTAGCGGAAGATTTGGATTATGAGGCGATCAGCGGGTTACGTAAAGAGGCTCGCCAACGTCTGCTTCATTTCAAGCCCTCCACTATCGGTCAGGCTTCGCGCCTTTCCGGGGTTAACCCTCCTGATATTGCGGTACTGGTGGTATATTTGCAGCGTCTGAACGGTCGGAGAACTCTGGTGGAAGTAGAACCTGTTCCTTAAAAAGGGTAAGATCTTTATGCTAACTTCTGTAACAAAACGCCCTCGGTTTGACTATATTCTGCCGGGTTTGCTAATCTCGTTGATTTTATGGGATTTGTTGGTGGGTCTGAGCAAGGGGGTTTATCCTACCCAAGCTACGCCACTTTCGGTGCTGAGTGGTTTGGTAGGTCTCTATTTGGCAAATCAGTTGCGCCGCCTAACGACGTTGCACCAGACCACCGAAGAGGATGACCCGGAAGGGGTCGCCGCCAACGCCCAACTTAACCGGATGCTGGGGGCGGGACTGTTGATCTTTGGCACTTTCTTTAATTTTTTCTGGTTGGTCAGTCTCCTGACGGTTACGCCGATCCAGGTTCCCCGCACCGCTGAGACTAATCTAGGGCGATTGGTAGAAGTTGGTATCTTTATTCTCTTTACTTTACTTCCTTTGGCAGTACAATTTGCCGGGGCCAAGATTTATTATTTGGGGCGGCGGGTTAAATAGATCTCTTTTGGGTATAAATGACTCAAGTAAAGCATAATTTTATGTTATAATTTTGCTACCAGTCTTCCTGTGCTGGTAAACTAAGGGTCTTTTGGGGAATTTTTGGAACTAACTAAGGAGTTAGTCCCAAAGTGCAACCGACCGCTCTTCTATCCGTTTTTAGTACAGAAGCCTTTTTCTGATAATGCGGAATTAAGAGTGGGAGGTCAAGTTTTTGACAGTAGAAGCTTACGCTATACCTACTAGAGTTTTACCTCAATTTTACCGGGGGCCGTTGAGTGGACTGGTAGAAGGACGTAACGTGTTATCAGATGAAAGCACTTGGGTCGAGCGAGCGCGACAGGGAGATGAGGTTGCGTTTGCGGCGATCTATGACCGCTATCAAAGGCCAATTTATGGGCTGGTTTACCGACTGATGGGTAATCCTGACGATGCTTTTGACATTACTCAGGATGTCTTTGTGAAGGCTTATAAGGGGTTAGGTAAAATTTCCCCTGAGGCCGAACTAAACCTGTCGGCTTGGCTACACCGGATAGCTTCTAATGCCTGTATGGATGTGTTGCGGCGGCGTAAAATTGTACGCTGGCTGCCTTGGGATCCGACGGAACATGCCAATATTACTCCGGCCAACGATTCGGATGAGCCTGAGCAGAATTTGCTCTCCCATGAAACCCGCGAGCAGGTGCAGGCGGTACTCAATAATATGTCGGAAAAGTATCGGCTCTGCCTGGTATTACGCGAATATCAGGAGATGTCGTGTGAAGAGATTGCTGTGGTTATGAATGTTTCGCGAGCGGCGGTAAAATCGCTGCTCTTTCGAGCCCGCGAACAGTTTCGTGAGATCTATATCGAGATGGAACGCCTAGGTAGTTTTAGCGCGACGAGTGCTGGAACTGGCAAACGGGGTCGGGGCAAAAGAGGTGGGCCAAAATGAACCCGGAATGTGCCAGTATTCGTCCCCTTATCTCGGACTATTTTGATGGGGAGACCACTGAGAGTAATACCCGGTTAGTCCGGCAACATTTGGAGGGTTGCCCGGATTGTCAAGCTGCTTTGGCTGCCTATCAAGCTATTCGGGTGCAGTTTAACCAAATAGGTCATACTTCGGCCCCCCTAGACTTGCGTAGGGCGGTGTTGGCTCAAGTCCACGCTACCAGAACCACTCGCGCGTCTAACCTCCGCTCTAATTTGGAGTATGGAGTACTGTTAGGCGGAATTTTAACGGTTATGCTGGTAATTGCGTTATTTGTAGTAATTTTAACTACGGGCAACTCCAACACCGGCGCTCAGGTAGCCAGCGTGGTCGCCTCTGCCGATGGTGGCACTATGGTAACATTTAGCCAGCCGATTAATGCCGAAGATATAAAGAAGAATCTTCAGGTCACTGATGCTACTGGTCGGACGATTGAAACTGACGTGCGTAAGGTTAGCGATAAAACTATCGAGCTTAAACCTAAGCTAGGTGAAAGCCCGGCCCCTGACAAACCGTTAAACGTTACGGTAAATAAAGGTGGCGCGGTACAAACTCCCCAGCAATTTACGGTGGCACAACTTCCTCCTACTTTGACCGTTGTTCCCGCGACAGCTACTACTCGCCCTGCCCAAGCTACACTCGTACCTACTACGGCGGCGGTAAGTAGTGCTACTTCGATTACTGTCCCGGTTAGCACCACTCTTCCAGTTCGTACTACTGTTACGGTGGTTATCCCAGTGACCACTACTACCGCACCGCTTATCACCCCGACCGTGACCACTGGTGTTACCCTTACGGTGACAATTACGCCGAGTGTTAGCGTGACACTTACTGCAACATCGGCGGTAACGGCTACTGCTACCCTTACTACTACCACGACAGTAACACTAGTTCCTACCACGACGGTAACACTAATTCCTACTACAACTGTAACAGCCACCGCTACTTTTACCCCTACTGTCACCTTGCCAGTCTCGACCACTGCGACTCTGACGGGGGTAGGTTGCAAGATTGTTCCGGTGAGTGGTTTTGGTAAAGTTTATAACCAGCAGTTGAATTTACCGCAGCGTCTCGGTTGCCCGCTTGAGCAGGAACGCCAAGTTACTTTAGCTTACCAATCTTTTACCAATGGCTTTATGCTTTATGACCAGCTCACCAGCCGAATTTTTGTTTTTTACCCAAGTGGTAGAGTTGAAACTTACAAAAATTCCTTTCAGGATGGTGATCCTACGCCCGATAGTCCCTCCACTTGTAAGGTACAATCGGGACGTGGCTTTGGTAAGCTCTGGTTCTCTATGTCGGCAGTGAGCCAAGGATTAGGTTGTCCCTTGGCTCCTGAGAATAGTAATGCCCTTTCTGCGACCCAAAATTATGAGCAAGGTGTGTTGTTCTTCTATCCCAATGCCTCTAACGGAAGACGAATTTATGTGGTCTTAGCCAACGGCACTTATCTCGATCTAGCCGATGTCGGATAGCCGACTATTTCTTCTCCCCCACTTCCCGCCCGTTCAAAGGTTGCACCGGGCGGGCATTGTCTCCGATGACTGAGATAAACTTTTCTACCTGCGCTTTGGAGACCGTTATCGGATTTTCCATTACAATCCAGCGGACTCCTTCGGTGCAGGGCGGAGTAGTTAACGAGCCTTGGTAGGTGTAATAGGCTTGGTTGCTGGGATAGCTGTCCTTGATATTGATAGTCAGCTTGTAGGTCTCTTTGGCTACTTTGGTGGGCATTTTATCCCAAAATTTTGCTAGGAAGGGGTTTTCCGCGCCCTCGACCATCATAATCCCTATTACTGCCAGACTGCCATCGGCGGCCTTGTGTACTAGATGTAATTCCATTGGGAAGGACTTACCATTAAATTTGTGTTCGCTGGGCGCATGAAAGTGGAATTGGGCTAGGTCAAACTGTTTATTGTCAATCGTGAGAGTGCTACCCTTGTCATAGTCAATTTGGATAGTATGACCGTTGTTTCCGATGGTTAAATTGGTGTTGGAGTAAGCCGTCTCCACTTTCTTTAGAGGAGTCTCCTTAGTTAAGGTGGTAAGATCAATCGGAGTCTGGTTTTTTCCCACCTTACAAGCGGCATAGCTCGGATCTAAATCACCCCAAAACGCGGGACCTTCTTTACCTTCGTAAGTCCAATGAACCGCTGTGGCGGCAGTAGTAGAACCTGCGGCAGTAGTGGAACCTGCGGCAGTAGTGGAACCTACGGCAGTAGTGGAACCTACGGCAGTAGTGGAACCTACGGCAGTGGTAGGTTTTGCAGTGGTGGAACCTGCGGCAGTGGTGGAACCTGCAGCAGTAGTGGAACCTGCGGCAGTGGTGGAACCTGCGGCAGTGGTGGAACCTGCGGCAGTGGTGGAACCTGCGGCAGTGGTGGCAGTAAGAGCTGGAACAACAGTGGCGGTACTACTTCCACAGGCCGCTAAAATAGCACCTGCGGCCAAAGCTGTTAGTTCCGATACGAACTGTCGCCTAGATTGTTTTTTAGTCATTAAAAGTCTCCTTAACAGGAATAGTGTAAATAAATAGCATTGAGTAGCTCTAGCGAGTAACAGATTGTTCGAACCAAGCGTTGTTAGGCTGAAGGCTTGCTAAAGTTAGTATCGGTCGGACTATTGATTTAAATTAACCAAAAGAAAGCCTGTCGCTTAATATGGTCTAATTTTAGCATAGCTAAAGAATATGTGCAAGGGGTTGACATTTAATACATTCAAATTCACCTTATTTATAAGGTATTGAATATGATTGCCCTACCTCTACCAGTATGGTGAATAAAGCGTTTTTAGGCTACCAGCCTTCAATTCAACTTACTAAAAAACAGAGGTTAGCCTAAGAGTAGGTTGACCTCTGTTTCTTGCTATTTCGATAAGGCGATAAGCCTACTAGGAGTCTAAGGTGCTAAGGTCGCCGACAGGCTCGCCTAGTTCTTTGGCGCGGATAACCCGACGCATAATCTTGCCGGAACGGGTTTTGGGTAGGCTGGCAACAAACTCTAGTTCATCGGGTACAGCTACCGGGCCGACGTTAGTACGCACATGTAGCTTGAGTTCGTGCAAGAGGGCATCGCTGGCTTCAAAGCCATTCTTGAGAATGACAAAGACCTTGACGTGTTCGCCCTTTAGCTCATCTGGCTTACCAATCGCCGCTACCTCGGCTACGGCGGGATGGCTGACTAGACTCGACTCAATTTCCATGGAGCCTAAGCGGTGTCCGCTAACCTTGATTACATCGTCTACCCGGCCCTGAATCCAGAAGTAACCATCGTCGTCTTTGAGAGCGGCATCGCCCGCGAAATAGACATCCTCGATGGTGTTCCAATAAGTCTCATAACGGGCAGGGTCTTTGTAGATTGTCCGCATCAGGCTCGGCCAAGGGTAGCGCACTATCAAGAAGCCGCCTTTGTCGTGGCCTACGCTGTTACCGTCTTTGTCCACTATATCGGCCTCAATGGTCGGGAAGGGACGGGTGGCACTACCGGGCTTCAGTGGCAGGATTGGAGTGGGCGTAATCATCTGAGCGCCCGTTTCGGTTTGCCACCAAGTGTCCATAATAGGTAGCGCATTCTTGCCAATCTGCTCATGGTACCAAATCCAAGCTTCGGGGTTGATCGGTTCACCGACACTACCCAACAAGCGTAGGCTGCTTAAATCATGCTTGGCAGGCCAATCGGTACCATGGCGCATCAGGCCGCGAATAGCGGTCGGAGCAGTATAAAGAATGGTGATTTTATACTTCTCAATAATCTGCCACCAACGATCCGGGGCGGGATAGGTCGGAATACCTTCAAACACAATACTGGTAGCAGCGTTCATCAAAGGCCCATAGATTACATAGCTGTGACCAGTCACCCAACCTACATCGGCGGTACACCAGAAAACATCATCCGGCTTAATATCAAAGACGAATTTGGTGGTGGCATAAGTACCTACCGCATAGCCACCTTGAATATGAACTACGCCCTTGGGCTTGCCTGTCGAACCACTGGTATAGAGGATATAGAGCATATCTTCGGCATCCAGTTCTTCGCACGGAACGACAGTATCGAGGCCAATACCCTCGCAGGCATCTTCCCAATAAATGTCACGGCCCTCCTGCATATTTACTTCGGTACCGAGGTGTTTAGCAACGATCACCTTTTCAATGGTCGGGGTGTCGAGTAAGGCTTCGTCAGCCAACTTCTTCAACTCTACCAGTTTACCGCCACGATGGTTGCCATCAGCAGTAATGAGGACTTTGGCTTCGCAGTCCACAATCCGTTCGCGCAAAGCACTAGAGGCAAAGCCACCAAAAACTACCGAGTGCGGTGCGCCTAAACGGGCGCAGGCCAACACTGCAATAATCTGCTCAAGAATAGCAGGCATATAGATAGAAATGCGGTCGCCCTTCTGTACACCCAACTTTTGCAAAGCGGCAGAAAGTTGGTTTACACGTTGGTAAAGCTCTTTGTAGGTTAGGGTGCGGGTTGAACCATCATCACCCTCCCAATGATAGGCCACTTTCTCTTCAATCGGGGTACCGATGTAGCGATCAAGGCAGTTGTAGACAATATTGAACTTACCCTCGCTAAACCACTTGAAGAAGGGCTTTTCCGTCCACTCAAAAACAGTCTTCCAAGGCTGAAACCAGTGTAGCTCACTAGCCAAATCGCTCCAAAACTCTTCCCGATTGGCAAGAGACCACTTGTAAAATTCGCTATAATCGGAAAACCCCTTAGTCTTCATATAGGCTGTAATATTGGCATTATCTATAATGTCCTGACTAGGACTAAAGACCCGTTCTTCGTGCATCACCCGATCTGTAGCATCAAATTTTAGGTTGCTACTCATTCTAGGAATCCTCCCTCTCTTCGTTGTAATCCATTGTTCCAACGCTGGAACTTGATTTTGTTAAGCGTTCTTTGGCTAACCGCTAAACTAGGATTTAAAACCGCAACATTGCTTTCGCACTTCCAAACCTGCAACTATAGCATATATTCAGTTGCCTTTGATCCAATAGATTTAATTTAATTTCCTGAAAAGATAAAAAGCAAGGAGCTTTGGCAATAAACTTACCCTAAAGATTATAGATTATAAGCCGCAAAGTTTCAACGTCAAACAGCCTAGTGAAAAGGCAATTAAAGAGCAGTTATTGGCATTTGGGCGTTAGGGCTAGTTTTTAACGTACCAATCGGTGTAGCGTTGAGCAAAGGGGCCAAGCGACCCTTCTGTAATACCACCCACCGAAAAGAGTGCTCCCAGATAGCCCTCTTCAGCATAGAGATAGAGATAGGGTAATTCACTAGCTTCAAAGGACTGAATCTCAGTCAGGAGCGACAGACGAAGTGTTTCATCAGGTTCGTGAGCCGCCTTATCGTAAAGCTCAATCAATTTGGTATCGTTGTAGCCACTAAAATTGTTTTGCCAAACCTGACCAAAGCGGGTAAGGTCTATTGAAGGTGCTTGCCAACCACCCAAAAAGAGATCATAGTCGTAGGGAGGCTCTTTAAGCTGACTCACATAATTTAAGAAATCGAAAGAGACCAATCTAAGAGAGACCCCCAATTCGGCCAACCGTTGTTGGAAATAGAGTGCCATTCGTCCACGCAACGACCCTTCGGAATTGTAGACCAGCGTTAGTTCAGGCGTTTCGTGGCCTTGAGGGTCAAGCAAGTGACCATCCGTATCACGCCAAGTGTAACCCGCTTCTTTGAGTAAGAGTCGCGCTTGTTCCATACCCCCCCCATATTTCTCGATATTCTCTATAAAAGTCGGATGGCCGGGAGGTACATCACTATACATTGGAGTACCAAGTCCTTCGCCGGGGCCGTTAATAAGAGTGGCCCGGTCAGTAAGGGAGGCCAGTGCCTGCCGAAAAGCAGGGTTAGCAGGCAGGGTACGGCGAAAGTTAAAGCCGAGATAGTTCCATTCTGGCATCGCTGGATTCCAGTGGTAGGTAATTACTTTTGCCGCATCGTTCATTTCAAGGTAACGGTCGGTTGGTGGTATATAGAAATCAAGCTCGCCTCGCGCCAGCATTTCTAGTGCCTTACGCGAGTCTGGAAGGTAGAGGAAGGTAAGACTATTCAAATAGGGCGGAGGTGAAATAGTGCTGGCTTCGTTGCGGACAAATGTAATTCTCTCTTGCCTAACCCATTCTTTAAGCAGCCAAGGGCCACTAACTACCGTCGGCCCAAATATTTCACTATTTTGGTTGGCCTCGCTCCAACTGCGCCCTTCCCAAATATGTTTGGGTAGAGGTTCCACAAAATTTGCCAGTTCAAAAGGATCCGCATAGCGGTCGCGCAATTTTACCAACAACGTGTGGCTATCCGGGGCAACATAGCTCTCAATCGCCGCCGTAAAAGGAGCTGCACCCGTCCAGTTTTTGCCGGGGTCAAGTGCCTGAGTATAAGTCCAGAGATAATCGGCAGCAGTAATGGGTTGCCCATCGCTCCACTTAATATCAGAACGCAAGACAAAGACTGCCGCCTTCTGAGAATCGTCATACTTAAAAGCTAGGGCCGCGTTTGGTTCCCACTCCAAAGTGCGCGGGTTGCGTCGCAGGAGTTTAGCATCGTAGAGCAGGGCGCGATATTGTTGGGAGACCACATCCGGAGGGCCATAGGGCTGCAAAGTAATGGCTTCATGCTCTTGGGCGCTGATTAAGTCGCCTCCAATGGCTCTGACCGGACGAGGGGTAGCCGTTATCGCTGGAGGTGATAGGGCAATTGGGGTTGGCGAAAGCAGATTAGGGCTAGGTGTAGCCGTAGAAAGTAAGTCACGAGTAGGTGAAACGGGCGGAGCCGTAGAAACCTCAGAATCTGGTGCTACTGGCGTATTGGTAGCCCTTAACGCTGTAGATCGAGTAAGCGTAGTCCGGGTAGTTTCAGTAATAATTGGAGTGGGTGAAAAGGGTACTACCGTTGGGGTAGCAAGTTGAGGAGAAGGGCGCGGCGTAGCCGTAGCCCCCTCCGGTGTCACTAGTCCACCGCAACCCCCTAATACCAGATTTAGAAACAAGAGAGCCAGCAGCACAAGGCTGAAACGCGAAATCACTTGTATTTTTAGGAAGACTATCGTTATCACAGCATTAGTTATCTTAGATTAATTAGTTGCAGGTTGGTCGCTGCTGCTAAGTATAGTGCTTTAAGCCAAATCTTCCAAGTGGGAGAAGTTGTTGACGCGGTGCTGCTCCTCTCTCCTAAAGGTGGAAGGTAGCTGGTTCAATGAGGGCGCGACCTAATACGGCCCCGGTGGAACCAAGTGTAATCAATTCTAAGCGTACTGGTTTGGTCAAGTGCTTACGAACCTCGATACAGGCTAAACGACAGACCTCATCTAAGAGCCAACCAATCCGTCGGCGGCTGAGCAGACGAATCAATTCATTAGTATTGGGACTGTTTCGCAAGCTTTGAATGGTAAAACTATCGAGGTCACGGCGTTGGGCGATAGTTGCTAAAAATTCGTTATTAACTTGTTCGACATTAAGCGAATTGAGATCGCCTCTAGCAAGGGCGATTATTTCTGCTGGGCCACCGCCGATAGTCAGCAGATCCAGCCCGATAATATTGCCCACCTGAGCGAGCGCACTCCGCAAGCTGATGCCTCGGGCGGGCAGGTCTACCAGAAGTTCATTCGCCTCATTGAATAGCACTGGTAAAGCTTGGCTACTAAAAGAATCGAGTGCCATCCCAAGATGGGTAAGTTCAGTGGGCGGAATAGTAAACAATTGTTGTGTTTTGGCTCCGGTCTTTAGGTTGGGCAACCCCTCTACATTGTTGACAAGGGAAACAAAGACCCTTACTCCCTGTCCCCATTTTGAATCGGGTAACAAGACCAATGCTTCTCGCACCGCTTCACCTAATAATTCACGTGGAATCTCCTGCAAAGCGCGAGGCAGGGAACCTTCCTCTTGCAACCCAAAATGAAGGAAGAGTGGAATTTGGCGTAATGGAGCTGGCCCCTCTAATTCGGTCGTAGTAACGGTAGCAGTTAATTTGGAGGGTTTTTGTTTTTGACTGGTATCAAGTTGCAACCAGAGTATTTCAGGCTCGGAGTGAGACCCTGGTATAGTAACAATACTATTTTCAGGCGGTTGTGCTGGGTTTTCAACGCCCTCCTCTTCCCAAGCCACCCGTACCCGAACTTCTGGTACATCGTCAGCACTGGAATTACTGTTGCGCGTTCCCACCACCGAGCAGAGCGCACCCCTACTCTCCAAGATACATTTATCAACTTTAAAACTAGCGGTACGCCCATCGAGTAACGAAACACGCACCCGCCGCACAACCTGATTGGTTAACAAAGCGGTAGCCGCCGCTTTTACTGCGGCTGCGGCGGTTACATGGATAAGATCTCCTTGGTTGTTTTTTAAAGGTTCTGGTAGCGTAATTAGTGCGCTCCGCCCTGCTTTTTCCATTGCGTCGCGTTCCATATAAATTGGCCTTTCTGACTTGGCCTGTGCCACCTAATCAATTAACGTAAGCTACATTACAATATTAAATTAAAAGAAGACTAAACTTCACTAACTAACTTTTGCTCATCCCGTTCACTTACCCCGGCTTCGCCAAAGGTTGCCATCTCTTGCAGAATCTGACAAGCGGCTTCCACTACACTCATTGCTAGAGCTGCGCCTGTTCCTTCTCCTAGCCGTAGATTTAGATTTAGCAAAGGGTTCAACTCCATGCGCTCTAGCATGACCCGATGCCCTATTTCCACCGAGTTGTGTGCCGCGATCAAGTAATCCCTTACCGGCGGATGCCATTCGGTTGCTACTAGTGCGGCGGCAGTGGAGATAAAACCATCTATTACCACCGGAATGTGAGCAGCGGCGGCCCCGAAAATCAGGCCGACTAATCCGGCAATCTCAAAACCGCCTAACTTGGTCAAGACCTCAAGGGCATCGGTTGGATCAGGCTGATTTAATTCTAGGGCGCGTTCTATTACCGCTACCTTGCGTTGCCACCCGGCCTCGTCTACCCCTGTACCCTTACCGGTTACTTGTGCTACGTCTAACCCGGTAAAAGCGGCTACAATAGCACTAGAAGGGGTAGTATTGCCAATGCCCATATCGCCAGTACCCACCAGATCCAGCCCTAGGCGGATCTCGGCTTGGACAATCTCAATACCTGCTTCCACGGCTTGTCGGGCTTCTTCCTCGGTCATCGCTGGCCCTACTGCCAGATTTCGGGTTCCATACCCAATCTTGTGTCTAAGCAGACCGACGCTTTCTGGTAAATCGGCGGCTACTCCCAAGTCGGCTACTACTACCCTTGCCCCAACCTGTCGGGACAGCACATTGATGGCTGCCCCCCCTGCTAAGAAGTTAAAGACCATTTGTGGGGTTACTTCTGCAGGATAGGCACTTACGCCTTCCGCCACTACCCCATGATCCCCGGCCATTACTATTATCGCCTTGCGCTTAACACTTGGCTGGGCCACTCCGGTAATACCAGCGATCTTAATTGAGAGTTCTTCCAGTCGTCCTAGGCTACCTTCAGGTTTGGTCAGGCGGTTTTGCCGCTGACGTGCAGCAGTCATAGCGGTTTCGTCTAGTGGTTTAATCGCCTGTAACGTCTTTTCTATTAAGCCCATCTCTGTTCTTTCTGTGGAGAGTATGCTCTGCAACGCAGACCCCTTATAAATATAAAAACCTTCTATTGTTCCATTAGCTTAGGCTCAACCCATTGAGCCATTTGTGTCAATTGAGAGATAGCTAGGTCAAACTTTCGTTATCCAAGCCTGCCTCAGTGAATAATTAATAAAGAATTTGTAAACCTTGTGTTAAGTATAGCTCTTGAGGCTTTACAAGTCAAGGTTTCAGAGCTACTTCCCAGCCATTCCTCATTCTTTCTTCATAGCGGTTTAAGATGTTTGGTTAACTAAAACGTAAACATATTCAATACCTCAACGGTTTAAGGCAAGGCTCAAAAGCAGAGCTTTTGGCTTTACAATTCAGCACCAAGCCGCCAAAAAGTACTATTAATATATTGAAGTGCCAAGCCGATTTGAACCTTGCCCTAGAGGTTATGCTCCTTTTTTTCGTTAAGTCTACTACTTTAGTCTTATACCTACTTGCTACACTGGTCTCACCACATTTCCTACTTTAGCCTGACACTTAACATGCGTTAATGCCTTAAAATTAACCCTATACCAATATGTAATTAACGATGCTTGCTTTACATGGTATATTGCAAATCGTTTCAAAATATTAGTTTGTTTTGGAGAATTTTTAGCCATGATGATAAATACGTATAGTTCGGTAGAGGCTGAGCCTGAGCTAATAGAAGGAGCGGTTTTGATGGTAGTAGAGTTGGAAAAGATTGTTAGTAATCTAGGGGTGATTTTTTCATACAATAGCACCGAAAACACCTTGCAAATAACGCTTCAACAAGCCCATGCTCTGCCCCGTGACGAAGCCGAGCGGCTTTGGCGGTTGATTAAAGTCTTTGCTATCTCTCATCCGCGATCCCCTAACCTAGTGTTAGAAGTAGCGGGAGAACGGATAGCCTATGGCCCGGCTGAATCTTTGGACGAGCAATTTTCCCTAGATTACAATCGCACAGAACGGAATTGCCTTTTCCTAATGTCGCAACGCCTCCAATATAATACTTGCAGACCCTCCTATATTAGATTGGTTCAATGAGGTTTCGCTTTATATCCCTGCTAACTTGGGTTATACTAAGGCTACATCTAACTGCCGTAGGAACCCAAAATGCCAGGGAGAAAACATGCCTTTAAAATCAACTTTTCCCCGTTTTATTAGCCTTAGTTTATTAGTTTTACTGCTCTGCCAACTACTTTTGCCTATTGCGCCTGCACTGGCCCGAAGGGATGTAGGAGGGCTTGACCTCCTTCCAAAGGTGGCAGTTGCGCCCGTGCCTAGCTTACAAGATTTTGTAGCCTCGATTTCCTCTGATAATATCTTGCACGAGGTCTCCGGTCTTTCTAAATTTTCGCGCTGTCTGAATAATTCCTCTCATGCGGCGGCAGCAATTTATCTTCAGGAGCGGATTCGCGCTGTCGGCTTGGTTCCTATGGTACAGTCCTTCTCTAGTTCTGCCCCCGGTGTGCAGGTTACACCGCTTCAAAATATCGTGGTGCGCTTGCCCGGTACCAATCCTCACGCTCTTCATCTGCTTACCGCTCATTATGACAGTAGCCCCAATCGCTTATACCCTCCTCCTTGTGATAACGCTGCGCCAGGTGCAAATGATAATGGCAGTGGCGTGGCGGTTTTATTGGAATTGGCCCGCCTCTTTGGATTGGGCCGCATCAGTTTTGAGGATGATATAGAACTGGTCTTTTTTGACGCGGAAGAGTACGGCTATTTGGGAAGCCAATATTTCGTGCGAAATTTGGATAGTTCCAGCACGATTAACCCAGCAAATTTGCCACTTGGGGTAGTGATAAACCTAGATATGGTGGGCTACAGCGCACAGCAAGGTAAGGGTAAAGTTTGGGCGGTGGCCCAACCCGGTGCCTCGTTGGATTTGGCCCAGCAGGGCGCAGAAATTGCGGCTACTTATAGTCCGGCGGCCCGTTATGGCCTCTATACTATCGGCGACCTCTTTCCGGCCAGTCGTGACCCTAACCGCCTGAGTGACCAATCCTCTTTTTGGAAAGCCAACAAAGGTACTGCCATCTTCCTGACCGAAGATGTGGCGGATGACATTGGCAACGATTCGCGTTATCATACGCCCGGCGATACCCTCTATAATAAAGATGGCTCGCTGCGCCTTGACCCCGCTCTAATGGCAGATACGGCTCGTGTCGCTATTGCTATTGCAGGCACAAAAGCCCATCCACAACCCCGTCGCTTCTTTCCTAACTTGAACCCGCTCTTTGAGCGTAACTGGAGCAGAGCCGACTGTCCGGTGTTAGTTGGCTCCGAGACTGGACAAACCGCCGGGCGAAGCTGGTTGTGGGGGCTTGCTCCTAATCAGATTTTTGAGGAACCCTATGAGGAGGCACCGGGTGGCAAGCGGTTAGTCACCTATTTTGATAAGGCTCGGATGGAACTGCGCTTGCCCGGCTCCACCGTCACCAATGGTTTGCTGGTGAGGGAATTAGCGACGGGTGCGCTTCAGTTAGGGGATACTAAATTTAGTCAACTTGCTCCCTCCCAAGTGCCTGTCGCTGGTGATCCTAACCAGCAGGGGCAAAATCCCACTTCGCCTACCTACGCCAGCTTTAAGAATTTGGTGGAAGGTGATAAGGTAGCCGAAACACATAATACACCCGTTACGGCTACGCTGGAGCGCAATGGTCAGGCAGGGGTAAATGAAACCTTGGCCCATTATGCCCGTAATACAGTCTATATTCCCAATACGGGTCATAATATACCTGATCTTTTCTGGACTTGGTTCGAGTCTCAGGGCCGTACCTACGATCCACTCAAGGATAGTTATACCAACGGTCTTATTTTTGATTGGCAGGAAACGGTCGGTTATCCCATCAGTGAAGCCTATTGGATACGTACTCGGATCGCAGGTCAAGAGCAAGAGGTATTGGTACAACTTTTCGAGCGACGGGTCTTGACCTATAATCCTGCAAATGAAGCCGCTTTCAAGGTTGAAATGGGTAACGTTGGCTCACACTATTATAGCTGGCGCTATAATAAATAATACTAAAGGAGTTAGTGGATGTTTAAATTTTTTAAAAAAGGTAACAAAGAGCCGGAAAGTACCAGCATAGAAGACTTACCTTGGGGTGTGCCAGTCAAGCGCAAGCTGACCAAAAAAGAAGAGGCCGCCGAACTGGAAGAAGAACTTATGATAGAACGGCGCAGTAAAGAACGGCGCGATATGTACCGCCCACTAGGTAAGGAGCGAATTTTTAAGGATCCGCAAGGTCGTCGGTTAGTTCTGCGCGTCGAAGATAGTATGGGAGTGCAAACTGGCTCCAGTCCAGTTTTTTTAGTGGTCTTTTGGGGTACTCATGAATTGGCTCATCTCAAAGCCGATTTACAAAACCAAGCACTCAAATTGCTGGATTATCATACCGAAAGTGATTATGTGGGCTGGGGTCTTTCTGCCGAACTCTTGGGTGAAGTAGAACGTCTTGCTCAAGCTAAAGGGGCAAAGGAGCTTTGTGCTACACTCCTTACCCCTCAAGCCGATTGGGAGACTACTCTTTTTACTCAGTTGGGCTACCAATTGCGGGGGTCAGAACTGGTCAAACTCCTATAGGCTCACATCAGTAATAGCAATCCCTTTTACATAGGCTTATTTCTTATTTATTGTACGAGGAATTGCTATTCTCCTAAGCAATTAACCTCGAAGAAAATTCCCTATATCATTTTGTCGGCTAATCTCCACATTACCCTTACCAAGTAGCTCTACTAGTTTTTGCTGAAGTTGCTTTGTATTATTAGGTGTAGAGCCATGATTTCTAATATAAGCTTTCCACTGAATTTGGGCTGGTAGGTGGCAGCAATAGAATTATTTCCCCGTTTTCTGGAGAAAATTTTATTTCTGCCTTAGATTCTTTTATACTTCTATCTGATGATAGACAAACTAACAGTAGAGTATTCCAAGCACATATTTAACCTTGATTTAACAAATCAATTAAATTTCAAAATAAATGTTATTAATTTGTTCTGAAACGTCTCCAAAGGTACCCCAATCTATTAAACCGTCTTCTTTAAGAATATTTCTAGCAGTACCATTTTCAAAAAGTTGGATTGAAAGTTTCTCTTTTGAAATGAACGCTTCTTTTTGTTTTAGGAAAAATTTTGGGGCTATTTCTGCTTGATTTTGACTTTCATAAGCTTTCATCAGATTAACTAGATGATCCACTATGTAAGGACTGTGGGTAGTGATAAGCACTGGAATACCAAAATTTACAAGCATCGCAAGAAGTTCCGTCAAGCGTACTTGAGCAAGTGGGTGAAGATTCATTTCTGGCTCATCAATAATCAAAAGATCGCCTATTTCAGCGGCATAGCGCAAATAAAGTACAAGGGGTGCTAACTCTTTAACCATTGAGGAGGCAACCGTCATTTCTAAATTAATTCCCTGTTGCTGAAAGGAGAAATTGGTATCGGTAATGTTATCCGGATTTGATACTTCTATCTCCCCTGCTAGAATTTTTTCCTCTAAATCCTTAGCTAACTGAAGATACTTAGCGATAGAAGGAATTTTCTTTGCACTCTCCGTTCGCTCTTCTAAACTAGTATCCCTTACTTTTACCAACATTAGATGTACCAAGTTGGCTATTGGATGAGGAACAATATGATTCTCCAACTCTTCAAGGTCTCTATTAGCACTTTTCCTTGTATTTGTTCTAGTAACACGCTTACTAAAGGAGGCTGTAATTATATTAGTTCTCTCAGTAGGTAAGACGTAAACGTTGGGATATAAAGCTCTATGTAAAACTCCAAAAACAATTCGAAAAATAAATTTCTTAATTCCTTCTAACGGAAATTTTTCAAAAGCATTTGCTTCTGCATATATATAAATCTCCGAATCATTTTTTTCCTTAACAATATTAATTAGTGCTTCTTGGGTTCTTTTATTGAGCGATAAACGACGTTCTAATGCAGCCTCTTTAATATTTTCTAAAAATCGGGCTTTAGAGTCGGCTAAATCTATTCTAATTTCTAAATTTTCAAAAGAAGCCTTTTTAGTACCAAAGGCTTTAGGTAACCAGCGACGGGCCAAACAAAATATTTCCTCAAAATATTTTGGCCCATTTTGCTCAGCAAATCTAATTATATCTAGTTTGCCATTACCCTGTTCGATTACCTCCTGAATAAATTCAACCAGCGTTGGATAGGATTCAGAGAGTTTTTCTATATCACAAGAGTCTAAATAACGATCCCAACCGTAGCTATCTAAAGCAGTCGCTAGGGTGTAAGCCAGCCAAGTTTTACCACTATTATTAGGGCCAATAAAGACCGTAAGGGGTTTCAACTGTACGGTAGCCTCTTTAATTGCACCTAAACTACTTACTCTCACTTCCATTTAGTAAGCTCCAGGCCATCTCCTGATGATATTATTTAAATTGTCCCTAACTCTCCTAACTAAGGGGTTACTGCTACCAACCCTGAATCAAATATAGCATAAGAGAGGCAATAACGCAAAAAAAGTGGTTCGGTGAAGATTACCTGTTAGGCTAGTCAGAACTAGAGATATAGGGTAAAATAGGTCTAAATAGAACAGCGTGGTTCGTTTTCCTAAACCTAAATTAGATAGAGGAGCATTTTAACTTTGAAAATACTTGGTCGTGTAGCTGTATTCCCGGTGATACCGGAACGCATTGCCCGCCTCCACGAGTTGGCTTACAACTTATGGTGGAGTTGGAACTGCCCGGCCCAGGAGCTTTATTCAGTCCTGGATGCCCAATTGTGGGATGCGGTTGACCATAACCCGGTGCGGTTTCTTAGTCAGGTTGCACCTGCCAAGCTGGAAGAAGCCGCAGGTGATAAAGCCTACCTTGAAAACTTTGACCGGGTGCTTGAAGACTTTGACCATTATATGCACCCCGATACACCCACTTGGTTCAAGCAGACTTATCCCGAATTACTAGATAAGCCTATCGCTTATTTCTCACTAGAGTTCGGGTTGCATGAAGCCCTACCGATTTATAGTGGTGGCCTCGGTATCCTGAGCGGAGATCATGCTAAGGCGGCCTCCGATTTAGGGTTGCCTTTCGTGGGCGTAGGCTTTCTTTACCCGCAGGGCTATTTTACCCAGCGAATCGGGCGCGATGGTCGCCAAGAGGCCATTTACGAAAAATTGCACTTCTCGGAAGTACCCGCTACTCCTGCCACTACGCCATCGGGTGAAGAAGTGCTACTCTGGGTAGACCTGCCGGGCCGTCGGGTCTATGCCAAGGTTTGGAAGATACAGGTAGGTCGTATTCCGCTTTATCTGATGGATACCGATGTGGATCCTAACCAGCCTAGTGACCGCGATCTCTCCGCTCGGCTTTATGGTGGCAATGAAGAGATTCGGGTCTCGCAAGAGATTGTGTTGGGTATTGGTGGGGTTCGGGCGTTACGGGCCTTGGGCATTAACCCGGCCGCTTGGCACATGAACGAGGGCCATAGTGCTTTCTTGGGACTGGAACGTATCCGCGAATTGGTGCAGGGCGAAGGTCTTGACTTTGCCCAAGCCCGTGAAGTGGTAGCGGCAGGTGGTATCTTCACCACCCACACTCCTGTTCCTGCTGGAAACGATGCCTTCAGTTTTGAGATGATGGACAAGTATTTTGGCAATTACTGGCCGCAGTTGAATATCAATCGGGATGATTTCTTGAACTTTGCTAGGCAGGATACGCAGTGGGGTACCCGCTTCAGTATGACTGTGTTGGCCCTTAGAACTAGCGGCGAACATAACGGGGTGAGTGCCTTACATGGTGAGGTATCGCGCAAGATGTGGCAATTCCTCTGGTCTGGTGTAGACCCGGAAGAAGTACCCATTGATAGCATTACCAACGGGGTACATACTCAGACTTGGCTCGCTCCTGAGTTAGAAGTCCTTTACGCCCGCTATCTAGGGTCAGATTGGCACGAAAAGTTGGAAGACCCTGCCCTATGGGAGGCTATCAAAACTATTCCCGATAAAGAGTTGTGGGAGACCCACTCTCTGCTCAAGGAAAAGTTGATTGACTTCGTCCACGCCCGTATTCGCCGCCAGCGCATCGAGCTAGGCGAGGGTACGAACGAGGTTCAGGCTTCGGACAATTTGCTTGACCCTAAAGCTTTTACGATTGGCTTTGCCCGGCGCTTTGCCACTTATAAAAGAGCTACCTTGATTTTCCGCTATGCCGACCGCTTGCAAAAGCTTTTGAACGATAAAGACCATCCCGTTCAAATCGTCTTTGCTGGCAAAGCACACCCCGCCGACGAACCGGGCAAATACTTCATCCAGCGCGTCTACCAGTACAGTCGCGAGGTAGGCTTTGAAGGGCGGATTGTCTTCTTGGAAGATTACGATATGAATATGGCCCGTTATCTGGTGCAGGGTGTGGATGTCTGGTTGAATACTCCCATTCGGCCCCTAGAAGCCAGTGGTACCAGTGGTCAGAAGGCTTCGCTTAATGGTAGCCCCAATTGTTCCATTCTGGATGGTTGGTGGCCGGAGGCCTACAATGGGGCGAACGGTTGGTCCATTGGTGAGGCCCGTACCTACCAAGATCAGGAGACCCAAGACGAGGCCGATTGTCAGTCGCTCTATGCTTTGCTGGAAAATGAAATCGTGCCGCTCTACTACGATTACGATGCCAATGGGTTGCCCGCAAAGTGGATTGCCATAATGAAAGAGGCGATCCGAACGGTGGCCCCAACTTTCAGCACCCGCCGTATGGTGAAGGATTATACTAGCTTACTCTACATCTCGGCTATCCGCCACGCGCTTAACCTAAATGCAGGTGGTTTCCGCTTGGGTAAAGAGTTAGCCAGTTGGAAGGCACTAGTGGCTAATGCTTGGCAGGATGTGAGCCTTTACGCCCATGCACCGCAGGATACTAAACTGGCGTTAGGGGCCAAAGTTAAGGTGGATGCTCAGGTGCGGTTAGGTCGCCTCAAGCCAGAAGATGTTTCGGTGGAGCTAGTTTCAGCCCGTGACGATAATGGCAAACTATTAGATCCAAAATCTATCGCTCTAACCCTAGTTTCAGGTCCCGATACTAATGGTGTTTACCAGTATGTCGGTGAGAGTGAGGCTGATACGGGTGGTAGCCTAGTCTTTGGGGTGCGGCTTTTGCCTTCTAATCCTTCGCTCCTTTCCAAGCACGAAATGGGACTGGTGCGCTGGGCCTAATAGTCGTTAGTTAGTAACACAGAGAACCTCAGATGGGCACAGATGATTTTAAATTATCTGAGGTTTTCTCTCTTTAGGTTCTGTAGGAGAGATTTCTAATCTCGATCTCTTTCCACAAACCCTTGTAGGAGAGATTTCTAATCTCGATCTCTTTCCACAAACCCTTGTAGGAGAGATTTCTAATCTCGATCTCTCTCCACAAACCCTTGTAGGAGAGATTTCTAATCTCGATCTCTCTCCACAAACCCTT
>JACAUC010000130.1 GCA_013390945.1 Candidatus Chloroheliaceae bacterium
GTCCAATCAAAAGAGAGGATTTACGACTGATTTGCTTCGATTACATCTGGCAATAACCAGAGAGAAGACCTCGCGAAACATCCTCAGAGGGGGAGTACAAGCTTATACTCCCCCTCTACCTAGCTAATAGTTCCTGTTTTGTTTTGTTGTTTGTAGGCAATTGCGGAGTAGGGGGCTACTTTTCAAGCTTTGTCCAGTTCCGTATCGAATATGATTGGCTGAAAAATATGGCACTGACCAGAGCCATATTAGCCACATTTTGAATGTTATTTCTTGGGGAACCGAAGACCACCGGGATCAGGGCCACTCACGCCAGATAAAGTTTCCTATAACCGCATCTTTGAGTTTAATTTTGCGGAAGGCGAAAACAGATTTTTCTTCAGTGCCAAAATTAGCCTCTCAAAATAACCAACATTAGCAAGTGGTTTCAGTAGGTTAGAATAAAGAGAGTTCCCAAATCCAGCCAGCAAACAATGGTATCGCTGAATTGGTGTGTTGTGTTGTGTTGAGATAAACGTAGCGAAGGATGTAGCTACTCCGCTAGGTTTGAATTTGGTCACATCAGGTATTGACAATCCCTAAAAATAAGGCTAGTCTTATTAAGGGCTTTGGTTGCAATTAAGTAGCAGGGGGGCTTTGGTTGTAGTAATATTTGGTAAACGTTCACGGGGCTTTTAAAATTTGTGGCTTTGCGCCTGACAAACCACGCTATATTGATTTAGTTCGGTTGCGCCAAAGTTTTTAATTTGGCCTACTATACCATATCTGACAACCTCAAACCGCAATACGTTATTCCAAACATTTGACTATTTCACTCTAAATCGTTAGAATATCAATGTAATAAAAAAGCAGCGAGGGTTGGTTAGATTGAAACCATAGCTTTTTGGTACTAAATTAGCTAGGAAAATTAAAGGAACTAACAGATAAAAAAGACCCCTAGCAGCTAACATCTGTCGGGGCTAATAACTTTAGAAAGGTAATGTTTATTCTCAGTTATATTGCTACAAGGGACTTTACATCCTTGTTCGCTTCAAGTAATTTCACGCTTGCTGTGTTCCATTGTAACAAGAAAACCTTTCAAAAGCAATTATCCGACCCATAGCAGGTGGTCTTTTTATCAGTAAAGCGATGCAGTAGGTAGAGCAATGCTAAAAACCCGCAGAAATATTTTTCGGGATAGCCGCAACTACGTAGCAAGAACCAAAGCTACGGTAGAAATCAAGGATGATAGCAGTAGGAGTATACTTGATCTTATTGCAGCTACCATAGAACCGCCTACAAAAATCTGGAATTGGGAAGTTCTTTTCTGGAGCAAGGTTGCCAGAGGTGAGGCAGATAAGTGCTGGCCTTGGTTGGGCGTAAAACACTCCAATGGCTATGGCAGCTTTTCTTTTGCTGGTTATGGCTACAAAGCTCATCGAGTGGCCTATGAACTCAGTACCGGACAGGACATCCCCGAAAACTTGTTTGCTTGCCACCATTGTGATAATCGGCTCTGTTGCAATCCGTCTCATCTCTTCATTGGCACTCATACCGATAATATGAGGGATGCCATAGCAAAAGGACGCGGGACTCGTGGAAGAAAACGCCGTTTTTCCCACTATAATGTGGAAGAAATTCGCCGCCTCTATGCCACTGGCAAATCTAGTCAAGTAGCACTGGCTGAAAGATATGGCACTGACCAGAGCCACATTAGCCGTATTTTGAATGGGACTTGTTGGGGAAACCGAAGGCCACCGGGGTCTGGACCGATCACTCCCGCTAAAGTTTCTTATAACCACGCCTTCGATTTTGATTTTGGGTCAGGCTAAAGTGGTTGATTGGTTTGTTCTTCCCACTGGGGATTCGTCACTAAAAAATAGTATAATCCCCACTTCCACTGGCGAGGGTCTTGCCGTCAGGACTATACGCTATTGAGTATACATGAGAAGAGTGTCCGATGAGGGTGCTGATATTTTTGCCAGAGGCAACTTCCCCTAGCTTGATATTATTATCAGCACTTCCACTGGCGATAGTCTTGCCGCCGGGACTAAATGCTACTGACAACCAGTATAAATAATAGCAATCGGTTTGAGGTAGGCTCGCTGGTGCGGTGTCGGGAGCGGGAATGGGTAGTCTTGCCCTCCGAAAATCCGGCCTTGTTGTTGCTCCGTCCGCTCGGTGGAATGGAGAGCGAAACGGTAGGGATTCATTTGGCGGTTAATGCACGGCTGCAACTGGATCAGATTGAATCGGCTACTTTCCAGCCTCCTGACCCTGCAACCACCAGCGACCACATCGCCGGGCAACTACTCAGGGATGCTACTCGCCTGACCTTTCGCAGTGGAGCCGGGCCTTTTCGTTCTTTGGGACGGATTGCGGTGCGGCCCCGCCCTTTTCAGATTGTGCCACTCCTGATGGCTTTGCGCCTCAGTGCGGTGCGCCTGCTGATTGCCGATGATGTCGGTATCGGTAAGACGATTGAAGCCGGATTGATTGCTCGCGAATTGCTGGATCGAGGCGATGCCCGTCGGTTGGCGGTGATTTGTCCGCCCCACCTGTGCGAACAGTGGCAACGTGAATTGTCCGAAAAGTTCAACTTGGAAGCGGTGGTGGTGCGCTCCGGCACGTTGGCGCAATTGGAGAAAAGCCTGCCGCCGGGCGATATTAGCGTCTTTGAATATTATCCGGTGCAGATAATCAGTATTGATTTTGCTAAAGCCGAACATCGCAAGGATAGCTTCATTCGAGGTTGTCCCGATTTGGTGATTGTGGATGAAGCCCACACCGCCGCCCGTTCGAGTAGCACGACCAACAATACCCAACAACGCCATGAATTGCTCCGCTCGATTGCGAAAGATTCCTAGCGCCATATGTTGCTACTAACCGCCACGCCGCATAGTGGGATAGAAGATGCTTTCCAGTCCCTTTTGGAATTGCTTGACCCTGAATTTGCCAACTTTGACCTAAGTAAGCTTAGCGAAGAAGACCGGGTGAAGATGGCCCTCCACTTTGTGCAGCGCCGTCGGGCCGATGTGAAACGTTGGTTGGGTGATGAAACGCCCTTCCCGGAGCGGCTAACCAGAGAAAGCTCCTATTCCCTAGCCAACTCGCCTGAATATAACAAACTCTTTGAGGATATTTACCGCTTTGCCCGTGAACTGGTTCAGGAAAATACGGCTGGCCTAACCAAATGGAAGCAACGAGTACGCTATTGGACAGCCCTTGCCTTGCTACGTTGCGTGATGAGTAGTCCGGCAGCGGCAGAAGCGACTCTGCGGGTTAAGCTTCGACGTACTGGAGGTAGCGAAGAGGAATTTTTGTTAGACGAAGGCGACGATAATTTGCTGGCGGAACATGTGCTTGACCTGAGCGAACAGGAGATCACGCAGGATTTTGAGCCTACCTCGGTGATAGAGGAGGGCGAAGCGATTATGTTGGGCGGCGAACGGCAGCGGCTTCAATCCTTTGTAAAGCGTTCTGTCGGGCTGTATGGCGACAAAGATCCGAAACTACTCGCGGCGGTCAAAGAAGTAATCTCGCTGTTACAAGATGGTTTCCAGCCGATAGTCTATTGCCGCTATATTGCGACGGCTAAATATTTGGCCGAGGAGTTAAAACGCCGTCTTGGTTCACGCTGGGCGGATTTGCAGATTATAGCTGTGACCGGGGAGAGTGCGGAGGAAGAGAGAGAGCAGCGCGTGGCGGAACTGAGCAGTAGTCCGCGCCGGGTGCTGGTTGCTACCGACTGCCTCAGTGAGGGCATTAACCTACAGGAAGCCTTCAACGCCGTCCTGCACTATGACCTGCCTTGGAACCCCAACCGACTAGAACAGCGCGAAGGCCGGGTTGATCGCTACGGTCAGCCTGCCCCTTACGTTCGCACCGTGACGCTTTACGGCAAGGATAACCCGATTGATAAGGCGGTTTTGGATGTATTGTTGCGTAAGTCGGTCAGTATTCATAAAACGCTGGGTATCTCAGTGCCAATGCCAATCAGTAGCGCGAGCATGGTGGAGACGGTGGTAAAGGCACTCTTTCAGGAAGAGCAGAAGGCGCAGCAGTTGGAAATGTTTGACCGTGACCGTCAGCTTGGTATGTTCGGTCAGAACGCAGTGGGCGGGGAAGCGGAACAGGAGATGAGCGTGAATAGTATGAACTTGGGTTGGGATAGAGCGGTAGAGCGCGAAAAGGCGAGCCGCACCCGCTTTGCCCAACACGCCATCAAGCCCGAAGAGGTGGAACAGGAGTTGCGTGAAACCGATGCGGTGCTGGGTAATGCCCGGACGGTGGTGGGTTTTGTCCATAATGCCTGCCAACGTCTAAATGTGCCGTTAGTGGTGAAGCAAGCCTCACCAGAGAAGAATAAGCCCGAACGCCATATCTGGAAATTAGCTCTAGCGTCCCTGCGCGAACACCCGCTTATTTACGAACGGGTTGCGCCGCTCTTTACGCCGCTCAAGGCCAAACAACCGCCCGATGAAGTTTTAATCAGTTTTGAAGGGCCGTTACCGGAAGGGGTAAAGCTGATTGGTCGTCTGCATCCTCTGACCGAAGCCTTAGCCGAATATCTGTTGGATAACGCCCTACAAGCTACCAGCCCTAATTTATTGGCGAGTCGGGCCGGAGTGACCCGCACCTCCTCGGTCAACCTCCGCACTACCCTTTTGCTCTTGCGAATGAGGCTGCTGATAGATTCGCCGGGCCGGAGTGTGCCAATGCTGGCAGAGGAATTGGTGGTGGCGGGCTTTGAGGGCAGTCCGGCTGGTGGCAATTTGAAATGGCTTGACCCTGCTCAAGCACTAAAACTGCTGGACAATGTGGAGATAGGCGGGAGTCTTACGGCGGTGGAAAAGAGTGACCAACTTACAAGAGTGTTGGACTGGCTACCCGCGCTAGAGCCTGATCTAGCCAAAATTGGAGAAGTTCGGGCCAATGTGCTACTCGAAGCCCATCGTCGGGTGCGGAGGGCTACCCGTCTACCTGGACAGGTTAGCGTTCGTCCCAAATTGCCCCTAGATGTGCTGGGTCTTTAAGTTTTGTTGCCGATGCCGAAGGGGATTGTCATTAATTGAGATCAATTGGCAGAGCAATTTCCCACAAGAGCCGGGCCTAGCCTGAAAGAGTGGGGATTGGGCAACATCAATTGGCAGAGCAATTTCCCACAAGAGTGCTATTTTTGATTATTCGCAGTCTAATTTTTGAGAGGATACTCGTAAAGAAAGGGTACAAGCAATGTTGGATGGTTCGAGTTACTTGAGGTTAAACCGACCTGCTCAGGTGATCCAGCTAGTGCTAATTGCACTAATGTTCTTATTACCTTTGATACCGAGGTATAGCATCGTCTTTTCCCCGGTTCAAACTGTTACGGCTGAGCAAGGGCAGGTTAGCCCTGACAACAGCAATCCCGCAGCAGTAGCAACTACTAACCCCACTCCCGCTCCTGTTGTGGAAGAGCCACAGCAAATTCCGGCCCCCGCTCAAACGGCGAGCCAACCAGAAGAGCTAACCCAAAGTCTCTATCTGGCTTGGATGGAGACCCAAAACCGCGAGGCGGCGACCGATAGCACCTACCACCTAACGGCGGCGGGAAGTGGCGAACTACAGGGCGACAACCCAGCGCAAGGATTAGCTCTCTCGTTTCAAGCTAGTGGCGTGACAATCAATGGGATGAACCTTGCCCTCACTGGAATAGGTTATCAGGGTCAAGCTTTGGAGACTTTGGCAACGGTAGCCCCGGTTGCTAACGCTAATCGTGTGGAATACCAGCGCGGGGCTGGTCTGACCGAATGGTACGCCAACAATGCTCAAGGACTGGAACAGGGTTTTACCTTGACCCAAGCTTGGCCCGGCGCGAACGGCAACGAACTCTCCTTAGAATTGGCCCTTAGTGGTGGCCTCTTCCAAAGTGCCGGGGCCAATTTGACGCTAGTTTCACCGGAGGGCAAGGTGGCGAACTATGGCGGCTTGTATGTCTACGATGCCGCAGGCCAAACGCTACCGAGCCGAATGGAAGTAAGCGGAGAGGGTTCCACCGCCCGCCTCTTGGTCAATGTGGATGGGGCGCAATATCCCCTCACCATTGACCCTCTGGTGCAGACTAAACAATTGATCGCCAGCGATGGCGCGACTAATGACACCTTTGGCAGTTCGGTGTCGTTGAGTAGTGATGGTAATACCGCCCTCATTGGCGCTTACTTTAAGAAGATCGGGGCTAACAGTTTTCAGGGTGCGGCTTACGTCTTTACCCGCACTGGTTCTACTTGGTCACAACAGCAGGTCTTGACTGACACCACTACGGGCGCGGCTTTTGACTGGTTTGGATTATCGGTGTCGTTGAGTAGTGATGGCAATACCGCCCTCATTGGCGCTTCCTACAAGACTATCGGGGCTAACGGCAGGCAGGGTGCGGCTTATGTCTTTACCCGCACTGGCTCTACGTGGTCACAACAGCAGGTCTTGACTGACACCACTACGGGCGCGGCTAATGACTACTTTGGCTGGTCGGTGTCGTTGAGTAGTGATGGCAATACCGCCCTCATTGGCGCTTACTTCAAGACTATCGGGGCTAACACCTCTCAGGGGGCGGCTTACACTTTTGAGTTTCGTATTACCACCCTGACGGCTAATCCGGCCAACAGTTCTACCTACGGTCAGGTGGTAACGTTGACGGCTACGATCAGCCCAACTTTCGCCTCTGGTACAGTTACCTTCACCGATGGTACAACTAGCTACACCACTACCGTTGTTAGCGGCGTGGCTATCTTCACCAGTAGCACTTGGATTACGGGTAGTCACACTTTCACCGCCACCTATAGCGGGGATAGTAGCAACCTCGGCAGCACCTCCAATAGCCTGAGCTATACGGTCTATAGCCCTTGGATAGTGCGGTTCAACGACGATGATGGTTCTGGTACAGTGCCAGGTTCATTCTCCTATGCACTTGCTCTAACAACCACCAGCACCCCCCTAACCATCACTTTTGCCCTAACCCCTACCAACATCATCACCTTTAGCGGTCACTTGATCCCCAGCGTCCAAGCGGCAGTAGAGATAGATGGTGGTAGTGTCTGTAGCTCGCCTCCCGCTATAATTATCAATGGCAATGGTGCTACGGGCGACGGGTTGGTATTGAAGGGTAACAACCTAATTCGTAACTTATGGGTCAAAGGTTTTACCCAGCGGCAGATCACGATTTCCTTCCTAGCACCTCTTTGGAAGAAAAATGTGGTGCAGTGCGTCAAAGTCTCGCGGTAAAGTAACAAAAACATACCCTTACCCCGAAAGATTGGGGATTGGGCAACATCAATTGGCAGAGCAATTTCCTACAGAGATAGAGATTGGGGTTTTCTGCCAAGATTGGGGATTGGGCAACATCAATTGATGTGTGGGCAACATTTGTAGGAAATTGCTCTGCCAATTGACTTAATGAAAAAAAGGAGCCTAACATGAGCCCATTAATTGGTTATCAAGCTCTTAGGAAAGGTCGAATATCTAGGGCAAACCGATGGTATTTCATAACCAAGTCATGTAAGGAACGACTGGTCAAAGAAGCTACACCAGCAGAACAAATGCAGCTGGGTCGCTTGGTAGAGTCGGGTGTACCAGAAATTATCCTAAATTCACTAGGTTGGTTCCAAGAAAGAAGGCTAATAACCCTATCGGCCTATTGTCTCATGCCTGACCATTTGCATCTACTATTTCAGCTAGGGGAAAGAGCCAGTTTGGAAGATATAATGCAGAGGTTCGGTTCCTATTATTAAGTGACCAACTTAACTGGGTGCGGGTCTTGCACTCGGATGCTGGCGAAGCTACCGTCGAGTTAGCTTGGCCTTACACTTCTGAAACGCTGGACAGTCGCAACTATAGCCTACAAAAAGCGTTGCTAAATTCCAAGCCCAGCAGTAGCGATGAGAAAGCACTGGTTGAGTGTAGCAGAATTTGACCGGAGTAACGTTGGTAAAACGGATATTGAGAATGTTGTTAAGACCCTGCTGGGTCATTCCGGGGCTTTAGAAGAGCTTATCTCTTTTGTGCGGCTGGTGGATTCCGGCACTAAAGCATTACAATATTTAGAAACCTTTATTCAGACTTTGGTATAATCTCAATGGGTAGGGGTGTATTGCATAAACCCGCCCCACATTGGGCGTATGCAATACGCCCCTACCTAGAATCATTGAGAAGATACGGACTTTGCAAAGTTAAACTTTATGTCGAAGCTAGAGCAAAATATGTCTAAACTAGATGAAATACTAAAAGAATATCCTATTAAGCAAAAATTTATCCAGCTACTCTTAGCCTGTCCGAGTATTGAGAACCGAGCTAGTCGCGATAACCTGTTTAAAGGGGTGCGAAAGGGGAAGCTTGTAACAAAAATCGCCCGGAGTACCGTTGATAAAACGGATGTAGAGAATATTGTCAACTTTTTGCTGAATTATTCCGGGGCCTTAGAAGAGCTTATCTCTTTTGTGCGATTGAATGACGCTGAATCGACACCCTTTAAGGCTTTGCAAAAATTTCTGGCTAATTTGACCAAAATCGAGGCTGTTACAGCATTAGAAAAGGAGCGGAAAAAGCCTTCATCCCAAGCTCAGGGTAAAAAACGGGCAAAGCTGGATCAAAGTGTAATTAGAAAATATAACTTGGAGCAAATAGAGTGCGATTTCAGGATAGGTGTAAAGTTGGCAGGAATCGCTCGCTTTGTGATACCATCTGACGAAAAAACTCTGAAAGATTACATTCTAGTAAGGTTATATGAGAAACTGGCTGAAAATAATCCGAATTGTAGGCAAATTGACTTTTACCTTTACAGAGATCGTCTAGCTAGTCACCCACCGGATGTAGCAATCTGGAAGGAACTGGAAGCATCGGGTTATGGTAATCCCCATAGCTGGTTTGGGGATAGGAGCAATGTACTTTTAATTCTTTGGAATAACAATCCACTAGATAATGTACCCTCAGAAAAGTTAAATTCGCTGGTGTACTCTTTCGACCAACAGTTACAGGAGAATCTTTTGCCTAAGCTAAAAGACCAGTTTTCACGACTGGTCATCGTTTGCGCCGACACCCAACTGCAAAGTATATCAGTTGACGGGTTTAGTTACTTGAATATCGAAAAGCATAACCAAGAAGAGTTGGGAGCTTGGTTTATCGAAAAGCTCACAGACATAAATATACCCTTAGAACAGGCTAAAATTTTGGCAAAGCGTGTCAAATACCATCCAAATTTGGCGGGTGCTTTTAGAGAAATGGTCAAAATTAGTACAGAATTAACAGGGAGAAGAACATAACTATGGTAAGAACTTACGAGGGAAAGGGAGTACGCTCCCCCCAAAACACACCACTGCCCGGTGCTTACAACCAAGCCGAACCTTATATCGCTTCGTCCGATTTGTGTGATGCGGTAAATCTGGCTCTTCACCTGCGTCGCCCTTTGCTTGTGGAAGGAGAACCGGGCTGTGGCAAGACCCAACTGGCTTTTGCGGTAGCCTACGAGTTGGGCTATCCCTTAAAAACCTGCTATATTCGCTCTACCAGTCGGGCGCAAGATTTTCTCTATAATTACGATGCCCTGCGCCGTCTCTATGATTTGGAAGAAATTAGAGCCGGAAACCCAAATGCAAAAGCTAAACCTCGTCGGGCCTATGTTCATCTAGGAGATTTGGGTGAAGCCATCAAGCTTTCGGAGGAAAAAGAGCTACCTTCGGTGGTTTTGATTGATGAGATTGACAAAGCCGATATAGATTTCCCCAACGACTTGCTTTTGGTGCTGGACAAACTTCAATTCAAAGTGGATGAAGTTGACGACGAAGAGGATGGTATGAGATACGATGCCCTCAAGGGTCAAACACGTGAAGCTCGTCGGGACAATTTGCCCTTTTTTGTTATTACCAGTAATCGGGAAAAAGAGCTACCCAAACCCTTTTTAAGGCGTTGCATCTACTACTATATTGATTATCCCAATAAAGAGGAGCTTAAAGAGATTGTAGCTCGACACACCCAAACTACTAGGAATCGCCTAAACCCTATCGCCGAGGTCGCCGTAGAACGATTTGTAGATCTACGTCAAAAAGAGATACATTGGCGCAAAAAGCCTAGCACCAGCGAAATGCTAGATTGGGTACAGGCTCTCGCACAACTACCACCACGTCGGGAAGAGAAGAGTCTGAATTTCAGAGAGTTGAAGAACGCTCCGCTGGGCAAATTACCTTATCTGGGAACCTTACTTAAAACTAAAAGTGATTTTGATGCCATTGTGAAGGATACATAGGTTCCCGATGTTTGATTATCAAGCTTTACTTTTTCCCCTATTTGACTTGCTACGGCGCAGAGGTCTACCGCTAGGTAGCTCTGAATTTTTGCTGGCAATTCAGCTTGCCGAACAAATTCAATCTAAGGGAGGGGAACAAGTGGCCGAAGATCTTAAAATCATCTGTCGCTTGCTTTGGGCTAAATCTCGTGAAGACCAAGCACTCTACAACCAAAGTTTTGATAAATTGGTTACTCCTAACCTTGCCCTCCCGACCAGAGAACCCAACCTACTGCCAGAGGAGAGTTGGTCAGAACCAGAGAAAAGACCAACCTCTGAAGTAGCTGGAACGAAAAGGGAGTCTACACCTTCTGCCAATAGTCCTGCCCCTAACCCTAAATGGAAGAACGCAGACGAAATGCCTTTCCAATTACAGCCACATCTAAAGCCGCTCTCACCGGACTCCTCGTCTACCGCTTCCGACAAACCATCTTCGCGCTACCAATTGACTCCATACTTAACGGAACCCTTTGATAAACGGGCGATGACGGCGGCTTGGAGGCGTTTACGCAAGCTTCGTCGAGAAGGTTCGGCACGTGACCTAGATGTAAGTGCCACCGTAAAAGAGTTAGGACGTACTGGAATCTTGCTCAAGCCGATAATGCAACCCCGCCATCGCAACCAAGCCAAATTATTAATTTTATTAGACCAACAAGGTTCAATGGCCCCCTTTACTCTTCTAACCGACGCTCTCTTAGAGACTATTTTTCGAGGTGGTCTTTTAGGTCATACGGCCCTCTTTTATTTCCATGATGCTCCACAGGGTTTACTCTTTGAAAATCCTAAGCTGACCCTAGCTCAACCTATTGCAGAGGTTTTGATGGAATATGCCAAAGATAACAGTGTGCTGATTATCAGTGATGCCGGGGCAGCTAGAGGCAATTACGATAGCGAACGGGTTCGGCAAACCCAAAACTTTATTACTTTGTTAAGCAAATATACCTACCTCTATGCTTGGCTCAACCCCCTGCCGCCGCACCGTTGGGAGTGGAGTAGTGCCGAGGAGATTGCTGCCTTTGTCCCAATGTTTTACCCCGATTACGCTGGTTTGAACGATGCCGTAAATGTGTTACGAGGTCAACCTTTCTCGTTAGGAGTCCGTTAACTATGGCAGAAGAATTTACAGACCATCCACTCCGGGCGCAGTGGCTCTCGGTAGAAGAGGCGGCAGAAGAGATCGTCAACTTTGAGCGTCGTTTTGGCGAAAAACACCTTCTTCTAGCTTGGCACGCTGCCCTACCCTTTATCTTAACACCCGCCCTCGTGAACCTGATTCGGCTCAATTTTCTGGAGAAAGACGCTATTCCTTGGTATACAGAAGCCGATTTTTTGCTTTCACCACTCTGCCGTTCTCTAGGAGGCGAGTTATATCAACTTGAACCGACCATTCGGGAAGTGCTACTTTATGAACTAGAAGAACGGGCGGGAACGGAACGACCCCTTGAGATAGCAACCTTCCTGCTAGATTACCTTGAGAGCGAGCATCCTTGGAAGCAACGTGAGGATTTTGACCAACTCCAACGTTGGATCGCTCAGGCTTACCTCCACCCCGACCTGCTGATTGCGGCACTAAAGTCTGAGTTAGAAAGGAGCGATGTAACCTTTGAACCCAATACTTCACCAGATTTGGCTGATGGGTTAAAAATTGCCTACGCGCTAGAATTGGTTAGTACTAAACTTGAAGAGCAACAGCACAAGTTAACTCTCCAACAACAAGAGGATTTCCAATATCTACAAGATGCCACGCGCTTGTTGGCTTACTATTGGTCTAAGGATTACTCCAAGCTTAGCCAGAAAATCGGTGGACTAAAGACCCAAACCATCCGCAAGCTAAAGAAGGCTGGCTCACTTGGTTCCTTTTTTGAATGGCTTGTAACTTCCAACACTGCCGCTGCCGTTGCCAAAATTACGCCTGCACAACAAGCCTTACTTTCTGAACTGAATGACCTCAAAACCAGCCACAAACGCCGTCGCGACATTGGGAAGCGGCTAAGCGAAATCGGTGATCCTCGCCGGGGGATTGGGTTAGACCAGAATGGCTTGCCAGACATAGAGTGGCTACCAGTATTTCAGGGCGGTCAAGTTAAAATTGAGAAGAAGAATTTCAAGGTTGCACCATTCTATATCGCCCGCTACCCGATTACCTACGCCCAGTATGATGCCTTTGTGAACGACACAGAGGGCTTCAACAACCCGGAGTGGTGGCGCGATATGCCCAAAGAATATCAGATGCAAGAACTATATAGCAAAAATGTCAAGCCACCTAACTATCCACGCGACTATCTCTCATGGTATCAGAGTGTGGCCTTCTCGCGTTGGTTGTATAGTCGGCTAAAAGGGGCAGAGTTACCTAACCCTGATAACTCTTCTAAGTCTGGATGGATTATAGGCCAAAACGCCGAGGTACGGTTGCCGACGGAATGGGAATGGCAGTGGGCGGCCCAAGGCGGACGGGAGCAACGGCAATACCCTTGGGGTACATGGCAGGAGGGCTATGCCAATACGGATGAGGCCAAGCTAAATCAAACAGTGGCGGTAGGAATGTACCCGCATGGGGCTGCGTTATGTAAAGCTGAAGATTTGAGTGGGAATGTGTGGGAGTGGTGCTTGAATGAATATTCTAGTCCTAGTACTATTAAAATAAATGACAGCACAAATAGTCGTGTGCTGCGGGGCGGCTCGTTCGGCGGCATTGCCCACTTTGTCGCCTCCGCTTACCGCCTCAACCTCGACCCGAGCGATGACTACAACCGCTCCGGCTTTCGGTTGGTGGTTTGTTTTCCCTATCCTGCGTCTCTGATCTCTGAATCCTCTGGACTCTGAAATCTGTAGCTCTGTCCTCTCTGAATTGGGGGTGCGGGGGGTATCCCCTCGCCTCGGCGCAGCAGTGCCGCAAAATTTTATTTTGGACTAATTACCTGTTATTATAACACAAGGCTTAACCAATGTCAAATATCTTTTAGGGTCTATTTCAGAAGAGACGCAGGCCCGAAATTTATTTTGGGTTCGAGCTAAGCCTAAGCCAACCACCAAGCAGGCGACCGATCTCTTCGATCATTTTACTGACATGTTCGTATTGACCAGCATTTAGCCAATGCCAGTGGTAAGCTAAGCGTAGGTAGAGCCGCAGTTTGTTCAGCTGGGCATCGGCACTACGGAGAAAGGCGAGACGTTGCTCACCCCGCCGCGCATTGGCCTCAAACAACGTCTCTTGAAAGTCTAAGGCCGCCGAGGTCAACCGTGCCGTAACGACAAAGCGTTGTGCGGAGGGGAACCGCTCGGCGACAGGTAAGAGCCAAGTTAACAAGTCGAAAGTACGGGTAAAAATAACCATGTCATCAGCCATAACTTTAAACTCCATCTTTGAATGGGAAAATCTAATGCTGGCCTTTCGCAAAGCAGCCAAAGGCAAGCGGGGTCATAATCCAGCCGCCGGGTTTGAGCAACAAATTGCCGATCATCTGGTGGTACTTCAGCAAGAGTTGAGTAATCACACCTACACTCCCGGCAAATACCATAATTTTTACATACAGGAACCAAAACGCCGCAAAATTAGTGCGGCTCCCTTCCGAGACCGGGTGGTACATCACGCGCTCTGCAACTTGATTGAACCAATTTTCGAGGCTCGCTTTATCGCCGATAGCTACGCCAATCGCAAAGGTAAAGGAACCCATACCGCCATTGATCGCTTGCAGGATTTTAGCCGACAATATCGTTACGTGCTACGTGGCGATATTGTAAAGCATTTCCCCTCCCTTGACCATGAGATACTCTACGCTGAAATAGCACGGGTAATTCAGGACGAAGAGGTTTTAGGGCTGATACGAACCATCCTAGATAGCGGTAAAGATATTTTAAGTGCCGAGTACGAAATGGTCTATTTTCCCGGTGATGATCTTTTCGCCATTAACCGTCCACGTGGGCTACCTATCGGCAACCTGACCAGCCAATTTTGGAGCAATGTCTATATGAACCCTTTTGACGGGTTTATCCAACGTGAATTGTACTGTTCGGCCTATCTACGCTATGTGGACGATTTCGCCCTCTTTAGCGACAGCAAAGAGCAGCTTTCCGAATGGAGAGCGGCATTGGTGGAAAGGCTGGCCCGGATGCGCCTAACCATCCACCAGAATGAGACCCAAGTTATGCCGACCAAAGAGGGCATCGGTTGGCTCGGTTTCGTAGTCTATCCCAACCATCGTCGACTCAAGAGCCGCAACGTTGTAAACTTCACCCGCCGCTTTGAACATAATCTGGATCTCTATCTGACCTACAAAAGCAGCTTTGGCGAATTTCAGGCCAGCGTTAAAGGCTGGATCAACTATGTCTGTTACGGTGATACTTGGGGTTTGCGCCGCAATCTCTTCGGTCGCCATCCCTTCAAATGTCACCCTGAACCCAAGTTGGTTCGCTTACCCCGCCGATATAGCGCAAAAGCCAAAAAGCCGCTTTCAAAACGTGGTACAATAGCAGGGCTGATTTCGGTCAGTCAGGCTGCCGGGTAGGTGCTGCGGGGCGGCTCGTTCAACAACAATGCCCACAATGTCGCCTCCGCTAACCGCAACAACAACAACCCGAACAATGACAACAACCGCTCCGGCTTTCGGTTGGTGGTTTGTTTTCCATACCCTTCTGTATTTTCAGAGGGCATGGCCCTTAAAAGCCACGCCTGCTCCCAAGAATGGTGTGTGATTACGGTTGCACACTTGAGGTGAAGAAGGAAGGATAGCGCCGGTGGGTCTGGTCTGAACGTGCATAATAATCACGTCAGGCATATACACAATAACTGGTGCTGCTTGGATTCGCTCCCACAGCACCATTTTAAAGATCAACCGACGGCAACCAGTTGACGCGGCATCCCACAAGTCGAGACCACCTATCAAGATTGGGGTTGGGGAAAATCAACCGACGGCAACCAGTTGACGCGGCATCCCACAAGTCGAGACCACCTATCA
>JACAUC010000131.1 GCA_013390945.1 Candidatus Chloroheliaceae bacterium
TAATCCCGATTTCCTCTCATTGTAGGAGGGATTTCTAATCCCGATTTCCTCTCATTGTAGGAGGGATTTCTAATCCCGATTTCCTCTCATCAAGATTAGAAATCTATACCAATAGGAGTCTTTTAGGGGAGACGCGGGAATTTGGTAAAGTCGGGCTTGCGCTTTTCGACGTAAGCATTACGTCCTTCTTTGGCCTCCTCGCTCATGTAATAGAGTAGGGTAGCATCGCCTGCAAGCTGCTGAATACCAGTCTGTCCGTCTAGGTCGGCATTGAAGGAGCGCTTGAGGAAGCGGATAGCAAGCGGACTCTTCTCCAAAATTTCTTTGGCCCACTTAATAGATTCTTCTTCCAACTGCTCTAGTGGAACCACCGTATTAACCAACCCCATCTGCAAGGCTTCTTGAGCATTGTACTGACGACACAAATACCAGATTTCACGCGCCTTCTTCTGACCTATAATGCTGGCAAGATAGGAGGAGCCAAAACCGCCATCAAAACTTCCCACTTTTGGCCCGGTCTGCCCAAAAATCGCGTTCTCCGCCGCAATCGTCAGATCACAGACCACGTGCAAAACATGACCACCACCAATCGCAAAACCCGCCACCACCGCAATAACTGGCTTGGGCATCGTCCGTATCTGGCGTTGAATATCCAACACATTCAAGCGCGGCACTCCATCCGACCCCACGTAACCACCATGACCACGCACCCGCTGATCGCCGCCACTGCAAAACGCCTTATCCCCGGCTCCAGTCAGCAGAACCACCCCCGTTTTAGGGTCATCGTAGGCATCGGTTAAAGCAGAGGTTATTTCAAAAAGGGTCTGGGGTCGGAAAGCGTTTCGCACTTCCGGGCGATTAATTGTAACACGAGCAATGCCCTCGGCTTTCTCATATATTATATCGCCATAATCGCCAATACTCTCCCAATTTACACTTGCCATATATGCACTCTCCTAATTTAGTTTAGTTTAAACCCTAAGCACCAATGTATCATCTCAGTAAGTAGGGGTTTATTGCATAAACCCGCCGTAGACTGGTCTCACATTGGGCGTATGCAATACGCCCCTACCCCAAAATATTGAGAAGATACGCATCAATCGGGATTAGAAATCCCTCCTACAAAGGCTTGGGGTTAATCTCTTCTTTTTATCAATCAATCAATAAAATTGCTGACCAAAATATCAAATTCTTGGGGGCGTTCTAGGTGAACCGTATGACCTGCACCCGAAATTACCGCCAATTGCGTCCTTGGAATTTTTTCCTGCATCTGCCGGGCAACGCCTTGGAATTTTTGATCCAACTCGCCTACAATTAAAAGAGTTGGCAGTGACAAGGTGGGCAGACGTTCCCAAAGTGATTCTTGCGCTCCAGTTCCAACACCGCGCAAGCTATTAGCCAACCCAAGTGCGGAGTTGTGTAACCGTTGTTCGCGCTGAGCAAGGCGTGTGGCGGCGGGTAGTTGGGCTTGGCTTTGCCAAAGCGGTAACTCTTCCCAATACTCCACAAAAGCCGGAACCCCCTCTCGTTCGATTCGGTCGGCTAGGGCATTATCACTCTGTTGGCGAGCCAAACGTTCCGGGGCAGTCTTCAAACCCGGTGAGCCACTTTCGAGAATCAGTTTTGAGATACGAAGGGGAAAAGTCAGGGCAAAATACAAGGCCATCCTGCCTCCCATCGAATAGCCCAGCAAAGCTGCTTGCTTTATGTCAAGCTGATCGAACAGAGCCACCAAATCGGCGGCTACTTGAGACATAGCGTAACGGTGCGGACCGGTAGGTGCAACCGAAAGACCATGGCCGAGCGCATCTACCGCAATTACCCGGTGTTGGTACGAAAAGACGGCACTATGCTTTTTCCAAGAAGCAGCACTCCCGGTAAAACCATGCAACAAAACCAGAGGCGAACCACTCCCTAAGATTTCTATATGTAGGTCAACTCCATTAACCTGCCTACGTGTCGTTATCACTCTGCAGCAATTACCTTCGGTTTTTCAGCTTGCGCCAATACGTTTAGTTGAGGGGCGAGGATCGCTAGTTGTTGGTTAACCGCCACCCAAATTTCGCGGTGTTGGCTTACATTTCGGGCGCGGTTGGTTGGTACTTCTATCAGGTTTAGACCGTTGGTTTTGGTAGCAGTTTGGACAGCACTTCTAAAATCCTCCCAACTTTCCACACGCCTCCAATTCGCGCCGTAAAGTGCAGCGGTATGCTGGAAGTCAAGCCCATGTGGGGTACCAAAAAGCTCTTCAAAGTTGTCGGGATAAGCCGCTTGGGGTAAGAAAGAAAAGATCCCGCCACCATCGTTGTTTAATAGAATAATGGTCAAATTCAGCTTATGCCGCTTAGCCGCCAACAAACCATTCATATCGTGATAAAAGGAGATGTCGCCCAAAATCAACATCGTCGGCAAAGGCGTGATTGCGCTGGCCCCTAACGCACTAGAGACCACTCCATCAATGCCATTGGCTCCCCGATTCCCCAACACCCGAATATTGCGACAATTGCTTTTGAAGAAGGTATCGGCATCGCGGATCGGCATACTGTTGCCCACATAAAAGAGCGTGTTATTGGGCAACAGCTGTGATAGTTCAGCAAAGACCTTAGCTTCGGAAAGTTCTTGGCACTCCGCCATCTGTCGGTTAATTGCCGCTGCCGTCTGTTGGGCCACCAACTGCCAACGTTGCGACCAATTAGAAGCAGGCGAAAAACCCTGTAACTCCAGAAGGGCCATTTTACAAAAGGCTATCGGGTCTACGTGCAAAACCTGTGAGGCTAACGCGGTCGGATCTTCCCAACCATCACCACCATCCACCAACCAAGTTTCAACTTGGGGAGAGTGTGCTAAGAAAAGCAGAAGCGGCTTGGAGGTGGGCATCGCTCCAAAGCGCAATACAAAATCGGGAGCCAATGGCTCAAGTACCGCCGCATCACGTAGGAAAGCATCGTAGTTATCTATTATAAAGCCTTCTTCAGTCGAAAGACTCCGCAAACCCGATAAAGGGTCAGCTAAAATGGGCCAACCCAACTGCCGGGCTAAGCAAATGATGGTTTGGTTGTATTCTAGGTGATATTCGGAAGTAGGTCCACAGATAATAAGGCCACGTGACCAGCGAGAAAAGTTGTAGGATAAATTAGTAGGCCACCCTCGGCCTGTGCGTAGCCCGGTCACATAGGGCTGATTACTCGGACGACCTTGCCAAGCCACCGAGTCGCGCTTTTCAGGCAGAGGCAAAATTTGACCGGGAATAGGGGCAGGCACTAGCGGCTCGCGCAAGGGAAAATTGAGATGTACCACTCCAGCAGGTCTGCCCAATGCAGAAGCTATTGCTCGGCCTGCGACAGTTCGCACATAGCGCAACATCTCGTTAGTGGCTTCCGGCAGGGCCATCTCCATAAACCAACGGGTATAAGTGCCATAGAGCCGAAGTTGATCCATTGCTTGAGGTGCGCCAATCTCGCGCAGTTCTGGCGGACGGTCGGCAGTTAACACCAAGAGCGGCACACGTGAAAGATGAGCCTCAACTACCGCCGGGAAGAAATTAGCCGCCGCTGTGCCAGAGGTACAAACCAAGGCCACCGGATAGCCTGCCGCCTTAGCCATGCCTAGCGCAAAAAAACCCGCCGAACGCTCATCCAATTGCATCCACAGCTTGATTTTACCGTTTCGGGCAAAAGCGTAAGAGAGCGGAGTGGAGCGCGAGCCGGGACAGATTACCACATTTGAGAGGCCGTTTCGAGCCAATTCCTCTACAAAAGCATCGAGATAAGCGTAGGTTGGGTTTTCAGGTTCTCTCATCAACTTAATTCGTTATCCTTCTAAGGCCGAAAGCATTGCCCGTAGCTTGACACAGGACTCTTGATATTCGCTATCCGGCTCCGAATCGGCCACAATGCCGCACCCCGCAAACAAGGTAGCACTACCACCATCTAACAGAGCCGAACGGATGGCTACTACAAACTCACCTTCGCCCCGGCGATCTAGCCAACCCACCGGGGCACCGTACCAACCTCGATCCAACCCTTCGTTTTCGCGGATAAATTGAAGTGCTTCATTCCGGGGATAACCGCCCAGAGCCGGGGTGGGGTGCAACACCTCTACTAACTTCAAAATAGTGCTATGCTCGCGCAAACGCCCGATAATTGGGGTATACAAATGCTGGACATTGCGTAGCTTCAGCAGGCTAGGCGGCTCACCAATGTAGAGCGTACTGCACACTTTTTTCAAGGCTTCCTGAATTAAGTCTATCACTAGGGCGTGTTCGCCTTGATTCTTATCGCTATGGAGTAACTCATTCCCTAAGCGGGTATCTTCCTCTGGGGTACTACCTCGCGCAATAGAGCCAGCCAAAGCTACCGTGCGTACTTCGCCGTGCTGCAACTGCACCAGTCGTTCAGGAGTTGCACCTACGAAAGCCCTGCCTTCTCGCGCTATCGCAAAAACCGTTGCATCGGGGAAATTTTGGCGCAGCCGATCCAAAATGGTTCCGGCCTGAAACGCAGTTTGGGCGAAGGCGCGTACTTCGCGAGCCAAGACTACCTTTTCAAAATCACCTTCGCAAATCCGTTGGACAGCCTGACTTACCAAAGCTTTCCATTCCTCTGCCGGACGAACATCTTTTAGGCTGAGAGAATTGGAAGTGGCGTTGAAGGAATATTTGGGAGGTTGGTGGTAAAGTAGGGCTACTTGCCGGGCTAGGGTAGTAGCGTCGCTATCCGGGTTCAAGAGGGCATTGACCGTCAAGAAACAATGGTCGGCTTTGCGAGTCAATAACAAACGTGGTAAGACCAGCAAACTTTCACCATAGCCACGCCATAGTTCGGTGGTAGGTCTGTCAGGGTCAAAGGAAAAACCACCCATCAATACTGGCCCCACACCCCACGCATCCACACCACCAGTAATCGCCTCTTCGAGAAGTTTGCGCCATTCTTCTTGGGTCGCTTCAAAACGCTGCTCACCTTCGCCAGTAATAAGGAACGCGGTACCTGCTCCGGCCATGGCAAACTTATCGGAGGGATGTTCCCAATAGAAAGTATTTACTCCGGTCTGTTGCCGCTCAGCAAAGAAGGCCAGCGGGTCAACTTCCGGCAATGGTTGACTATAGCTGACCAAAGTAGTGCGCCCGGTTCGTTTGGCTTGGCGCACTCCGGCAGCAAACAAAAAAGCAATTTTAGAATAATCTATAATAAAGTCGGTAGCAATTGCCATCTTAACAATACCTTCCGCTTTCAAACCAATTTCAAAATTTTAAATTCTGAGGGTCAACCGTGATACCGTATCTTTGGCACATTCAATGCGCCCCTACCAATGAACCTATAAACCAATACCCCGTCTTAGCAGTTCCCGCAGGGGATTATAGGCATCCTCTAGGTTTCCAGGCTCTTCATCCAGAACCCAGCGCGTGACCACTTCATTTACGGCCCCAAACCAAGCAATGCTGGCGATTCGCGTCTCCAGAGGAGCAATATAGCCATCCACCACACCTGTATCTAAGTAATCTTTGATTAGGGCGGTAAAAGTGATGTGCATCTCAAGAATTTTCTGGTTAAACTCACGACCCGCACCCAGAGCCTCCACCAAGAAAAGGCGCGTCAGATTGCGATGATCGGCAAAAGTATGTAACATCGTAGCGAGGGCTGCGTCGCCCTTTTTGGGCCAATCCGGTTCAGCCGCCATAGATTTGCTGGCCCGTGAAAGGAGTAGGTCAGCCATCCGGTCTAGGAGGGCTAGAAAAATAGCCTGTTTGCTAGGAAAATGGAAATAAACGCCGCCTTTGGAGGTCTGCGAAGTAGTGGCAATGTCATCCACTGCCGAATCCCGATAACCCTTGTGCGAAAAGACTTCCAATGCGGCATCGAGTATTTTACTGATCCGGTGTTCGGCCTTACTACCTGTAACTCCCATTAATCCTTTGCACTCCTCCTAAAACCGACTGACATGTCGGTTTTATAGAGTATAACAAATAAAACGTTTAAAATCAATAGAACGTTGCGGGTTTATAGGGGAAAGTTATCCAACCATTGATCCAAAGTGGGGCAGATATTCTCGTGCAAACAAAGAGGGGACGAGCTTTACAAAGGCTCGTCCACCTTGTCTAATTGTGCGTTAAACCCTTTAGTTTCACTTAGGGTTTCTTGATCTCCATATATTTGAAATAGATGATATTCTGAGGATTATAGCCCCAATTCTGAATATAGGGTTTGGTCAACTGAACAATAATCGGGTTGAAGAGTGGCACATAGGCCGCATCATCACTGAGGATTTTTTCAGCTTCTTGATAAGCCTCGTCACGAGCAGACTGCGAAGACGCAATATTGCCCTTCTTCCAAGCAGCATCGTATTTATCGTTGCAATACAGGGCCGAATTTTCTACCTGACTACAACCAAAAAGGGACTGGTAGAAGTTTTGGGCATCGGGGTAGTTAGCACCCCAGCTACTACGAAAAAGCAGAAATTCGTGGTTAGTATCGCGACGAACTCGAAATTCTTTGAAGGTGGTCACTGGATTCAGCTTGAGATTGAGACCCAAATTATCATGGAGTTGTTGTTGGACGTTTTCCCAAACACTCTTGTTAACCGTTTGGTCGGTGTTGAAAGCGATACCACCAGCATTACTCGCATCTCCAAAGTTGTTAATCTGGTCTTCCAATTGTTTGATCTTCTCTGGGGTATCAAAACCGGCCTCCTTCAAGTATTGTTTAGCTATGGCAGGATCGAAAGGGTAGCCATCGTATTTCTTATAACCCGGAATACCCTCTGGTAACAATACCGTAGTAGGTGCGGCTGAACCCTGCGTCATCTTATCGGTAAGCAACTGGCGGTCAATTGCCGCGAAAAAGGCTTGCCGCAGTTTCAGGTTGGTCGCAAAGATACCATTCTTCATATTAAAACCGAGCCAAGTGGTACGGCTCATCGGTACTTTATGAAACTGATCCTTCAGTTTAGTATCTTTGGCGGTTCTTTGAATATCGGTCACAGCTACCCGAATATCGTCCAATTCGCCCCGGTCGTATTTCAACCGGGCTGTAGCATCTTCTTTAATATAAACGATATTTACCCCATCAATTCCGGCCCGTCCTTGAAAATAATTCGGGTTGTAAACCAGTTTCATATTCTGAGTATGGTTCCACTCCTTGAGAATAAAAGGCCCGGTTCCAGTTAAGTTACCCGCTTCCGTCCACTTATCGCCATATTTATCAATGACGTTCTTATTAACCACATCCCAAGGCCATAAGGCGATAGCGGTAAGGAAGTAAGCGGCAGGTTCTTCTAGGGTAATACTAATCGTATAGTCATCCACTGCCTTGATGCTGCTAGTGAGGATATTATCTACGGCTTTGTCCACCGCCGCCTGAGCCTCTTTCTTTTTGTTCGGCTCTTTTTCATTCAGCGCAATGTTACGCAGATCGTTAAGACCATCCTTGCTACTCACCCCTTTGACGTTATCAAAGACAAAGCTGTATTCTGCTTCAGGGTTGCTCAAGACCCGCCGCCAGCTATAGACAAAATCCTTAGAGCTAACGGGATCCCCGTTGGAAAACTTTACATCTTTGCGAAGTATAAAAGTGTAGGTTAGTCCATCTGGCGAAAGGGTTGGCATCTTCTCCGCAATGCTGGGGCCAACGGTCAAGTCAGGCAACAATTCCAGCAAGCCATCATAAAGGTTCCAGATAACTTGGAGGCTAGTATCATCGGTAGCAATCGCCGGATCAAGGGAGAGTGGCTCACTAGGTTGAGACCAGTTAAAAGTGCCTCCAGTTATGGCGTGTTTCAGGTTAATCGGCTTATAAGCAGTAGTGGTGGGGGTCACTAGAGCAGTAGTAGTGATCGTCGTAGCCACTAGAACAGTAGTGGTGGGGGTAATTGTAGATACTACTGCTCTAGTGGTAGGGGTAATCGTAGCCACTACTGCTTTAGTGGTAGGGGTAATAGTGCCTGCTACGGTGGTTGTAATGGTTGGAGTACGACTATTAGTTACACGCAGACCATTAGTGGTGGTAGCTACAGTAGTGGCAGCGGCGGTGGTAGGTGCTACAGTAGTGGCAACGGTGGTGGTAGGTGCTACGGCGGTGGTAGTTAGTGCTATGGCAGCAGTGGTAGAAGCTACCGTCGTAGCCGCTGCGGTTGTAGGGGTAATCGTTGGAGTAGCAGTTTCACCGCAGGCTGCTAAAAGACCTACTAGCATAGAACTAACTACCAGTAGGACAAATAAATTTTTTAGGGACATTATCCTCTTCCTGAATTTGCAAGTTTTTGTGGCTTACTAATTTTTGTTCGCTCTAGTACAAAGACCTATCATTAACAGAGCAGCAACGGAACAGCCCAACTTAATAAAAGAGCTTGCCACCACTTTAAATTATATTGTAGCACAGAAGAGGGAGAAATTAAACTGCGTAGTCAGTTATCAGTCAGGTCAACAGATGGGACAATTTCCCACTGGTTTAACCTTACTGCTCCTGTTAATCTAACTAACAACTGACTACGGATTACATCCCGGTAGCATAATCTTTTAGAGCTTTGGCGCGAGAGGGATGGCGCAATTTACGCAGGGCTAAGCTCTCTAATTGCCGAATACGTTCGCGGGTGAGACCAAATTCACGCCCGATCTCTTCCAGAGTGTGTGCAGTTTGACCTTGCAAGCCAAAGCGCATTTCGATCACCCGACGTTCCCGGTCATTGAGTGTGTACAAGACCCGCTCGATTTGTTCGACAAGTAACTGTCGGGCGGCAGCATCTAGCGGAGACTCTAGCCGCTCGTCTGCAACAAGGTCGCCTAATGTGTTGTCCGATTCGTCGCCTATGGGAGTTTCCAATGAAATAGCGTGGACTTTGTGCTTAATCATACTTCGCACCTTCTCTTCACTGATTCCCAATTCGGTCGCCAATTCGCTAGGGGTTGGTTCTCGCTGTAAGTCCATCACTAGCGTCCGGCGGGTACGCTCCATTCGACTAATGGCATCTACTAAATGTACGGGCAACCGAACTGTACGGGCTTGATCTGCAATCGCACGGGTAACCGCCTGACGAATCCACCAAGTAGCGTAGGTGGAAAATTTGTAGCCCCGCGTGTAATCAAATTTTTCTACCCCCCGCATTAGCCCAATATTACCTTCTTGGATCAGGTCTTGCAGTGAGATACCCCGGTTCATATATTTTTTGGCAATGCTAACTACTAGCCGCAGGTTTGAATTGGCAAGCATTTGAGCAGCCTCATAATCTCCGGCTTCCTTGCGTTTTGCTAAAGCCACTTCTTGTTCAAAGGTTAACAAGGGATAACGACCAATCTCATGCAGGTAGAGACGTAACGAATCATTCGGCCCAGAATCGAGTAAGCTGGTACTCGCATTGGAAACAACTTTGGTAGGTAGTCCCAAATTGATACCGTAAGTATTATCCAAATTTAGCTCGAGGTTCTCTTCCTCCGCATCTAGGAAATTAAACATACTCTCTTCTAAAATTTCGGAATTGATGCTCTCCCTAGTTTCGTTTTGCTCACCATCATCATCTTCTTCATCTTCTTCATCATCATCATCTTCTTCTAACGCTGAATCCGAGTCTAACAAATGTAAGGCGGGGGGCGTTTTATCAGGTTTACCATCCCAATGGCGGGAGGTCTTGTACTCTGCTATTTTACTTTCTGGGTTGCCTTTTTTAATTTTTATATTTTTCGGGCTGGAGGCCACCTCAAAAGTGGTTACCCGACGAGGTTCATTTTCAAGATCAAACCTATCAAAATCTGTGCTTACGTTCATCACTTTATACCCTTCTTAAATAGGAGTAATTACTTTACGGCTTGATTTAGAAGAGAGCAGGTAGCTTTCAACGTGGTCTTAGAGGTAAATCAGAGCCAGTTTTTAGAGGTGACACTCCATAATAGATAAGGTCCAATTATCCGCTATGTTTATATACGTAAAAAGGGGGGAAAAGGTTGCAGATAAATCCAAAGATTTAAATATCGCTTTCGCTTTACAAGGGCAGTCGAGCGTGTTAGAATTTGGTACTCAAGCTTAGAGTAACCTCTCAAGTTCGTTTCCCTTACCACAGGTTAAAGTTCCAGAGTGAATTATTTAGAACTCCTATTTATATAATAAGAATAATAAGCTGTTGCTTTTACTCAGAATAAGCTTGACCCCAGAGGTGTAAATATCAAAGAGGAGCGGAAAATGAGCGAACGCGACGGAAAAGTTCATGGGTGTCAGATCGAGGGTGACGATGGTTTCGAGTTCGATTCGTTAGAAGAGGGAACCCGAAACTATTCACTCCTCGAAACTACTCCTTGGCTGGTAGATTCTTTTGGGCGGCGGATTAAGAATGTTCGTATCAGTGTAACCGACCGCTGTAATTTTCGCTGTATCTATTGTATGCCAGCCGAAGGGCTAGAATGGTTGAAACGTGAGCAGATTCTCAGTTTTGAGGAAATTGAACGACTAGCAAAAATTTTGGTGCGGATGGGTATTCAGCAAATTCGGCTTACCGGAGGTGAGCCCTTGGTACGGCACGAAATTGTTAACTTGATTGCCCGCTTACATCGCATTGAAGGCTTGCAAAGCCTAAGTTTGACCACTAACGGCGTGTTGTTAAAAGATCTGGCAAGACCATTAGCCGAAGCAGGTTTAACCCGTATCAATGTAAGCCTAGATAGTTTGGTACAGGACAAATTTTTTAAATTCACCCGTCGCGATGCACTCTATCGAGTACTGGAGGGGCTAGAGGAATTGGAAAAATATCCGCAGATTTCCCCAATTAAGATTAATGCGGTAGCCCTACGGGGTTTCACCGAATCCGAAGTGGCAGGTTTTGCCCGCTTAGCCCGACGCAAGCCTTATATTGTACGCTTCATCGAGTTTATGCCGCTCGATGCCGCTCAGATTTGGGAGCGCGAAGAACTCCTGACAGGCGATGAATTGCGGGAACTTATTGAACGAGAAGTAATGCCCCTTGTTCCAATACCTCGCGACGATCCGGCAGATACAGCTACTCGTTATCGCTTTGCCGATGGCCTAGGGGAGATGGGCTTTATCAATCCGGTCAGCCATCCCTTCTGCTCCACCTGCGACCGGATTCGCCTGACTGCCGAAGGAGCCTTACGTACCTGCCTTTTCGCCCACCACGAAACTAACTTAAAGACCGTCTTACGCTCCAATTCTAGTGATGAGGTAGTGGCAGAAACCATTCGCCGAGCGGTCTGGAAAAAAGAGATGAAACATCATATCAATGATGGAGCCGCTTTTAAACGTACCACCAAAACTATGTCCCAAATTGGAGGCTGATTTCAGGTATCATCTCAAGAATACGATACCGGAAAGGTGTCACTTGATTTCTTCAGCCAGCAGGTAAATATGTTAAAATAGGGCCAGAACCAAAAGAAAGATTCCTTTCAAGCTAGGAAAGTTCAAAAATTGGGCCTAAGCAGAAGGCTGGCAAAGCTAGAAGAGATTAGGAAAGTATGACAAAAGAAGAAGAAGAGCGTGTCCTCTGGAAAGTATTACGCCGGGAGACGATTTACACTAGTGCTTGGATTAACCTGCATCAGGATTGGGTGCAACTGCCGGATGGTTCGATTATCGAGGGGCATCATGTGATTGAGTATCCACGCCCGGCGGCAGGAGTAGTGGCAATGAATGGGGCGGGCCAAGTAATGTTGGTAGATCATGATCGCTTTATCACGCAGGAACGCGCTTGGGAGATACCAGCAGGTCAGATAGATACAAACGAAGAACTAGAAGCGGCGGCACGGCGCGAGCTATTGGAAGAGAGCGGTTGTACCGGCGGTGAGTTGACTTATCTGGGACGCTATCGGCCTAGCATCGGCAGCACCAACCAGCTTTTTATACTCTACTTTGCACAGGGAGTCGAGCAAACCGCGCCGATTCACGATACCAATGAGATCATTGCTGCCCGTTGGTTCAGTGTTCCTGAAATACGCGCGATGATAGACCAAAATCAGATACCGGACGGTCTAAGCCTTACTGCCCTTTTACTGGCCTTTTTTAAAGGACATTTAAAATAAGGTTTACAACCAATACCTTTCAAATAAACCCATGTAGGAGGGATTTCCAATCCTGATTTGAGGCTATAAATAAGGTGCAAGGTTTACAACCAATTTACGAGGACGAGAAAAGTGTTACAGAAAAAAGTAAAGGTGTTGGTGTTACGCACTGCTGGCATAAATTGTGAGGCTGAAATGATGGTGGCTTGGGAGAAAGCTGGAGCCGCACCTGAATTACGCCATATCAATGAAATTGCCGGGGCAGAGGCCAGTGAAAAATTGGAGCGTTACGCAGCACTAGCTATACCGGGTGGTTTTGCCTACGGTGATGACTTAGGAGCCGGTAAATTGCTGGCAAATGATCTGCTCTACCGCCTCCAAGAACCCTTTGCCCGCTTTGTTGAAGCGGGTAAACCGGTACTAGGGGTCTGCAACGGCTTTCAAGTGTTGGCAAAGTCTGGCTTGTTTGGTGAGGTAACGCTCTTACCCAACCGCTCAGGCCGTTTTGAGTGTCGCTGGTCGTGGTTGCAAAACGCTGGGGGTAACAATTGTCTCTTTACCAAAGGCATTGAGCAGATTTATCTGCCTGTAGCACACGGCGAAGGCCGGGTAATGGTAGGCGGAGATAATCCGGCAACAACGCTAAAAAATTTAGAAGAAAACGGGCAAGTGGTGTTAAAGTATACCAATCCCGAAGGTGCAGCAGTAGAGTATCCTTACAACCCTAATGGTTCGGTTGCTGATATTGCAGGGATATGTAACCCAAGCGGCACAGTCTTTGGCCTGATGCCCCACCCAGAACGCTTCATTTCACCCCTTCAGCACCCACGCTGGACACGCCTGCAAGGGCATGAAGGGGGACTGGCCTTGACCGAGGGTGAAGGACTTAAAATTTTCAAAAATGCGGTTGCATTTGCATCGCAAGCCTAAGAGAGATTTTTATGTTGACTGCGGAAACAATTTTACACCAGAAAGAATTTCTGGCTCTGAGCGGAGTTGATCTGGCCGGGTTTGGCCCACGCCAACAGGGTAAGGTGCGAGATTTCTACGAATTACCAGGCAAACACCGCCTACTAATTACGACCGACCGACAAAGTGCCTTTGATCGTATCCTAGGGTTGATACCCTTCAAAGGGCAGGTTTTGAACCAGTTGAGCCAGTTCTGGTTTGAGCAAACCGCCGATATTGTACCCAACCATTTTATAAGTACCCCCGACCCCAATGTAATGTTGGTGCGGCAAGCCGAAATGTTCCCGGTAGAGATTATTGTGCGCGGCTACCTGACGGGCGTAACCGATACTAGCATATGGGTAATGTACCAACAGGGTCAGCGGCGGATGTATGGTCTGGATTTTCCCGACGGTATGCGAAAAAATCAGCCCTTACCTGATCCCATTCTCACTCCCACCACCCACGCCGAGTTAGGCGGACACGACCGACCTCTCTCGCGAAATGAGATAATCCAGGAGGGACTGGTGAGCAAGGCACTTTATACCCAAGTAGAAGAGGCGGCACTGGCAGTCTTTAAGCGAGGGCAAGAACTTTGCCGCAAGGCTGGACTAATTTTAGTAGATACCAAATATGAATTTGGCCTGATTGAGGGTCAAGTAGCCCTAACCGACGAAGTACATACACCCGATAGCAGCCGTTTCTGGCTGGCTGAAACTTATCAGGAACGGTTTGATCGAAACGAGGAGCCGGAGAATTTTGATAAGGAATTGTTGCGTCTCTGGCTCCGCAGCCAAGGCTACAAAGGCGAAGGGGAACCACCTGCCCTAGATGATGAGATTACGGTGCGCCTCAGTCAGCGTTACATCGCTTGTTACGAACGCATTACTGGACGAGAATTTCAACCGGATCTGGAGCAAACCCCGGAAGCACGTATTTCTCGTAATTTGAAGGAGTTGAATTATGGGACGGGTAGAGATTGAAGCCGCTAATCCAAATGACCACGCTTTCTTGGCGGAAATGGTAGCCCTCTCCTTCAGGAGCCTACCACACCTTGCCAGCAAGAGTAACCTTGAAATTGAAACAATGGCTCGGTTAGAGGTGGCAGGCTGGGAACCAGGTCGGGATCTGGCCTTTATCGCCCAAGCCAATCATCAGCGAGTCGGAGCCATCTGGTTACGAGCGGATGGAGAGCTTAGCGCCCAGCACTTTGTACTCAGTCTTGCGGTAGCCCAAGCTTTTCAGCACCGGGGAGTTGGCACAAAACTTATAGAGTATGTGTTGGATTACTGTAAGCGAAATGGTGGTGTATCAATGGGCCTCAAGGTATACCCCGGCAACCTACCTGCGATGCGCCTCTACCGTCGCTTTGGCTTTGAAGATGTCACACTCGAACTTCGCAAAAAGCTTTAAGAAAGAGATCTGTGGGATACCGCTCCGTCGGTTGATCGGTTCACCTGTGGGATACCGCTCCGTCGGTTGAAAGGGATAAATAGGATAAAGTGTTAGATAAAGGGTTTTCTCAAAATTTGTTTTCAAACGCACTTCAAGAGTCGAAAACCTCGCAGCTGAAAATAGCAGCTTTAATCGGGGGAGGTGGTAGGCTAAAGGCGATTGAGTCAGGGACACGGCAGGCCGATTCACGGGCAGAACTGGCCCTAGTAGTCAGCTTTAAACGCCACTCAGTCGGGCTAGAGTGGGCAAGGGAACGGGGTATTCCGTCCCAATATCTGCGTTGGCCCCACTGGAAGGCCCAAGGTAAAAGCCGCGAAGAGTTTGATGCAGCCTTAGCCGACTTACTACACGAACACCAGATTGAATTGGTAGTGCTGGCAGGCTGGGGTCTAATGCTTTCGCCTACCTTTCTTGCCCAATTTCCAGAGCGAATAATTAACGTTCACCCCGCCCTATTGACCGATACTCAGGCAAGCACGGTAGCCCTAGCAGATGGTCGGCAGATTCCAGTCTTTCGTGGTAACTACGCCCTAGAAGAAGCTTGGGCTGCTGAAGTGCCAGTCACAGGCTGCACCGTGCATTATGTCACCTCCGAAATGGACGCTGGCCCGGTTATCCTCCAGCGCGAAGTACCGCGCCTACCTACTGATACCCTTAGCACCCTCTCCGAGCGAGTACATGCGGCAGAAGATGAACTACTTCCTCAAAGCATCGAAATCGCCTGCCAACGACTACTGTAGGAGAGATTTCTAATCCCGATTGATTCCTGTAGGAGAGATTTCTAATCCCGATTGATTCCTGTAGGAGAGATTTCTAATCCC
>JACAUC010000132.1 GCA_013390945.1 Candidatus Chloroheliaceae bacterium
ATTATCCCGACGGTAGACCATTTACCCGCTATCTTGAAGTGGTCGTCCAGCGCAATCAAGAACGGGCGCGGGCAGAGCAGGAACGGACGCGAGCAGAACTTGCGGAGCAAAGAGTGGAGCAGGAACGGGCAAGAGCCGAACAAGAGCGACAAAACATGGTAAACCTACTTGCCCGCTTGAAGGCTAAGGGTATCGAACTCGACGAGCTATAGGAGATCGCTTGACGGAGCCTTACTCCAACAAAACCGGAAACAAACCTGAAAGATCTCGGTATAGGAAACGGCTCCGCCCGTTGATCTTCACCTACCCAGTCGGAACAACTTTCCAAGGTAGGAAGCTGCTCCGACTGGTGAAGCACTAAGGAGCAAAATTTGATTGGAGCTAGGGTGTGACTACGGAGCCCCAGCTAAAGCCAATATTCTGGTAGTTGATCGCTATCACGTCGTCTTTAGCCCGACCTGCTCCGGCAAAGGCGATACCCAACCCGTCGGCATTGAAGGTGTATTGTAATTGAGCGTTATAGTCAAAAGTAAGGTATAACTGCCCACCTAACCACAGGGCGTGAAGGTGGTGCGGTTTGGTAGGATCAAGACTATCAGGAGGGGAATAACGGGCGATAGAATTGCCGCCAATTTTGCCCTCCACCATCATCGTCACCCCGCTAGGACTAATGGCTAGGTCGTGAATGAGGCCAATTTGTACAATATCACCGACACTATTAGTAAGTTGCACATAACCTTTGTAGCCACTACCAAAACCAAAGGCACAATTTTGGCCCTTATCGTCGCAGGTTGGGACAAGATCTAGATCCAACGCGCCATTAGGATTTACATTGCCTGCTAAAGTATGGGCTCCGGCATTGGTATCCTGTTGGGGATTGTCGTTCCAATAACTCTGATTGGCCCGTCCTCCAGCTACCGTAACCGCATCGAAATTGGGCGAAATAGTTACACCAATACCCCGGTCATTCTGCCAAGAGGAGAGGCGGGTAGTAGTAGCAAGTAGAGTCGTAAAGGTTAGGTCGCCTGAAACTGCTTCGGTGCCGTAGATGTCCTTACTATGAGCCCGAAAATGGTAAGTTCTGTTAGGAACCAGATCATTTAGGAAGAGGTTGTGACTAGTAGCCATATTGTTGTCGAACGCGGTATTAAAGCCATAGCCACTATCAAAACCATACTCTACCCAACCATTAGCCGATAAGTTAGTCTTCCAAATGATGTTAGCTGTGCCACTACCGACGTTGGTCGCCGAGGTGTCGCTAACCGCCGGGGCAGGAAGAGTACCCTCCCAGATAAAGGTAACATTTAATTTACCTGCAGAGGCTCCAGCCAAGCCTAAATCACCCCAATAAGTGCCGTCACCAATATCCATACCACTAGGGTTATACACCTTGGCTCCGTTTTCGTTCTTGCCTTTGTTGTGCTTACCAAAAAAGGCTTTTTCAGCTTGAGGTACTCCGACAGGCAAATCTTTAAACTCATAACGGGGGTTGTGCCAATAGTTATCCTTAAAATTCCAAGGTCCAACATCCCAGACCGGGGCAACAGCGGTGCGCCCGTTAGGAGCCGTAATCCGTACCCGATAATCACTTTTACCCCGTTCATTTAGAGCCGTCCAACTAGGTAGCGACACAAAACGGTCGTTAGGCTCAATTCGATGACCGTTAGCAGTAGTAGCACCCACCATTCCTTGACGGGTAGCGTAAACATTGTAAGTAGGTGGTGGGTTGTTGGCGTTTGCCATAATATTAAAGGCATTTGGCTGAGCTAGATTATTGAGATCACGCCGATTGGCCTCCAGTTGCACCGCCTTGAAAAGAGGTGAAACCCCAGCGATAGTGCTAAAGAGGCGGACTCGGTATTGTGCATAGAGGTAAGCCCGATTGGGATCAAAGCTGGCGGTATTGCCAGATTGCTCCAGCACTTCCCACAGCGTCCAGTTTTGACCGTCGGGACTAGCCCGCAAGTCTAGTTCCAACCGAGTACCGTCGGGGAGGTCAGCCTGCCAATGGGCTTGGAGCCGATTGAAGGGCTCGTGCAAGGGCAAAACCTCACTACTAAACATGCCGAAGGTAGCCCAATTACCACTCCAGCTTGGTGGCTGAAGATTCTCAGCACCTATTTGTATTTCGTTACCGGAAGAGATTACATTGAGGCGACTGCTAAATTGTCCCGGGGCAACGTCTTGGGTAATTAGCTGAGTCTGGAGAGTAGTGACCGTTTTAACTTCGGTGGTGTCATTATGGGCTTGGGCCAAGGGTAATTGAAATAGACCGGCGCTTAGATTGAGGCTAAAAATGGTAACTAGAGTCAGAACGATCAAGCGTAAACTTCTAAAGCGAGCTGCTTTAAAAGTGAATTTTGGTACGGTACTACTTCTACGATTGTAACTACTTATTCTTTTTATCAAACTTTCCTACACCTCTGGAAGTTGCTCATCAAAACGTAGCTAGATTTATCCAAACTTACCGAATAGACCAGCGTAACTAAGGTAGATTACCCTAGCCTTACCGCCTTGAGCATCCTCCCGTTACATCATTCGGATGGTTATTTGAGCAAAGTTACTAAGCTCAAACATTCCGGCCACCGAGATGATGGTTCCTTAATAACAATTCCCGCCTTTCGCAAGGCAACCTTTGGAATGTTCAGAAAGATTTTCAATAAAAGCAAATGTGTTTTTGTGCGCTCTGGTGAGCTTGAATTAATTATAGCATACCCATGCAACAGCCACAGGCTATAACCCTAAGTTATATTTTTTATTTCATCGAACTTTAATGCGTTATTCACCGAAAGTTACGAGAGACCTTACAAACGGCAAATTCGGGGGCTAATATTCATTGCAGACTGTACCACAAACTCCGCAGACTTCGATACCCCAAGGGCGACCAAAACGGAGCAAGCGATAGAAATAGTGGGTGCTGACTCCGGTGCAGAGGCGGCAACGTAATTCAGGTTGGATACCATCTTCGGCTTCAACGTTGAGCAAAACTTCTGGCAACAACCCACACATACATTCGGTGCCTTCTCGCTCTGCTTTTAGACAGGGTTCGATTCCATTACGTGACATAATACTCCTTTCAAGCCAGTAACTTAATCCAATGAACAGGAGCTATTATAATATAAATTGAGAAAGGGCAACAGTTTTCCCTCTAATGAAACCGTCGCCCTTTAAATGCGTACCAAAAGGTACTTTTCAGTCAGTCAGTCATATATCAAAATAGCCTTGAGTAGTGACCCAAAAGCTGTTGTTAAAAGTCAGAGCTTACTTAGGCATTCGCAATAAAGCTGCTATCGCCATCGTCTACTTCCTCGATCTTAATACGTTGCCCCTCGCTACGCGGAGCGGCAGTGCTAGTGGAAGCCGTATTCGCCACCCGCTCGCCAGTAGACGGACGCTTGAAGATGAAGTAGCTATTCTCGGTTTCTCCCAAGGGGCTAACCCCGGATAGTTCCCAACCCTGCTGACCGATTTGGTCGAGGTAATTGCGTACAAAACTGCTACGCCGCTCCCCGCGACCAATCATAAGTTGCTGTCCCTCGCTGCTGATTTGGCCTCGGAAGTTAACATAGACCACTTTGTACTCCCAGCGTGAGCCCGTATAGGGCGTAGCGGGTGTAGGGGGTGCTGCTTGGGCTTGTTGAGGCTGTGGTGGCTCTTGGGTAGGTGTAAAGGTTTCACCATCAGGAATGTTACCACCTGCTTGCGAAGCCTGGTTCACACTCTGTTCTAGCTTAGTAAGACCGTTCTGGATCTCCTTAATAACTTGGGACAGGATGCCCTGCATCTGTCCGCTATTAAAGCGGTCACTCATTTTGAATTTCCTTTCTAATGATCGACGCGGCGGTCAACCACTAACTGCGTATAATGAAAACGCTACCGGATACCGTTATTTGCCGCCAAACGGCCTTTTACTCCGGTCAAGTAAAATTGTAGCACGTCCGAGCCGCTAAAGGAAGAGTAGCTGTATTAGATTTGTGTTATATTATAATGCCTCTAATTTGGAGCCCCTCAAACGAAGCGTGAGGAAGAGCAAGACCTTAATGTACAAAAAGTCCATAGCAGGTCATGCCATACTATGATATATTAAAGTTGGATTTAGTAAAAAAGAAAGGCTTGACGAGTGCGGAGGCCACCATAGTAATTCGGTACCGCTGGGCATAGATAAGATCAAACGCAAGGCTCGCGCGAAAGCCTGATAATGTTATGTTACGGTATCAAGAGAGCAAGACCTTGAGGCCATAGTAGGGGAAAATTATTCTAAATGCAATTACTACCAATAACGCTACCTCTGATTTTGGCTCTGTTTTTCCTAGCAGTAGTAGCGGCTTGTCTAGCCGAGTTGATTGTAGGTAATCCTCCCTTTTTTGGTGTTATAGGGGCGGTGCTTTCGGCAGCGTTAGGGGTGTGGATTTTCGTCAGTTTGCCTTGGTTTGAAATTTCTTATGAACCACGCCTAGAAGATTTACCGGTCATAAGAGCAGTTATAGGTGGGGTGGTGGTTTCGGGCCTTTTTGCTTTCCTGCGAAAAAAGAGAAGCGCTTAAATTTCGGGTGCAATTAGAGGCACTTGCATATAATTAGGAGGCGGAGTCCAAGATGCACAAAAATGAGTTCATCAAACAACTAGCCAAGGAGACTTCTTTACCTCAAAAAGAGATAAACCAAGTAATGAAGGGTATGGTTGAGCTTATTACACGTACTTTGCGTGAAGGGGATAAGGTAGTTCTGACCGGCTTTGGCACTTTTGAAATACGTACCCGAAAGGAACGCCACGGAGTCAATCCGCAAACCAAAGAAGATATAATGATTGCCGCAACCCAGACCCCAAGCTTTACCGCCAGTTATAACTTGAAAAAGGCCGTTGTAGGTAAAGCCGAGCCTGAAGCACTAAGCACGGAATTTGAAAATAGCGTGGAAACAGAGGCTCCCAAGACGGAAAATGAGGACAAGCCAAAAGCACGTGGTCGGAGAAAAACTAAGGCTTCGGCATAGAGAGTCTCTCTTATTTATGTACTTCCGGCTTTCTAGGTTTTCACCCTTTCTTAGCTACAATATTCCAACCTGAATCGCCTTAGTGTTTTGCTTTTTTTAACTTGACAGTAAATCAGCATTATGCTACTATCAATTGTAATAAGGTGTAAAAAGCTCAAATAGTTAGTGAGTATTATCCCGGCTAGTTTGATGCGTAGACGGGATAGGTGAGAAAGCGATTTGACAAGCTATGGAAGTTGACGAGACCAAAGAGGCTGAGTCTTTACCAACGTTAGGTAAAGTGAAGGCCGGGCGTGGCCGTCCCAGCGGCTCTCGCTCCCGTAATGCGCTGTTAGAACCTACTGCTCCTGAAACAGAGGTTAGTAATAGTATACCAGCAGAGGATAAGGAGCTAAGCGGCAACGGGGCTGAACCAAAAAGCCGAATTAATGGGCGGGCAACGCGAACCGGACGAGCGGATCGTTCCAATCCCAGCAAAATTAACGTAGATAAACCAATCTTTACATTAAGCGTGGCAGCCGATATACTTGGCTTACATCCACGTACCTTGCGAATTTATGAGGAACATGGATTAGTTGTGCCACATCGCACTCAAACCCAACGTCGCCGCTATTCTCAAAACGATATTAAAAAGTTTCAGTTTATCCAGTTCTTGACCCGCGACCGGGGTGTCAACCTCAACGGGGTTAAGATCATTTTGCAAATGCTTGAGGAATTGCGTAAGACGCTACCCGAACCGGTACGCTATATCTTCCCCGATTACCAACAGGCAGACTAAATTGGATCGAAAACTGGTTAGCTAAGCCTTTTTTTTGAAAAAACTTTGTGTTACAATAACGTGGGTCTTTAAATCTACGTTATTGTTTAGCTTAGCTACCTTTTCAGGAAGAGAACTCATGGATAAAGTTGTTTTTGTCCTCATAACCGTAGCCCTGATGGTCGCGTTGGGTTCGGTCGCCCGCCTCCTCAATATCATCCCGCCCACAGCGGCTGGTTTGTTAAACAACATTGTAATGACTTTCTTCTTACCTGCCCTCGTCTTTACTGGTATTAAGAAAGCCCAAGATACCCAATCTAAGGCCGCCGGACTCTCGCCGGAACTATTGCGTATTCCTCTGATTGCCTATTTAACCATTGGAGTGTGTGGCCTACTTGCTTTTGTGCTGGGGAAATATATCTTTCATATGAAGCGCCCCCAAATGGGTGCTTTTTTGCTAACCTCAATGTTCGGTAGCACCGCTTTTATTGGTATACCCCTTATTAGCGGAATCTACAACGAAAAATCGTATAGCAAAGAGGTTAGTAGTGGTGCTTTGCTTCAGCATACTTTTTACAGCGAGCTAGGTAGCCTAATCTTGCTAGTTACGGTTGCCATTATGATTGCTTCATACTATGGCGAACGGACACACAGCCAAAAAACAAGCTTCTGGTGGAACCTGATCGCGGTACCTAAATCTGGGCCATTTTTAGGAATGGTATTAGGTCTGCTCTTTTATACCGAGGAAATCCCCGGCCCCTTACTTGAAACCCTCAATACGCTTTCTCAGGGTACTCTGCCCATTATGATGTTTTCGCTCGGTCTTACAATTGTCTGGCAAGATGTTCGCAGCCAGTTAACTAGAATCCTCGCTATGAATGTTATAAAACTGGTGGTTGCTCCACTGGTGGCACTAATGTTGGCGCGTTATATGGGTATGAGTGCGGTAACCCAAGGTGTCATTCTATTAGATGCCGCCACTCCTGCCATTGTAATCTGTTTGGCCTACGCTGCCGAATATAAACTGGATCGTGAGTTTGCTAGTGCTTGTATCTTTTCGAGCTTCTTCTTTTCCTTAATCACCCTACCAATTGTCTCTAACCTTTTGCCACGTTAATTGTCGGTTGCGGGGGATGCGGCCTAATGAATTTATTCCTAATAATTATTCTGGCTTTGACTCCCGCTCTTTTTTGGATGTGGTGGTACTATCGCAAGGATGTCTACGACAAAGAACCTATGCGCCTGCTGGCCTTGGTCTTTATCTTAGCTACCCCACTCTCGCTCCTTTCTGGCTTGCTGGAATTTACCCTTGACGGCGGAACACAGGCACAATTTTCGCATAATTCCGGCTTGCCTCTAGCGATTCTCTTTTACTTTGGAGTAGTAGGCTTAGTAGAAGAAGTTGCCAAGCTTTTTGTAGTGGTGACGGTGGTCTATCGAAATAATGAGTTTAATGAGCCGATGGACGGGATTATTTATGCTGCTGCTGCCGCTTTAGGTTTTGCCACGCTCGAAAATATCTTTTATCTGATAGATCAAGGGCTTTATCTGATCCTCTTACGGGGGCCAGTCAGTACCCTTGGTCATGTTCTCTTTTCGGGTATGTGGGGCGCAGGTCTTGGCTTGGCAAAATTTGAACCAGATAAAGCGCGGCGGCGCAAATTAATCGGCTACGGGTTGCTATTGGCAATTTTAACGCATGGCGCATTTGATGTCTTGATTTCCCTCGGCACCTTTTTTGAGGATTTGCCTTGGCTCTCGCTATTGGTGATTCCTTTCCTAGCAACCCTCTATTACATGGTTTCGCGCCGGATTGCCTACGCGCTCAATATTTCAAGTTTCAACCCCCGTAATGTTTTCGAGCGATTGCGGGAGAGCCATCCGGCAGAAACTACCCCTCCCGAACTACGCTACGCCCACAACCCCAACGCTTACCGCTTTCGCCCTACCATTACCGAGAATGTCACGCCACTTGACCTAAACTCTCAAGTGGTGGAGGTAAGGCACGAAGATTAAAGTACTAAACCTCCGGTAGTTCCCAACCAAAAAGCTTTTGGAAGGCAAGGGCTACTAGACGGGAACGCACAAAGGCCCAACTTGCATTATAGTCGTCGCGCATATTTTGGCTGGTTCCGCCCGTGTTAAGTTGCGCCCGCACATCGGCCCATTCGCGCTGGAGCGAATCGGCCAAAAGGTTTGGTTTAACCAAGCGGGCTACTCCGATAGGTTGTTCCTTTGCCACTAAATCATCTGAATTTAACGCTCGCGCCGTAAACAAATGCAGGGTGCGACTGCTGGTATCGCTTTCATCCCCCTCGACCGGACTATCACTCATAAAGGTACAATGACCCAACATCAGGTAGCGACTTAAATCAATCTTCAGACCATATTCAAGAAAAACTTTTTCTTTTAGGGTAGCTTCAAACTCATCCAAATCCAACAGATCCGAAGGAATCCTAAATTCAGGCAACCGCAAGCGACCACTATCGGTTTCGCCATGAGCCATAACGTTCGCCCCGGAAAAAATCAGTAGCACAATACTCCAATTTTTCTCCGACTCGGTTTCTGCCGCCCGAAGCATCTGCAACTGCGTGGGTGAAACCGTCACGGGCAACACCACACCAAGGACAATGCCATAGCGTTCCTCTACTTCTCGCGGCAATTCTTTCATAAAGCTAAAATACCTTTCTTTGATTGGACACCCTTCCCGAACAAGGCTTAATCGGTCTTTGGAAATCAGTTGCTATTGTACCTAAAAGACCCTATTATTACAATATGCACCTTTGATCGAATTGACGGCAGTGGCATTGACTAGTATAATTATTCACAAATTTTAGACAAATCATATTGTAAAGGAAGAGTACAATAAACATGTTCAAAGTGCTAGTGAGTGACCCACTTGCAAAGGAAGGAATTGCCCGACTGAAAGCCGAAGCCCAAAATGGGGCCGGGCTGGAAGTGGAGGTAAAGACAGGACTATCCAAAGAAGAATTGCTGCGGATTATTCCTGAGTATGATGGGCTAATAGTACGTAGTGAAACCAAAGTAACGGCAGAAGTAATTCAGGCTGCCACCCGCCTGAAAGTAGTCGCCCGCGCTGGGGTCGGGGTGGATAATATTGATGTACCTGCCGCTACCGAACGCGGTGTAATCGTGGTCAATACCCCCAACGGCAATACGATTGCTGCCTGCGAACAGGCTTTCCTGCTGCTGCTGGCAACTGCCCGCAAGCTGACTCAAGCCCACAACACCCTGCAAGGTGGTAAATGGGAGCGCAAGCAGTTTATGGGAGTAGAACTAGCCGACAAGACGCTAGGTATTGTAGGTCTAGGTCGAATCGGTACCGAAATTGCACGACGGGCGCAAGCCTTTGGGATGAAGGTTATCGCCAATGATCCCTTTGTACTCCCGGCTTATGCCGAGAAGCTAGGGATTGAAATGGTGGCACTAACCGAAATTTATCGCCAGTCGGATTTCATCACCGTCCATTCGCCGCTCCTGCCTGAAACCCGCCACATGATCGGCAAGGCTGCTTTCGAGCAGATGAAGACGGGTGTCAGGATTATCAATGCGGCACGTGGTGGGATTATCCAAGAAGACGATTTGCTAGAAGCCCTAAATAGCGGAAAAGTGGCCGCTGCCGGATTGGATGTCTTTGAAAAAGAGCCGCCCAAGCTGGATGCTCCCCTCCTCCAACATAGCAACGTGGTAATCACGCCACACTTGGGTGCTTCCACCGAGGAAGCCCAAATCAAGGTAGCGGTAGATGCCGCCGATTCGGTGGTAGCCGCACTAAATGGCGAACTCGTGCCAAATGCGGTCAACCTGCCCGGTCTGAGCCGCGAAGCGTTGACGGAATTGAAGCCCTATCTGGTGCTTTCGGAAAAGCTAGGCCGCTTGGCTACAGCACTTTCGGATGGCCCGGTGGTAAAGGTTGAAATTTTGTGTCAAGGTCAAGCCCTCCCTAACCACACCAAATTACTTGGTATGGCGGCACTCCAAGGTCTCTTACAGGGAACTAGTAGCGAGACGGTAAACTTGGTAAATGCCCAATCTCTGGCCCGACAGCGTGGCTTAGAAGTAGTGGAAACAGCTACCAAAGAAGAAGGACAGTTCAGTGGCTTAACCGTTTCGGTGCGGGTACAATCGCAGGGTGGTTCCAGCGATGCAGCGACGGGCTTGCGTACCTTCGATGGCACGTTGGTCAATGGCGAGCCGCGCATTGTGCGGATCAACGGCTATCCGGTGGAAGTAGCCCCAGTCGGCTATCTGCTAATTAGCCGCCACATTGATATGCCGGGTATTATTGGGAACGTGGGTATCAAACTTGGAAATTACGGGATCAACATCGCCTCAATGGAAGTAGGGCGAAAACAGCGCGGCGGAGAAGCGGTCATGATCGTGAGCGTAGATGATCTTGTACCGCCCGAAATTATCCAAGAACTTAGCAAAATACCAGGTGTAGAAAATCTGCGCTTTGTGAGTTTGGGCGACTAACTTTGCCAGCTACAACAGGATTTTTAAAATAGTGGCCGAGATCAAACCATTTCGCGGGTGGCGTTATAGCCTAGCTAAAGTGGGAAAGAACAACCTCCGGGAAGTGGTTTGCGCCCCCTATGACGTGATGGGCTGGGAGGCTCAGCAACGTTATTTGGAGCGCAACCGCCATAATATTGTGCGGCTAGAACTAGGCGAAACTTTTCCTGAAGATAACTCGGATCACAATCGCTACACTAGAGCCGCGACGGTGTTACAAAACTGGAAAGAGGAAGGGCTGCTGCTACAAGATTCACAGCCCTTCTATTACCTCTATGAGCAGGAATTTACCCTCAATGGACGGCACTATCGCCGTCAGTCACTGATGGCGGCTTTGCGCCTAGAGGAGTATAGCCGGGGTATAGTGTTACCCCACGAGCGAATCTTGGCCCACACACTGACCGAACGCTTGGCACTACTCAAGGCTATCAAGATCAACCTGAACGCGGTCTTTTGCCTTTACGATGACTCTGAAGGGCAGGTGGACTACCTATATAGTATAGCCTTAGAAGAACCGCCGCTCTACCAATTTGCCGACGAGTGGAACCACCAACACCGCCTCTATCCTATTCACCAGCCAAAACTCCTTGCGCTACTCACTCAAGCCTTTGCCGATAAAAAGCTTTACCTAGCCGACGGTCATCATCGTTACCAGACGGCCTTGAACTATCAGGCCGAACGTCAGGGAAGCGGTGATCTGGGGTGCAATCCGGTAGATTATATAATGGTGGCCCTAACCGCTTTCCAAGACGCAGGTTTGTGCATTACGCCCCTTCATCGAACGGTAAGTGGACTAGGTGCTGCACAGTTAGCAAAACTGGAATTAAGCCTAACTCATTTTTTCCATGTGGAAGAGGTCTCGTTGGCGGACAAGGAAGACCACGCCCTTTTTGCCGCCGAACTGGTTCAACACGCCAATACGCTAACCGACTATACCGGAGAGGAGCATCATGTGTTGGGAATGTATTATCTTAGACCAGAGGGGACTAGTCGCTTTCTTTTGCTAAAGCTGAAAAGTGTAGAGAGTGCCGCAAGACGGATGCCACCCTATTCTAAGGCGTGGCAACGGCAGGAAGTAGCAATTTTACACTCCCTAATTTTGGAAGGCTTTCTTGGCCTAAGCGATCAAAGTAAAACAGTGGATGAGCAACTTGGCTATACCCGCCATGCCCACGAAGCCTTAGCGCGAGTTAATAATGGTACGGCTCAACTGGCTTTCTTATTACCCCCCACGCGCCTGCCCGATTTGCGAGCAGTAGCCGATACCCAAGAACCAATGCCCCCCAAATCTACCTACTTTTACCCCAAATTTATGACCGGGTTGGTTATGCGTCCTCTGGACTAATCAACTAGTTAGTAACACAGAGGCCAGTCTACGAACCACAGATAGACACAGATTTTAAAAATTTTAATTTTAGTGATGTTTAATGGAAGTACCATGTATTTCTCTTGTAGGAGTCAAGGAGACAAGAGAAATACATTTTTAAGACAGGCGGTAAAATCTTAATAACTCATAACTTGAGCTATTAAGGTTTTACCGTAGCTTGCGGTTGTGGTGGAATGGTACGAATAGTGAGGCCGCCGGAGGTTGGGTTGGGTTTGGAGACTGTCGCGGTAGGCGCAGGCGTAGCTTTATCGCCCTCAGTCGGTGGGGCGAGGGAGGGAGGGATAGTGGTAGAAACCAGGACCGTTACCCCCGGCCAAGCAATGCCAGGGTCAACTGTAGGGGCCGGGGTAGGCGTAGGTGGAACGTAAGGCTGGCAGGGTTGCGTTGGCGGAGGGTCTCCCTGTTGCTGGTACCCTCCTAGCTCTTGTGGGTAGACGAAATAGACCTTATTCTCAGCGGCCTCATCCGGGTAATCTGCCCCGGCCACGCAAGGGCCACTTGTATCCTTACCTACTCTTACTAAGATGTGCCAATTATCACGCTGAGTAGGAACTTTGTTCTTGGCAAAGAGTTCTTTGCGGGTAGCCGGACAATTTGGCCCCGGCAACATCGCACTATCGGCACAAATCAATACCTCCACTACAGTTGCCGGACGCTCAAAATCAAGCTGAAGCGGCTTACCGTCTACTTGGATTATCTTTTGCAGAACAGAGTCTTTATAGACTTGGGTCATAAAATCATGCCAAACCAAACCACCACCGATGGAACCCGCGACTCCATCCATCGCTGAATTATCATTATTGCCCACCCAAACACCTGCGACCAAGTCGGGGGTATATCCTACTGTCCAACTATCTTTGAAGTCATTGGAGGTACCAGTTTTAGCTGCCGCTGGACGATCTAAGACTAGTGGATTGTCAGGGGCAAAAGCCAACAAACGGGCTTTATTGTCGCTTAGAATGTTAGTGATGATATAGGCCGTTTCGGGCGAAAGCACTTGCTTTGGACTTAACTTGGTACGGTCAAACTGGTAAATCGTTTGACCGTGCCGCTCAATTCTAAGGAACGAAATCGGTTCCACCTTACGACCCAAGTTGTCAAAGACGGCGTAGGCATTGGTAAGATCGAGCAACCGCACCTCACCACCACCCAAAGTCAGGGTAAGGCCGTAACGGTCGGCAGTATCTTGGAAGTTGATGCCCATCTCTTTGGCCTTGTCCATCATGGTTTGAACACCATCGTATTGAAGAGCTTTAACCGCCGGAATATTGAGCGAGGAACCGAGGGCTTGGCGCACCGTAACAAGACCATGCTCGCGATTATCAAAGTTTTGGGGTACATAAGGCAGGCGACCACCACTAGGGAAAGAGGTCTTTACATCGGCGATGACGGTAGCCGCACTCCAGCCTTTTTCCATCGCTGTAGCATAGGTAATCGGCTTGAGAGCCGAACCAGGCTGGCGTTGGGCAATGGCACTGTTAAACTGTCCGCCAATCTTCTTATTATTAAAATCTACGCTACCAACCATCGCCAAGATTTCACCAGTGCTAGGACGCAAAGCCACTAATGCCGCATTAGTAGCCTTCCGCTTTTTAAGATCATCCAAACTTTTGGTGACGATTTCTTGGGCCTTGTTAACCATATTGAGGTCAAGGGTAGTATAAATGTCAAAGCCGCCCCTGGCCCAATCTTCGTTTAGCCCCGCATCGGTCAATTGTTTGGCACTAAGCGTACCGTCAAGCTGGAGCAAAATATAGTTTACAAAGTGGGGGGCCGACATAGTAATATTCTTGCGACGCTGATCGTTAAGGTGGGATTTTATATCATAGGCATAAGCCTGATCCGCCTCGCTTGGGGTAATCTTCTCGTTTTGGATCATGAGTTCCAGCACCCGCTTCTGGCGACGTTTGGCGAGTTGGTAATGTTCCTCATCCACCGTCGGGTCGTAGTCACTCGGAAGTTGGGGCAAACCACCCAACATAGAAGCTTCGGCCAAATTTAAGTCTTTCGCATCTTTGCCGAAATAACCCTTTGAAGCGGCCTGAATACCATAGGCCATATTGCCATAGTAGATTGTATTGAGATATTTTTCCAAAATCTCTTGTTTGGTATATTTCTCGGTCAGCTTGATTGCCAAAAAGACTTCATTAATTTTACGGTTTACCACATCTTTGGAATTGCGTTCTTCCGGTGACATAAAAAGCAAGCGGGCTACCTGTTGGGTAATAGTACTCGCCCCCGAACTACCATTTCCACTGAGATTAATGTAGAGTGCCCGCATAAAAGCATTAGGCTCGATACCCTGATTATCAAAAAAGGTGGGGTCTTCGGCGGAAAGGGTCGCATCAATCAGGAATTTGGGTATATCCTTAATTTGGACATATTCGCGCACCCCTTCATCGGGCTGTTTTTCGTAAAGTAGCTTCCCATTGCGGTCATAGATGCGAGTGGTTTCAAAGCTAAGTTCGTACTCTTTACCCAATTCTACCCGGCTATAGTAATATTGGTAAGCCCCAGCGGTAAGCATAAAAGGCGTGGCGATAGCACCCGAAAGCACTACCACAGAGGTAATAATTAGGGCAATCAAGAAATAGAGCGGCAACAATTTCACGACGAGTTTCTGTTTGGAGGGATGGTTAAACCGGGAGCGCAAGAGCCAAGGAGGAATCTTGCGGCGTTTATGGCGCGGCCCTAGATTTGGCGGCAAATAGTGTCCGCTTCCATTGCGATTATTGCCGTTTCCGTTAGGCATGGTCATAAACCGTTACTTCTCCTCAAGCAATTACTTTTACTTAAACAGTTGGCTCACCCTGAGCTTGAAACCGGGGATAACGGCTTCACCATCCAAATCATCTCCCAAACTCAACACCACTACCGGGGCAAGTTGCCCTTGGTGGTAAACCTCTACCGTCTGATTGGATGGATTAATCGCCCATATAATCTGGACTCCCGCCACCTGATATAGCCTGATTTTCAAGTCCGTTAAGGTACGTCTGGCTTGGCTTGCCAAATATCGGGGCGAATGAACCTCTACCACCAAATCAGGTATAACCGCCATCGCCTTCTTGCTCTTGGGCGGTATCCGACCAGCCACGACAAAGGCTAGATCAGGGATTGGTACATTGGTGGGGTTTAACCGGAAACTTGTACCGGGCCACATCATTCCTAATTTGTGTTGTGGGTCTAAAAGTATCAGGTGAGTCAGTAGATGAAAACTAATCTGACCATGCTCATCTCCCGGCGACATTTTTCTAACTAATGCTCTTTCGATTAGTTCGTAAAGCTTTTTATCATTCGGTAGTTCTTCAAACTCATCGGCGGTATAAGCTCGTTTTCGGTCAACCGTTGTTACTGCAACCACCATAGCAATTTTCCCATTTTCGCTTTTCTATAATCCCTGCTCAGTTAGGGTTATATTGTACCATTATTTTACAAACATCAACCGACGGAGCGGCATCCCACAAATCCACCACACATCTACCGACTGAGCGGTATCCTACAAATCCACCACACATCTACCGACTGAGCGG
>JACAUC010000133.1 GCA_013390945.1 Candidatus Chloroheliaceae bacterium
CTATCTCTTCCTTGCCTTTAGACACAGGTGGCGGAGTCCCACCAAAATCAAGACCGAAGGGGGCTATCTCTTCCTTACCTTTAGACACGGGCGGCGACACACTTCCACCAAAATCAAAGCTAAACGGTTCTATAGCTTCTTCAAACTTAGCCTCGGACGACGGCACACTTCCACCAAAATCAAGACCAAAGGGGGCTATCTCTTCCTTACCTTTAGACACGGGCGGCGGCACACTTCCACCAAAATCAAAGCTAAACGGTTCGATGGCTTCCTCGGCTTTCGCAGGCGGCACTGGCTCTTTAGCTTTAGATACAGGCGGAGGAGTCCCACCAAAATCAAAGCTAAACGGTTCGATGGCTTCCTCGGCTTTCGCAGGTGGCACTGGCTCTTTAGCTTTAGACACAGGCGGCGGCGTTCCACCAAAATCAAAACTGAAAGGCTCGATGGCTTCTTCAAATTTAGCCGCAGGAACAGAAGGGGGCTGAACCGGGGTAGTGGGTAGTTGTGCTGCTCGTTCTTGCAGGGTAGCCCGACGTTCTATCTCTTCAAACGACATATAATTGGCAAACTGATCCATCTCTTCTGAGCCAGATTCTACGTTTCGTGCAGGTTTTTCCACAGGCTTTGGAGCCTGTCCTTGGCGACGCTCGGAGAGCTTTTGAAAGAGGGATTTGCTTCTTCCTTTAGCTTCAGCATTGGCCTCTTCCTCTTCTTCCTCGCGTTTGCGAGCGGCCCGATCTTTTATCCAGCCGAAACTTTGCAAGGGTTTTTCTTGCCCAGGCTCTAGTTCAATTTCAGGCTCTACCGCACGAGAGCGGGGACGAGGCTGCGGGTAGAAAGGCTGATCGGGTAGGTTGTCCAGATTACCCCGGAATGAAGCAGGCTCATTTAATCCTGGAATATCCATACCACTAGTGGAAAAGGACTCCAAATCCACATCCCCCAAATCAGAAGGGAATAAACCCTGATCGGCCCGATTACCTCTTGTGGGAGGTTTAGATGGTGGGGGTTCCGCTCCAAAATCATCAAAGCTAAACGGTTTTAACGAGCCGGGTCCAGCTTCGACAAAACCATCGCCACCAATATTAGGCATCGAGGCAAAGCCAGGTGGATTAAATGAGGCTGGAGGCTGCGGTGTGCGACCGGGGCCAGAACGTGAGGCTTTTGGTGGCTCCGGTATTCCCATAGTCTCGAAAGGATTAAAAGGCTCAGGCATATCGCCGTCTAAGTCATTTAGGCTAAACGATCCCGGTAAGTCCGGTGGGGCCGAAAATTGTGGACGAGACGATCCACCTGCGGAACGTTGAGGCGGCATAGATGGTGACGATCCAGACGACGGACGCTGGGGTGGCATAGAGGGAGGTGGGGCGGAGATTGCTCCCCCTCCAGCATCTTCTAGGCTAAAAGGCTTTAAGTCACCCAGCATATCGTCAAAGTCACCACCAGACAAGCCAAAAGAGGGTGCAGGTGGTTGCGAACGCGACGGCGGTGCAGGTGGTTGCGAACGTGACGGCGGCGCAGGTGGTTGCGAACGTGACGGCGGCGCAGGTGGTTGCGAACGCGACGGCGGCGCGGCAGGTATAGTCGGAGCCTCACCAAAATCCAATGGATTAAAAGGTGAAAGATCACCCAAATCATCGTTTAAGCTAAAAGGGGCTGAAGGAGGCTGGAATTGTGGTGGATTCGAACGCTGGGGGGGCGGAGTCGGACGTTGAGGTGGGGGCGTTGGAGCCGGGCGTTGAGGTGGAGCCTGCCGTTGCGAGGGGGCGGGCGGTACAAAACCACCACCGTCCAAGCCATCCATACTGAAAGGTTGGAGATCGTTATCCAGATCATCATTTAGGTTGAAAGGGGCAGGAGGTGGTTGAAAAGCCGGTGGCTGCTGACGAGCCGGAGGTTGGGGCGAACGGTTAGAACCACCACCAGAGATGGCAGGCGGTTGGAGGGAGGGTCCACCAAAACCATCCGCTCCTTCTAGGCTAAAAGGTTGTAAGCCATCTAGGTCAAGATCATCCAAACCGGGCAGACCAATCGCCGGACGACCGAGATCTGGTGGAGCAGACTGTTCACTAGCATCGAGCCAGTTTGGTAAAGAACCGCCTGACCCAATAGGACGTGTGCCTCCACCGCTCAGACGGATTTGATCCCCGGTTGCCATATTAATTTGAGGAGGCTGACGATTAGAGCTAGGGTTAATCCACTCCGGTAAATCACCTGGGGTCGCAGGCTCTGGGTCACGTGGTCTAATACGGGCTGGCCCGGTGGTCATATCAATGTCGCGGGTAATTGGCGGATTGAGGGGCCAACCCTTTTGAGCAACTTCCTCTTCGTCTAACGCGAAATCCCTGAGATAATCAGGTAGTTCCTCTTTCTCCCAATCAAAAACATTACTATCATCATCTTGGCCGCCTCTTTTGATTGGCATGGCTTCACTCTCCTTGTCACTGGGTTCGATCCCAGGAGCTGCGATTGCTTCGACTTTCTGGTCGGTAGATGCAACAGGCGTACCGGTTATAGCAGTAGCCGTGACGGGTGTTAGGTTAAGTTCTGAGGTTGCTTGGATTGGCCCTCCCTCCAGCGAAGCGACGGCTCTTTCCAGTGGAACCCCTGGGTAGTAATCCCCTTCTAATGAATGGGCAATTGCCGGTGGAACGAGACCCCGCTCGTCACGACGATGGAACGCATGAGCATCCAACCGTCGTGACGATTCTATTTTACTTTCAGGCGCATGATGAATCAAGGGTAGGGCAATCATCGGCTCAAGGCTTTCCGCCTCAAACAAAGATGAATCTATTGGCGGTATAGAGTCAACATAACTCTTATCCGCAGGATATAGTTCTAGTTGCGCGGTCGCAGGTTCTAGGCTACCGAAGAAAGATAAAGGTTCCACTTCAAAACCTGATTCGGTGCTTGCTTCAAACGGCCTTTCCGCTTTAGCTGCTTCAACCACTTCTCCCTTATACTCATCAGACTCTACCTGCATCAAAGGTTCCATAACTTCAGGTTCAGGCGTAAGCAAAAATTGGGAGGGCAAGAGAGTGGGGGCGAAAAGGTCTACATCATACTGCTCGGTTTCACGTAAATCATCCACAAAAACGCCGTAACCTCGTTCTGCTTCACTTTTACTGGCCGAAATTTCCGGTTCGTAGGACGTAGCGGTTTTATCCTGAAGCGGAATAGAAGCTAAGTCAGTCTCATCCAGTTCAAGATCATTCAGGTCAAAGGTAGGAAGGGCAGATAGAGGGTGTTCAGTACGAGCCAACTTATCTGGTCGGATAGCGGTATTTTCAGTACGTCCAAATTCGAGTAATTCAAAGGCAACATTCATTTGGAAATCGTCCGGGAAACTACCTAACGAGGAGTTAGCGTTGGTAAGCGGAGCGTTTTCGGGGTTAGTAAACGGTTCTGGCCCAAGGTCAAAGTCCGATCCCGTATCAGTTTTAAAAATAAAAGGTTGAGATTCATTGTCAAAATGAAAGGGTTCAATTGGCTCAGGTTTAGCTTCAGCCTCAAAGGTGAAAGGAACGGCTGCCTCTCCAAAATCAAAGTCAAAAGGTGAAGGTTCCGTTTCGGCTTTAGCACCGAAACCTCCACTAGGCGTATATTTCAAAGTAGGCTCGAAGGAGCTATCATCCTCAAGGTAGGAGGAATCCAAAGAGACCTTCGGCTGGCTATTAGGCGGTGGTACTAACTCCTCAAAGAGCCTATCAAGCGTAGAATCCTCCGCTTTGACATTGAAAGGCTTTATGGTTATATCTTGGGCAGGATTAAATTGCTCTAAGTCGAGATCCAAAGGTACGGCGGCAAGGGAGTGGATCGAAAGACTGGCAGGAGAGTTAAACTCCACCGGAGTTTCCTTAATTTCCTCGAAGAGAGTGCCAAAAAAGTCATCCCCTTGGCTCTGGCGGAAACTGGCAAGATCGGCCTGAGCATCGGTGTGGGCTTGGGCAGGGCTAACCTCTTCCAACGGGGTAGTAATCTGGCTTTGTACCTCTTGTACCTCTAACTGATGTTCGGTTTCAGCCAGCAATTTTGAGAGCCAATCGCTTTCCTCGGTCAGGTCGGGGAAAGTAGTGAGCGGTTCTTGCTCCTTCTCCTGACTAAGGGGCTCTTCTAAGCCACGCAAGCCCAACCGTCGGTCGGTTTCAGGGTCAGCCGTAACCCATAAGGGCAACAAAGATTCCCCGGCACTCTCTTGCTCAAGGGTTTCCGGGTTAAAGGCTGGAATAGTTGCTACACCCAACGTAGAGATATAAATCAAAGGATGGTCTTGTGTGGGCGAATTCTCAAACAACCGCTCCGCAATTAGGTTAAACGGGTCAAGGGCATAGGCTTTTTCAAGATAGCTATCGGCTCGCGCTTGGTGGCGACGCACCCCGTAAATATGCCACAAGATTAAGTTGGCCTTAATCAGATAGGGATGATTTTGCAATAGTTCAGAGGCCAACTTTTCGGCTCGCGCATAATCGCGATTCCGCCAATAGGCTTCCATCAGCCAAGCCTGAAGGTCAAGGCGGTCAGGGGTTTCGTTGAGGACAGCCCGATATTCTTCGATAGCTTGATTGTAGAAACCATCGCGCATACGATAGTTAGCTAACCCGGCCTTGGTTAGGCGCACTCGCACCCGGTGGTTGCCAGAGCGTTGCTTGTAGAGATGCAACAACTCAGATCGTAACTGCCCAATACTAGGATCAATCTCGATTGCTCGCTCATAATACCTAATAGCTTCGTCTATGCTTCCACGTTCGGTGGCGATAAACCCACGATCTACATAGACCAAGACATTATGCGGGTCGGCTGCTAGAACATACGTAAAAAGCTGATCCGCTTCTTCCAGCAGCTTCTTTTCTTTCTTTTCAGTATAAGCTTCTCCTAGCAATCGAGTAGCTTCAAGAGTACGAGGATAGTACTTGAAGATGTAGCGACAAAGCGCAACAACATAATCGGGGTTGCTAGATTTAAGCACCTCATTGGCCTGATTTATTACATCCTCGAGCTTCACACGATTTGTAGCCATAAATGACGCAGCTAGGAACTGCCACTTTAGGTGACAGGGGAAAGCCGCCTCCTTCTCCCTTTGGGAGCTAATTGCTTGTTTGTTTTGGTAACGCTCTCCAAGATTAAGCTTTTCTCTAAATCTGGAAACTAGCCCTTAAAGGCTATCCTGCAACATTCTCAAAGAAGAGCATATTATTTACATAATACGCTACCTTTGCCTGATTATAAAACAAACCGTGAAGAATGGCAATAGTTATAACGTTCAGTTTAAAATAGATTAAGGTGAAAGAGCGTTATGGGTGCGCCAAGTCTGACGGTTCTTCTGATAGCTCTGGTGTCACGCCTTGAATCAAAGCATCGGCGTGTTTTAGAAGGAGTTCTAGGCGTGGCGAAGTTACACCTCGCTGCTGCCAATATTTTTCTAAGAGCTGAAGCGGGGTTAACTCTTCTACGTTTACCCCGGCCAAGCGAGTACGATGCGAACGGGTCACTTCATGATTGATGGCAGCAATATAATAAACTCCATAATCCTTTTCTAAGGCGTGGCGCAACTCTTCTTCACCCACCTTAGCTTGGTCAGGTCGCAGTTTGAGTTTTACGCGCACAATAGCTCCTTTCAGGCCACGCTCACTTCCGAGCCGATCATTCTCAAGCCGCAGCCGCTGGAGGGCTATCTCGGTGAGATTGATAAGGGCATCTTCCTCTAAATCTTCTAGGTTGAGTACCACCGTCTGAAAACGCCTAGAACTATGGTCGGGTTGAAAGGCCCAGCTAGTTCGCCGATAGATACGCCCACTGCCGGGGTCGTCAATCTCAACTAGGACAAAACCCTTCTCCTCTTTTTCTTCGCCAAAATCAATCCGTCCCAAGCTACCAGCGTAGACCAGTGGGGTATCTCCTGCGATAAAGTGCTGGTGTTTGTGGAGGTGCCCAAGAGCCACATAATCAAAGTGGTCGGCGTAGAGCATACTCTTTTGAATAGCCAAATCCTGACCAAGCATAATCAAACGTTCGCTGCCAACTTCGGCTCCATCTAACCAAGCATGAACGGCCAAGACTGCCGGAAGATGGGGTTTAAGCTGGCGGATTTTATCTTGCAGCATACTTCCCATTTTTTCCAACATCAGGCTATTTAATTCATCCAAAGTATGACCGCGATATTCCTCTTTAGCAAGCAGATTAGAGCGCGTAATCCAAGGTAGGGCCACTACTTGAAGTGGTCCTGAACGGGTTGGAATAACGGTTAAGTCAATCTTACGGGCCACATAAACATTGGGTACTGCGAGGGTCTCAAAAATTTCGATAGCGTGAGCGCGAGTCACCATATTTGGTAGATCATGGTTGCCTGTCAAGAGGTAGACAGGTACACCCGCTTGACTCAAGCGGGCAATCCGACGGGCGAACTCGCGCTGTACGGTGGGGTTTGGATCACGATTCTTATAGGCATCGCCCGTAAAGAGAGCTACATCCACTCCCGCTTGTAAGGCACGTTCAATCACCCGGTCAAAGGCCGACATAAAATCCAGCAAGCGCGTGGATAAACCGGTCTCAGGGTCTAGCTTCGAGTAATTCTCCATCCCGAAGTGTATGTCACTGATGTGTAATATTCGCATAGCTTAGGCAGTGTAACACTCCATTGGCCTGATGTCAACAAATGTTCGTATTCGCGTATTTGAGCTAAGCTATCACTTCAAGGCATTGTAGACCGTTTTAACCAAGTTTAAGGCCAATCCTGTAGCACCACATTGCTCTAAGTTTTATGGGGTCAAATGATTCCTTCACAGCCTCTCAGTTGTCACCCAATTCGGATAATTGATTTACCAAGTGGTTGCTATTCAAGTCGCCTAGCCCTTATAATAAAAACATGATTTCTGATTAATCTTTTTAGATAGAGGTAAAGAATGTTGTCATCGGGCAAAGTATCTCATTATGACCTGACTAGCAAGTTTAGCTTTAAACTTATTGATTTATATGCCGGAGCTGGTGGTTTGACTTTAGGCTTTGTTGGTAATCTGGGACAAGCCTTCCAACTAGGTTCTTTTGAAGTAGCTTTTGCAAATGATTTCGATAAAAACGCCATTGTAACTTATAATACCAACTTTGGGCAGCATTGTATACTAGGGGACATTAATGAACTGCTCAATGACCGGAGCGTGGTTATTCCACGGGCCGATGTAGTTATCGGTGGTCCGCCTTGTCAGGGTTTTAGCTTGTTAAATAAAAAAAAGAGTGGTGATACACGCCGGGAATTATGGCGACCGTTTTTTGAAGTGGTAAAACGGTCAAAAGCAGATGTGTTTGTAATGGAAAATGTGCCTGAACTACTGAGTTCAGAGGAATACAATCAAATTATAAGTTTGGTGGTGCATAATTTAGGCTTTAAGATAGCAGCAGTCAAACTGTGTGCCGCTGATTATGGCGTAGCTCAAATACGTTGGCGGGCTTTTATAGTAGGTTGCCGCTTTGCGGATCCTGCCTCAAAATTCCCACCAAAAAAAACGTATTACCCTCGTGGCAAGACCATAAAGTACTCTCTATTTGAGGAAGATAACGAATATGTGGATGAGCCTTTGCCTTGGCGAACAGTCAGAGACGCAATCGGTGATTTACCAGAGCCAAGTGGTACACAGATTCGAAAGATAGAACCACCACTGGATTTGCATTTCGGGCGTTCGCCTACTCCGCAAAGCATCGCGCGTTACAAAGCTATTCCCGAAGAAGGCATGAACCGCTTTGACTTGCAACGAATAGCACCGGAGTTAACCCCACAATGCTGGATAAAGAAAGAGAAAGGTGGCACTGATTTGTTTGGACGCTTGTGGTGGGATAAACAAGCCTTTACCATCCGTACCGAATTTTACAAACCTGAAAAGGGACGGTATTTGCACCCTGTCCAGCATCGGCCTATAACCCATCGAGAGGCCGCCCGACTTCAATCATTCCCCGACACCTTTCGCTTCTGTAGCAGCAAAATTGAAATTGCAAAGCAAATCGGAAATGCGGTTCCGCCATTACTTGCAGCACGAATAGCCGAGAGTGTATATCAGTTGCTGCTGGAACGTGAGGCGGAACCACATAACAACTTACAAACAGCGTCTTATTCGGTCAGCTGATTGCTGTTACCCTCAAAGAATTGTTTAAGGTAATCGTAGGCTTCTCGCTTTGCCTCAAGTGGTAATTTTCGAATTAGTATAAGAATATCTACCGTACCATCAGCAAGATAGAGGTTAGTGCGGAGCGCGTTATGAAAGCTACAAAAGGTTCTCAGGTTATCTTCTTCATTGTTACCACCAAGAGAAATCGGTATAATGTGGTCAATTTGTAAAGTAACCCTCCTCCCCTTTCTATAGGGATGAGGATCACCCTCCTTTAGTCCACACATTTTGCCATCTTGGTTGAGATATTGACACTTATAACCATCGCGCTGCAAAATATGGCGACGCTGTTCGGCAGTAACAATACGTGGGGCAATCGCGCCTTGCTCCAAACTTCGTAAGCGATACTGACCAGGCTTGAGGTCGTGCGAATCGCGAAACGATTCTATCTCCCAACCATATTCATCTTTGAGTTCACGAACTCGTCTAGCCCAGTCAGATATTTTAGCAATCTCAATCAGCTCATCCTTATTTATTATCTCACCCACTCGTAATTTAAAATATTCCAAGATCCGATCTCTAGCACTTCGGTTTTTTTCAGGTTTAAAATTCAACGTCGTTATCTCCTATGGACGCAGAGATTTTATCTAAAATTATAACTGTGTTTATTTGTGTTACTTTTCTAATCTTTCTTCACCTCTAGCTTCAGAACCGTTCCCAAAACCTGCTCCAGTTCGGCGAGGGTATAGGGTTTTTTGATTACCCCTAAGAAGCCGTAGTCACGAAAATTTGCCATTATTGGGTCATCCGAATAGCCACTGGAGACTATCGCTTTTACGCTAGGGTCTACTTCCAGCAATCTTTTGATGGTCTCCTCACCGCCCATTCCACCGGGGATAGTTATATCCAAAATTACCACATCTATGGGTAGACTGCTTTCTCTAGCAGCCTGATACAGAGCAATCGCCCCTAGTCCTTCCTCCGCCTCTTCTACCTGATAGCCCCGCTTTTTCAAGATGGTTTTGAGCAGATGGCGGATAGCATGGTCATCGTCCATCACCAGCACCCGGCCCCGCCCGACGGAAGTATAGCCTTCAGGTTTGAGTGGAGTGCGGTCAGTGGAGGCAGGCAGGTAGAGATAAACCGTAGTGCCTACCCCTAGCGCAGACTCGACTTTTATAACCCCCTCATGTTTTTGCACAATAGAGTAGCAAATGGCTAGACCTAAACCACTCCCCTGCTCTTTGGTAGTAAAATAAGGATCAAAGATTTTGGTTAAATGTTCGGGCGGAATACCGATACCTAGGTCTTTTACCGCAAGCTTGACATATTTGCCCCTTTTAAGATGCAGAATCTCTCCTTCTTCAACCACTACATTTTCGGCCACTAGGTGAATTGTGCCACCTGTGGGCATCGCCTGAGCTGCATTTATTACCAGATTTTGAATGACTTGGCTGAGTTGACCGGAGTCGGCTTCTAAGGGCCAAAGTTGCGTAGGTAGGTTAAAGTCGCAGGAGACTCTGGAACCACGCAATACAAATTGGGCCGAATCTTCAATTATTTCGGTCAGTTTAGCCAATTTCTTGACTGGGGCACCCCCTTTTGAGAAAGTAAGTAGCTGTTGGGTTAAGTCCCTCGCGCGGTAAGTGGACTTCTCCGCTTCGGCCAAACAACTAACCACCTCCTCCGGATCAGCACCCACACTAGCAAGCGAAAGATTGCCGAGAATAGAGGTTAGAATATTATTGAAATCATGGGCAATGCCGCCAGCCAAAAGTCCAATCGCTTCCAGCTTACTGGCTTTGAGCAGCTCTTCGGTTATCTTTTGCTTTTCGGTACTATCCCGAAAGACCACCACTACTCCGGTAATCTGACCTTGCTGGTCGTGGATGGGCGCAATGGTATCCTCTACCAACCGTTCGCGCCCATCCTTACTCACTAGAATAGAATTGGGAAACAATTCCGAGATTTGACCGGATTTTAGTGTATTGTTGACCAGATTCTTCCATGCCTGCCGCGTTTTTGGATCAAGCACCTGAAATACCTGCGCCAAAGAATGTCCAACCGCCTCGGCCTCGTTCCAACCAGTCAATTCCTCCGCCACCCGATTGATGAGCCTGATGTTGCCCTCGGTATCCGTCGTAATGACCCCATCCCCGATAGAACGGAGTGTGACCGCCAAACGCTCTTTCTCCGCTTCCAGTGCCTCTTCTATTTTTTTGCGCTCACTGATGTCACGCACGACGGCGATGATATAGGGCGGGTTTCCTGTCTCAGATTCGGAAACCACGTAACGAGCAGTTTGAATCGAAGTCTCCACCCAGATATAGCTACCATCCTTGCGGCAGGTACGATACGCCAAAGTACCAACACCCTCTTTTAACGCTATCGCAAAACTTTCCCGCAAATTTTCTTGATCTTGAGGATGGGTAAATTCAAAAGCCGCTTTCCCGATCAATTCTTCAGGTTCATAACCAAGTAGGTTACGACAAGCAGGCGACATATAGGTGCAAACTCCTTCCAGAGTACCCCTAATTATAAGATCGGAGGCATTTTCGGCTAAAAAGCGGAACCGCTCCTCGCTCTCGCGCAGGGCTTCTTCGGCCCGTACCCGTTCGGTGATGTCAACGACGACTCCGCCTATCAGGGGTTGCCCAGAGGGGTTGAGGATAGGGAACCGATAGACCAAAGCCTTTCCTAGGGTGCCATCAGGCCGAAGAAAAGACTCGGTTGTCTCCATAAGTTGATCCGTCTCAGAAACCACCTGAGTGACATCGGCATATTGTTGGGCAAATTCTGCCGGGAAAATATCGAAAATAGTTTTGCCGATAGCCGTATCAGCCACGAGATTAGTCATTTGGGCCAAAGCTTTACTAAAATAAAGTATCTTTCCCGCCTCATCAATAATCCAAGCACCGGCGGGGCTATTTTCCATAAAAGCCTTAAACCGCTCCTCGCTCTGGCGCAGAGCTTCTTCCGCCCGCTTCCGCGCGGTAATATCCACTAACGCAGCACCGACACCCTTAATCTCACCACTACCGACTCTCACCGGGAAATAGCTCACCAATGCCGAACGCCTACCCTTTGGAGTCTCTAAATTCACCTCCCAGTCTAAAAGTGGTTCGCCAGTCTCCAAGACGCGCTGGAGCGGAGGCTCTAAGATAAGGGAGAGTCTTGGAAATACCTCTGTTATTGGTCGGCCCAAATGCTCTTCTATGGGACGATGATTCAAAGCCGCCATCGCCTCATTGACCCGCACATAGCGGAGTTCCGTATCCAGAAAACTGAGACCCACCGGAGTAACCTGCAAGATGGTATCCAAGAGTGCCAAAGCATCCTCTTTACTCTGGTTAGCCGCCTGAACCTCTTGGTAAAGTCGGGCATTATCTATCGCCACCGCCATCTGCTGAGCCAATTCTTCCATCATAGCTAAGTCGGAGCTATTAAAGCGACGTTGTGGCTGGCCGGGCGACGGGTTGGGTGGCTGAGATTTAGTTAGCACTAGAGTGATTGCCCCAAAAGTCCGCCCACGTGCAATGAGCGGTAAACACATATATGATTTCATCTTAAGCGTGTGTAGAAATTGAAGATGTGAACTACCACGCGGTATGCTTTCCAAGAGCGCCTCGGGAATGTCAGGTATAAATTCTGGTTTACCAGAGCGCAAGACCTGTATAGGACCATACGAGGCATTAGGATCTAGCGGATAATGTTGTTCTAACTGACTGACAAATTCTATTTTGGTGGGGTCAGATTGGGCAACGGCCACTGTATAGAACGCCTGCTTTTCATCCAACAATTGAACCGCACACCAATCGGCTAAGGCAGGCACAGTCAAGTTAACCATCTGGTCAAGTGTGTCGTGGTCATCGAGGGAAGAAGAGAGTAGTTGTACGGCTTGGGCCAAGAAAGTTTGACGACGTTGGCTCTCTTCGGCCTCAAAACGGTAATGGCGTTCAATCTCATACAAGCGCACCCGCTCCGCCTCACTATGGGTACGGTTAAGAAAGAGGCTGATCTGGTTGCCAAGTGCCTCTGACATTTGATGCAGATCATTATCGGAATAGCAGGTGGCTTGGCTAAAAAAGAGCAACACACCTCTTACCTCTTCTCCATCCAAGATAGGGAGGCCGAAAGCCACATACAAACCTGATTGAATCGCAAGTTGAGCCAGCGGAAATTGATTGTTGACACGTAGGTTAGCTTCCCATAGAAATTGGCCTTTACCATAGAGGGAGTAGAGCTCACTCGCCTTTAGAGGGAAGCTAAATTGCTTGCTATCAGCCACAAAATCGGAAACCGTAGCACTCGGCATTTGCCAACTTATCGTACAATGCAGGTTACCGGTCTCCCAGTCAGCCCCCCAAAATTCACCTACCTCCCACTCCAGATTTTCGCCAATCGCCTGCAAGATGGCCGGGATAACGGCAGGGATGGTTGTACCCTTTGCCAAAATAGCGGTCACCGCATATTGGACGGCTAAGCGTTGCTCAGTTTGTCGGTGACGAGTAACATCATGAAAGCTGACAAACAAACCTTGTATATTAGGGTGGTCTAAAAGATTGTTGAGCTTGATCTCCAGATAAAGCCAACTACCATTTCGGTGCTGGAAGCGAACCTCCAATGGCCCCTTTGATCCAACCTCTTGAGAGGCTTCTTGAAGTAAAGTCGCTACGGTAGGTCGGTCGGAGGGATGCAAATAGTGATAGATTAGTTGGCCCCACAAATCTACCTCTCGGTAGCCAGTGAGTTGTGCTAACGCAGGATTTACAAAGCTAAAAATACCTTCTGGTTTCAAAATGGCAATACTATTAGTCGTATGCTGAGCCAAAGCTTTATACAACTCTTCATTGACCAAAAACGGGTCAGAAATAAAGCGCTCTGATACCATCGAAAACCACCTTCCCTACCAAAATTTCTTACAGTCCGAAATGTGTTGAGTACTCCCCAAGCACCTCTACCACCACATTTATAGAAATATTACCATATCAAACCGATTGTAACCTTATAAATTTTTGTGAATATATATATTGAGACGGAAGAGATTATAGTTAACTTACAAAGTTTTGTTATAGACATCAAACCTAAAGAACATAGCCTACTGTTAAGTATAGCACACTTCGCCTAATTTTTCATAATACAAATACAAATACATAAATATGCAAAGTTGCATATCACGCTTTTAACATATTTTATCTAACTTGCTTATACTCTCAAGGTTTAAAATTCCCAATATTATAACTATAAGCATAGCCCAAACCTTTAGGTTTAACAATCACCAAAAGGGACTATTAAAAAGGGTCATTACAAAAAGGTAATGACCCCTCTTTTCGTTCTGGCTTGGATAGATTCAAAACTATACGATAACCTGTTTTAAGAGGAGATTGGCGGCCTCGTGCAGGTTGAGAGTACGCTCTTCTAAACATTTGAGCATCTCTTGGAGACCATCAGGGCTATATTCTTGACGAATTACCCGGCGGCTAACCTCTTCGCGCACTCGGGCCAACAATTCATCGCGTAGGCGGGTGTGTTCGCGCTTCTCGTACTCGCCACTCTGCTTCAGGTAGGCTAGGTGTTGTTCGGTTTGGTCAACTACTTTGTCAATGCCCTGTCTCTGGGCAGCGATAGTTTTGAGGATTGGGACGTGCCACTCCTTCTTAGGAGCAAGATTGAGCATCGCTTGTAAGTAGAGGTTCAACCGCTCCACTCCATCACGGTCGGCCTTATTGATTACCAAGAGATCCGCAATCTCCAACACTCCGGCTTTAATGGCCTGAATATCATCGCCCATACCGGGAACTTCCACCAAAATAGTCGTGTGGGCGGCGCGGGCTACGTCTACCTCATCCTGTCCCACCCCTACCGTCTCCACGATAACCACTTCCTTGCCACAACCATCCAAAATTCGCACGACATCGTTGGTCATCGCTGCCAACCCCCCAAGTTGTCCGCGCGTTGCCATACTGCGGATAAAGACTTCAGGATCGTGGTAGTTATCCAACATCCGAATACGGTCGCCTAGAACCGCACCGCCAGTCAGAGTGCTAGTGGGGTCTATAGCTACCACGCCTACTTTCCGATTACGCCGCCGAAATTCTTGGATAAGCTCGTTGGTTAGGGTACTTTTACCACTGCCTGGTGCGCCCGTAATGCCAATGATGTGGGCAGCACCAGTATGAGGGGTGATTTCGCGCATTACCTGAGCGGCTTCGGGCAGGCGATTTTCAATGATGGTGATAAGTCGGGCCATCGCTCGTCGTTCGCCCGCCAAACCCCGCCGTACCCACTCCTGCACCCCTGCGTTAACCGACTCTTCGGTCAAAGACATGCGGCTTACCGTCCTTCACCAGAAGAAGCCGCCAGCCCTGCCGAGGGGCGCACATTCTCGCGGATAAATTTGGCGGTCTCTTCGAGGGTTGTGCCAGGGCCAAAGACTACTCTGATACCCATGGCCACAAGGTCGGCCACATCTTCGGGCGGAATAATGCCTCCGGCAAAGACCAAGACATCCTCCATCCCATTCTGCTTGAGCAAGTTGGTAATCTTGGGGAAGAGAACCTTGTGCGCCCCACTCAAAATACTCAACCCAATCACGTCCACATCTTCCTGAAGGGCCGCTTCCACAATCATATCCGGGGTCTGGTGCAACCCGGTATAGATTACTTCCATTCCGGCATCGCGTAAGCCGCGCGTGACCACCTTTGCGCCCCGGTCGTGTCCATCTAGGCCGGGTTTGGCGATCAGTACCCGAATTTTACGTTCCCCTTGGTTTGGTTCGGCAGTTGCTACCGCTGACTGACTCATGGCTAATTTCTCCATCAATTACTAAATTTTCCCTTTAATGATTTCATTGCTGAATTTTAACACCGACTTCCTTAGTGGGCAAGTGGTTATCAATTAGTGGCCCGACCGGAAATAAATTTCCGGTCTAATAGCTAAAGTTAGTTGAAACTAACTAAATCATTGATCGGGATTCATCGGGATTGGAAATCCCTCCTACATCAGGATTCATCGGGATTGGAAATCCCTCCTACATCAGGATTCATCGGGATTGGAAAT
>JACAUC010000134.1 GCA_013390945.1 Candidatus Chloroheliaceae bacterium
GCAAGTTCCTAAGCGATCTCCCTAGTTCCACAATCTTTGTGGACTGTAAGTAAAAATCTGGCTTCCCAAGTTTGGGAGAAACGTTAATAGACATTAGATAGTGAGGTATTAATATGATTAGTTTAACCAGTGAGGCCACCGTACAGTTAAAGAAGAGACTGGCTGAAGAGAATGAGCCCAATCTGGGCCTACGGGTCTTTGTCGCTGGGGGTGGTTGCAGTGGCTTTCAGTACCAAATGGTACTGGAAAATGAGACTCGCGACGGCGACTTTATTGGAGAAAGCGGAGGCGTAAAGGTTTACGTAGACGAATACAGCCAACGCTATTTGCAAGGTGCTGAGATTGACTACGTTAATAACCTAATGGGTGGTGGCTTTACCGTGAACAACCCGAACGCGGTTTCATCTTGCTCCTGTGGTCAAAGCTTCGACACCGCCGATACTGCCGGGGCAGAGCAGGCCCGCTCCTGCGGTCGCTAATTCCTTACTTTCAAGTAAGCTACTGTAGGAGGGATTTCTAATCCCGATTAGCCTTTCAAGTAAGCTACTGTAAGAGGGATTTCTAATCCCGATATTCTAATCCCGATTAGCCCAAACCCCATATCGGGATTGGAAATCCCTCCTACTATGGCCTTGGATGACCATAATAAATAATGCGGTCATAATACATTGTTAGGGTAGTAACCGTCAGGTAAGCACCAATGGCAAAAGTCAAAAGTGCTGCCGCCCAACCCTGCCGTTTCCAGAAATGGCCCAAGAAAATCCCCGCACCAATCGCCACAAAAGGCAGCAGGAAGAGCGAATAGCGTACATACAGGTTTAGCGTCCAACCCACCAAGGCAAAGACGATGACAATGGTTAGCCATGCGATTCCAGCCCAAAACAAGCGGCGAACTGATGCCCTATCGAGCGTAGAACTCACTCCTACAGGGTTGAGTGGCGTAGGCCGGGAACTTTTCCAGAGCCACCAAAGCGACCAAGGCAGAAACAGCAACGGGATTACCTGATAGTAGACCTGCGCCTCCGACCAGAAACCTTTAAGACCCCCCCACCACCAATCGCTAAAGTTCTCCACAACGGTACGTTTCAACCCCAACCGCTCATCACCCACCGAACCACCTACTTTTAAAGGCGGTTTGCCCGTACTATCACCCGTTGGCACACCCGTTACTTTGTCACTGATGGTCTGTATGGCTTGCGGAACCATCTCCTGCGTGGTTTTCCAGTGGTAGATACCGAAGGAAAGCACCAACGCCAGCAAATAGCCTGCCGCCAACGCCTGCCAACCCGCTTGTCCGGTGCGCCAAAGCAATACTATAATCAGTAAGAAGACGCTACCCGATAGCAGAATTACACCGGGGTGCTGCACAAAGGCCACCAATAACAGAAAAGTTAGGGCAATGAAATAGGGCGGACGGCGCAGTTGTTCATACTTCACAATTACTAGGCAGAGAATCGCTAGAATCAGCCACTCACCGAAAAGGTTAGCCGCCTGAGCAAAAGAGAGCGAGATTACCGCTACTGGCAAGACCGCCATCATAAAGGCCGCGATTATCGCCATTCGACCATCACCGAGGGTACGCTTCACCAAATAATAGACCAGCAGACAACGGGTACTTTCTACAATACACATCCAAAGCTTGAGTAGCAGAAGGCGGTCTGGAACCAACCACTGAAACAGACCAGCAAAAAGATAGGTAGTTGGCGGATAAAAGGTCTCGCGACTACCCCACTCTGCCGACTTAATTTTGCGGAACCATTCTTGGTTATCCCACAAGGCACTAAAGTTATTATAATGGAAGCCCAAATCCACCATAAAAATCTGGGGATGTAGTGTTCCAGCCAACTTAATTGCCAGAGACAAGCCAAAAATAGTGAGTACCCACGCCCGTTCCCGGCGCACTCCCCAAACCCGGCGCAAAGGCACATCCACCAACGCTAAGCCAAAAAGTGCTATCCCAAAGGCAAAAACCAGTTGTGGACTAAAGACCGCCAGCCAAATCCGCGCCCCCGGTCTAGCCACGCCATAGGCCAAGGCCAATGCTATAAAACCGCCTACACCCGCCGCAAGCCAACCGTTAAACCCGGCTCTAGCACAGATCAGATAAGCCAGCAAAATCACGCCAACCAAATAAGCCACTTGCTCTAGCGGTGGAATTACAAAACTACTCCCGGCAGCCTCTAACTCGGCGGAAATTAAGACAAAGCCCAACTGACGTGGGTCGCCCTTTGGCTGAAATGACTTTACTTCAAAGCGCAAATCTAGGTTGCCATCTTTACCTGTAATAGAAAGGGCCGGAATTTTAAACTCATAGTCATTCGCACCGGGCAGAAATTCACCCGCCGCAATCATGGTCTCATTGGCATAAATAGTATAAGCAGAGGAAGGATTTGGCTCGTTTGCCATCCGTACCTTAATAAGGTAGTCGTGCTTGCCAATACCGGGAAAGGTTAGACGGGCTGATCCTTTTGACCAGCGATAATAAAATTGAGCGGGTTGCTCCTTCGGGGTCTTCTCAATGGAGTTGAAATTAGCAAGAAAAGGCTGATCTAACTGATAGCTCTGCTCCGAATCTAGCTTATAAGAAAAGCCCACCTGCCAAGCCAAGCCTAACACCAGCAGGCTACCCACCAACAAAACCAACAGAGCCGGGCTAGTCAAAGCTTGCCGCCACATCTGCCACTCGTCTGTTAACCAGCCAAAGAACGAGCGAGTTACATAAACCTTATCCGAACCTTCCAACTCCTCCGGCTCTCTTACAACTTTATCGAAAGTTTGACTCATCTAGCAGCAATTTCTATATCTTCTCCATCCGTAGGGGTTTATTGCATAAACCCACCCTAATCAATCACAATTTCTTCTCGGTCTTAATCTCTTCGCTGTGGCTGTATTTAAGATGACCGTTGCCGTTGAGAGAGGGGCGTTGGGGCAAAAGTTCGGAGCGCAACGCCCGAATCTCTTCCAGCATTTCACATTCACGCTCGCGCTGCTTGTTCATCTCCAACTCCATCTTCCTAACCCGCAGCAGCGCATCCTCGATTAACCGACGGCAATTGCCGATTAGATCCGCTACCAAACCCACCAACATAATAAGGGTCGCGACGCTCAAGGCTGTACCACTTAATACCAACGATTGAATATGACCGAGAGTGCCGACACGCGGCTCCAAAATACCCAATAATAAGAAGCGGCCTATGCCCAATGCCGCCACTATAAAGAAGGGCAGACTGAAGTAGAAAAAGGCTTTTAGCGGTTCGTGCATCGCGTAGACCCGCACAATGGTAGCCCCCATTCGCTTGACGTAGTTCCAAACACCTTTGACTAACCGCGATTCACGGGTTTTAGGATTGGTTAAAATCGGAATGGAAGTGATCGCAAAATTCTTCTTACTAGCCTGAAAGATCGTCTCAATGGTATAGGTGTAGCGCGTGACCATATTCATATTGAGGGCCGCTTCGCGCGAAAAAGCCCGGAAGCCGCTCGGTGCATCCGGTACTTCCGAGCCACTAAAGATTCGTACTGCCGAACTCCCCCATCTCTGGAATAGTTTTTTGACCGGAGAAAAATGCTCAATCAAATCGGTTTGGCGGTCGGCAATAACCAAATCGGCCTCTCGGTTTAGGATCGGGCGTACCAAGTCGGGGATCGCCTCCGAAGGATATTGGTTATCGGCATCGGTATTGACAATAATATCGGCATCGAGGGCTAGAGCCGCGTTCAAACCAGTCTGGAAAGCGGAGGCTAAACCTCGGTTGCGGGTATGCTGGGCAATCGCCAGTGGAAAATCGTTCTCCCGGCTCCATTTACGTGCCACCTCTACCGTGCGGTCGCGAGAGCCATCATCTATAATCAGAACCACAATTTCGTCAATACCCTCTATCTGGCGCGGCATATTAGCCAATGTCAGAGGCAAATGTTCCTCTTCGTTATAGCAGGGAATTTGGATCACAAGTTTCATGCGGTGGTCTTCTCTCTTACCTCACACTATTTCAGTGGTTTTAAGTAAACTATCAGCCATAATAGTAAAACGAGCGGTGAGCGAGAATGTTGCGCTCCTTGTGGGCTATTCTATTCCTCTTTTCAATGGTGGTCAAGTAGACCACCTAACACCTTACTTATTGATCGCAATAATTGTGTTTCTATTTATTCTGGCCCAAGATAATGATACCAAAGCTAACACCCAACTCTATAGGGCCAATACCGCCGAAGCCGGTGCCCAAGGGCAAGCAAAATTTGCCAATGAGCAGAAAAATAGAGCTGACTATCAGACGCATATTGCCAACGCCCGTTGGTTGGCAGCTAATTCCATTGCCCAACAAGAGGCCGATCCTAAGCTTAGCCTGCTACTGGCGATGGAAGCGATTAGCGCAACCCGACAATACAAAGAGCCTGTGGTTCCACAAGCGGATGAAGCACTTTATCGGGCTCTAGCCTCCCCTGTCTTAAAAACTACCCTCTCTGGTCACACTGACTCTGCGAGAAGTGCGGTATTCAGTCCCGATAACAAATATATCGTTACCGCCAGTGATGATAAGACCGCTAAAATCTGGGATGCCAAATCAGGGCAACTGCGCTTTACCCTCTCCGGTCACACCGATGCGGTGAATAGTGCGGCTTTCAGTCCTGATGGCAAATCGGTCGTTACCGCCAGTAATGATGGAACCGCGAGGGTTTACAGAGTGGATTTGGAAGAATTGCTTCAGGTAGCGCAGGAGAGAACATCTGGGCGGCAATTATCCAAAGAAGAGAGGGTGCAGTTTGGCCTTGATGAGCAGGCTCTGCCCACTCCTCTACCAACGGGCAAGTAAGCTTCAATATAGGTCTAGCCTCAAATCGGGATTAGAAATCCCTCCTACAAGGGCTTATTTGAAAGAGGCCAAAAGCGGAGGCACACCCTACTCGTGTAAGGCTGTTGCAAAGTCGGAAAGCTATCCAATCTGGCAAAAGTAGTGGTAGGTGAAAATCAACTGACGGAGCAGCATCCTACAATCTTGGCCTAAGAGAAAGCTGAGAGAAAGCTGATAGGTAGGCTAAAATAATTTTCCATAACCACATTCTAGTTGGAAAGCACAAATCTGTAGGATGCTGCTCCGCCAGTTGATCTTCCAGCGTGGCGATTTTATTGTAGGATACTGCGCCAACTGGGTCAACTGGTTGTGCCGCCAGTTGATCTTCCAGCGCTTATTGTAGGATGCTGCGCCAACTGCGCCAACTGGTTGCCGCCAGTTGATCTTCCAGCGCTTATCGCTGGATGCTGCGCCAACTGGGTCAACTGGTTGTGCCGCCAGTTGATCTTCCAGCACTTATCGCTGGATGCTGCGCCAACTGGGTCAACTGGTTGTGCCGCCAGTTGATCTTCCGGCGTGGCGATCTTGATGCAAAAAGCGAACGTACACCCTACTCGTGCGATATGCTTGCTATTTAACGGGGTTTCGTGTAAGATAAAACTGAGTTTGGATTGGTTTATAGTGGAGTAGTAGACAAAAAGCTACCCCAAAGACTGGACAATTCAGAAATCCACCGTTAGTGATACCCTAATAAATAAGTAAGTTGTTAGGGAAAAGGAATTATCTAAAATTCTCAACTTCGTTATCTGAGACCCACTTGAAATGTATGCCAACATAGCCGAGTGTTGATTAAGCCGAGACCAAATATTATTGCAAAGCACTTGTACATTATTTTAAAATAGATGGGGTTATTGCCTAGAGCAATTTGCAAGCCGATAGAAAACCAGCCGCAGCCCACATTAAGCAGAAAAACCAGGCAGGCGGTACTTGAAAGGGGAGTTTTAATCTATGGATTTGCTCAAGCGTCTGGAGGATTATCGAAATCAGGAGCGCGAACTAAATTGGGAGGGTACTTTCGCGGATTATTTTGAAATCGTCACTAAAAATCCGCGTGTGGCCCGCCTCTCGCATGGCCGTATTTACGACATGATTATGTCGGCTGGAGTAGAGGTCGGCAAGAATGGGGAGCCGCACTATCTCTTTTTTAATGATGAAATTTTCGGCTTGGAGAAACCACTCCAGCAGATAGTCCAATATTTTAGTTCGGCGGCCCAACGCCTAGAAGTTCGCAAGCGCATCCTCTTATTGATGGGGCCAGTCGGGGGGGGTAAGAGTACCATCGTGGCTCTGCTGAAACGTGGCCTCGAACGCTATAGCCGAAGCCCCAACGGAGCAGTCTACGCTATTCGCGATTGTCCGATGCACGAAGACGCGCTTCATCTTGTGCCAGAAGACCTGCGAGCCGATATTGAGCGCGACTATGGCATTTATATAGAAGGTGATCTCTGCCCCCGCTGCCGCTTCAACCTCAATCAGGTCTACGAGGGTAAAATCGAAAAAGTACCCGTGCGCCGGATTATGTTAAGTGAGAAGCACCGGGTTGGGGTAGGTACTTTCACCCCCAGCGATCCCAAGAGCCAAGATATTGCCGAATTAGTCGGCGGCATTGACCTCTCCACGATTGGCGAAGTCGGCAGCGAAAGCGATCCGAGAGCTTACCGCTTTGATGGCGAGTTGAATATTGCCAACCGGGGCTTGATGGAGTTTATCGAAATGCTCAAGAGCGACGAGAAATTCCTCTACGTCCTCTTGACCCTTTCGCAAGAACAGAATATCAAAACCGGACGCTTCAGTATGATCTATGCGGACGAAGTGGTGGTCTCGCACACCAATGAAAGTGAATATGCCAGCTTCACCGGCAATAAAAAGAGTGAAGCGTTGCAAGACCGCATTATCCTGATTCGAGTACCTTATAACCTGCGGGTCAGCGAAGAGGTGAAGATTTACGAGAAATTAATTGGTCAGAGTGCTTTGAAAAATATTCATATTGCGCCCCATACCCTGCGGGTTGCCAGTATGTTTGCCATTCTGACCCGGTTGGAGCCTCCCAAGAAGGCTGGTATCAGCCTGATGAAAAAGCTCAAGCTCTACGATGGAGAAGAGATAGAGGAACTGAAGCAAAAAGACCTCAAAGAACTTCAGGAAGATGCTCAGCGCGAGGGCATGGACGGTATTTCGCCCCGCTACGTAATTAACCAGCTTTCAAATGTTTTGGCTAAAGAGGGGGCTACTTTTATCACCCCGATTGATGCGCTGCGATCCATGCGTGATGGCTTTGAGCAGCATACCTCCATCACCCGCGAGGAACGCGAGCGTTACCTCAACTTTATCAGCGAGGTACGCAAAGAGTACGACGAGATTGCCAAGAAAGAGGTGCAGAAAGCCTTTGTCTACAGCTTTGAGGAGTCGGCCAAAACGCTACTCAACAACTATCTCGATAATGTCGAAAGCTATTGCAACAAGACCAAACTTCGTGACCCGATCACCGAGGAGGAGTTAGATCCAGATGAGCCATTGATGCGCTCTATCGAGGAGCAAATCGGTGTTACCGAGAATGCGAAAAAAGCCTTCCGGGAAGAGATTCTGATCCGCATCTCGTCGTTGGCTCGTCGGGGGCAGGCTTTTGACTATACCAGCCACGAGCGGCTGAAAGAGGCTATCGAAAAGAAGCTCTTTGCAGATCTCAAGGATATAGTAAAAATTACGACCAACACCAAGACACCTGACAAAGATCAACTTCGCAAGATGAACGATGTAATCAATCGCTTGGTGGAGCAACAGGGTTACACGGCGGAGAGTGCCAATGCGCTAGTCAGCTACGTTGGGCAATTGCTCAATCGCTAGGTGAGACTAATTAACCGGAAATAAATTTCCGGTCTTATAGCTAAAATTGGTTAAAACCAATTAAATCTAAATCAATTTTGGCTAAATTGATAACAAGCTGATTTTTTGCTAATGGATAAATTCAATCGGTTTTAACCGATTTTAGCTTCTTAGACCGGAAATAAATTTCCGGTCTAGTGATCCCTAACCACTAACAACCATAAAGGGCTTAAATTATGTCCGATATATCTAATTACGGCCTCTATTCAGTCAATCGGCAAGATTGGTCCTTGCATCGCAAGGGGCCGATAGATCAACAACGCCATAAAGAAAAAATTAAAGAAGCGATTAAGAAAAACCTCTCCGATATTGTAAGCGAAGAGAATATTATCCTCTCCGATGGCAAAAAGACCCTCAAGGTTCCAATTCGTTCGCTGGATGAATATCGCTTCCGCTATGACCCCGGCCAACGTCAGGGGGTGGGGCAGGGTGATGGTAAGTCAAAGGTGGGCGATGTAGTGGGGCAGGGTCAGCAACCGGGGAAGGGTCAAGGCAAAGAGGCGGGAGATCAGCCGGGCGTAGATTACTACGAAGCCGAGGTAACGCTGGATGAATTGGCCGAACTCATTTTTGAGGATTTAGGTCTACCTAACCTAGAGGAGAAACGGCAGCAGGAGATTTCAAGCGAGGCGGTGCGCTTTACCGATGTCCGTAAAAAGGGCATCATGGCTAATTTAGATAAGAAGCGCACGATCATGGAAAATCTCAAGCGCAATGCCGCCAAGGGCGATCCGCATTTTGGCGATATAAAAAGCGATGACCTGCGCTTCAAAACTTGGGAACCAGAGATCAAGTTTCAATCTAATGCGGTGGTCTTTGCCATGATGGATGTATCGGGTTCGATGGGCGATTTTGAGAAATACATTGCCCGTTCCTTCTATTTCTGGATGGTACGTTTTCTCCGCACCAAATACGAAAAAGTGCGAATTGTCTTTATTTCTCATCATACCGAAGCCAAAGAAGTGACCGAAGAAGAGTTCTTCCACAAAGGCGAGAGTGGTGGTACTCAAGTCTCCAGTGCCTATGAACTGGCCCTGCAAATCATTGCCGAACGCTACCCCCCCGATGATTGGAACATCTATCCCTTCCACTTCTCCGACGGTGGCAACCTACCTTGGGATAATGACCGCTGCGTGGAATTGGTCTACAAGTTTATTGATATTTGTAATATCTTCGGCTATGGCGAAATTCGCGAGAGCCACTATAGCCTAATGAGTACCCTAATGAGTGCTTATAGCCGGGTGGATAGCAAGAAATTTGTCGGAGTGACTATCTCCGATAAAGCCGAGGTCTATCCTGCCCTACGCAAATTCTTCTCCCAAAAAGAGGGCGAGAAAGTCGGTAAAAAATAGTCGTTAGCTGTTAGAAAGGTATTTGGCCTATGTCCGACGATTTGAGCATCCTGAATCCCACCGGCGATGAAAAACTTAACCCGGATGATAAAGAGGTTAACGAACTGGCGACGGCACTAGAGCGTTGCTGGGAATTGGCCCATAATTTTGGCCTTGACCCTTACCCCACTCACTTTGAAATTGTACCCGCCAGTATAATGTACGAATTTGGGGCTTATGGTATTCCGGGCCGCTTTTCGCACTGGACACACGGTAAGGCTTATTACCGGATGAAGACTAGCTATGATTATGGTTTGAGCAAGATTTACGAACTGGTTATCAATAGCAACCCCTCCTACGCCTTTTTAATGGAGGCCAATAGCATTTGGCAAAATAAAATGGTGATTGCCCACGTGCTAGGTCATACCGATTTCTTCAAACATAACGCCTACTTCAGCCACACCAATCGTCAGATGGTAGAAAGTGCCGGGCTACACGCCGACCGGATTCGTAAATATGAATATGAACACGGCTCTCAAGAGGTTGAGAAATTCCTAGATGCGGTGCTTTCGATTGAGGAGCATATTGATCCCAATATCCGGGTGAAAAGCACACCTAGTCCCTATACTTCGCAAGACCAAGAGAAGGAGAAGGAAAAGAATCGCATTATTGGCTCACCCTATGAAGATCTCTGGAGTATTGGAGAACGCAAGGCCGTTGAGGAGAAAGAGAAGGAAAAAGAACGCGAGCGCGAGAAGCGGCGCAAATTTCCACCTAGCCCGGAAAAAGATCTTTTGCGCTTTATAATGACCTATAGCCGCGAGTTGGAAGATTGGCAGCGCGATATTCTTGAAATGGTGCATAACGAGGCGATTTACTTCCTACCTCAAAAGCAAACCAAAATAATGAACGAAGGTTGGGCTTCCCTCTGGCATCAGCGCATCACCCGTGAACTGGATTTGAGCGATGCCGATTATACCGAGTATGCTCAACTCAATGCCGGGGTGCTTTCGCCTAGCAAACGCAGTGTTAACCCCTACTATATCGGCCTGAAGATTTGGCAGGATATAGAGCGACGCTGGGATACCCCCAACGAATATGAGCGCGAGGTACTCAAGCGGCCCGGCGGAGAGGGCCACCAGAAGATTCTGGAGGTGCGTGAACTCGATAACGATGTCTCGTTCTTGCGAAATTACCTGACTAAAGAATTGGTGGATGAACTCGATCTCTATCTCTACGAAAAGCGCGAAAACCAGTGGGTGATTGTGGAGAAGAATTGGGAGAAGGTGCGCGACGGTTTGGTACATAGTATGACCAACTTTGGCGATCCTTATATTGTGGTTGAGGATGCCGACTATAAGCAAAACCGGGAACTTTACCTCAAACACCTAACCGAGGGTACGCCGCTAGATGTCGCTTATGCCGAAAAGACTCTACAATATCTCTACCGACTGTGGGGGCGTACCGTTCACATTGAGACAGTTTCCGATCATAAAAAAATTTTGCTCTCCTACGATGGGCGCAGCAACACCAAACGTTCGGTTGGCTAACTTGTATCATCTCCATAATTCGTGGTAGGGGCGTATTGCATACGCCCAATCTGAACGTAACCGTTCACGGGGCTTAAAAAACTTGTGATTTTGCATCTAACGAACCACCATATATTGATTTAGTTTGGTTGCACCCTCGTATTTGGGGTTGGGAAGCATTAGCTAGGGATACGCTCTCGAATAAAGAAGACCCCAAAGCACCATTTATTTTATTTAAGACTGCGGAACAGTGGGGTGTTAGGTTTCAAGTTGAGCTAGACTTATATTTTTTAGATAAGGCTATTACCACTTATACAACTGAGAAGCCTAGCACAAGACGCATTGATGATTTAAAACCTCTCACGATTAATATTTATCCAGAGTCCCTTATTCGTACCTCCTACCATCAAGAACTTTTGCGTATCTTAAATCAAGGTAAAATTTCGATGGACTTAATCCATTTAGAAATTTCAGAGAAAACACCGATTCCTAAATCTAACAACCCTCATGTTCAAGATGAAGAAATGGTTGAGTTTATTGAAGTAATAAATAAATTCTCAAAACTTGCCGTTAAGTTTGTGATTGATGATTTTGGTGTTGGTTATGCTTCTACTTCTCGACTAACTAGACTTAAACCTGCCATAATCAAAATAGATCGTGATGCTTTGTTACATCCCCTTGGTAGATATACTATACGATATACAGTAGAACTTGCCAAAAATATTGGTGGTGATATGATGATAGTGGTCGAGGGTTTTGAAAAAGGAAGTATGATAACAATAAGAGAACTTTGGGAGTATGGTATTCATTATATTCAAGGTCATTTATACGGCCCTGCTATTCCAGTTTCTGAGCTTGATCGAATGAGCCTAGAAGTTTTTAATAATATTAGGCAAGCTTTTAATAATGGATAAGAATCTTTATCTTCTTTTTCTATTTGGCATTTAACGGCTGGTAAAATCCACTATAGATCGTCTAAGTTAATCCCTTCTGCTCGTAGACGGGCCAGTAATTTTTCAGCCCGTTGCTCGGCTTCTTGCCGCTCTTGCCGTTCCTGCCTGACACGTTGCTCGGCTTGTTTGGCACGTTGCTCGGCTTGTTTGGCATGTTGCTCGGCTTGTGCGGCACGTTGCTCGGCTTGCTTGGCATGTTGCTCGGCTTGTGCGGCACGTTTTTCAGCCTCTTTTAGTTGTTCGTCTGTAGAGAAGGGCTTGCCATCAGAACGATGTAGCTTCAACTCCCCGTCTAGTCCATCTAACTCAAAACGCAGATCCAGAAGAAGGGAACTCTTCCAACCCTTCATTTGGGCGATAGGCTCTAGTCGTCTACCCCTGCGTATCCAGCCGGTGAGCTTGAGACTGTCAGGGTCATAAATATAATATTCCTCTACCCCGTACCGCTCGTAAAACGCACGTTTGAGGTTCATTTCAGTTAGGTCATTGCCGGGAGAAAGTATTTCAAAAGCTACCTGTGGGGCAATATTTTCCTCCTCCCATTGCCGATAGGAACCCCGATCACCTTTGGGTCGTCCAAAGATTACCATCGCATCCGGCGCGGCCCGAATCTTAGGTTTTCCCTCTACCGGATACCAGAGTAAATTGCCCGCCACAAAGACAGCAGGGTTATTCTCAAAGAGAGATTCTAGCCCCTTTTCGATGAGGTAGAGCCAGCGAAATTGCTTGGTGTTATCGGACATCGGTTTTCCATCTCTTTCAGGATAGACAATTTCTGTTTTAAGGGGTTGAATGGGCATACTTGCCATAGTTCACCTTCTTTCCTATTGGTCTATTAACCTACTTATCATCGTCTATTTTAGCATATTCCTTACAAAATCTACAGCAATTTCCTTCACAACTTAACCATAACCATAATTTCGATAGTCTCTATGCCACTAGATTATAGCATAAAAGTTCTGTTTAGACTCTATGCCACTAGATTATAGCATAAAAGTTCTGTTTAGACTCTATCCGATAACGGTCTAAGATGTGCGGTCGGCTAAAACGTAAACATATTCTATACCAATCGTTACCAATAATTTTACCTTTGTTCCGTACAATGTACTCAGCAGTAAGTCAAGGCTCCCTTCTAGGAGCTTTGTTTAAGTTTTAAATCCACCCGTTACGTTTTTGAGTTTTTCCATAAGCAATATTTAGTGAATTATTATTTAATTAGCAAGTTAGAAATAACATTTTGGAGGATGATGTGGCTACTTATCTACTAACTTGGAACCCAGCTAACTCTCCCTGGCATGATATAGAAGATAACATTCGGGAAATGAAAGAAATTGGCTATCATCTAAGTACCCGGTGTGTCTGTAATGCCAAAGATATTCTGGAAGGAGATCGTTTATTCATTCTACAGCAACGCTCCCTTGAAGAGCATAAAGTAAGTGGTATTGGCCTTGTCGCTTCAGGCTGGGCCGCTTCCGATGTGTATGAGGAACCAGAAAAAGCCGCATCAGGCCAAACGGCCCGCTATGTAGAGGCTTGCCTCGACGTTATATTCAACCCGGCGCGAGAGACTATCTTTCCAAGAACGGCACTGAGCGAAGGCGTTTTGGGTAGTCAGCACTGGGATACCCGCAGCTCCGGTACTCTTCTTGAAGAGGAAGCTGCCGCCGAACTGGAAAAGGCTTGGGCTACCTTCCTTGCCTCGAAAAGTCTTTCTCAACACAATAAACTGGAGGAGTTCTACCCCTATCAGGATGAGGAGGACTATGAGTTTGATGAGGCGGTGGACGACTTGGGCGAGGAAACCGGCCCCGATAAAAGTGCAGGGCCAAGCCTCAATGAAGTAGCAAACGACTTTCCCGAAGAGGAGGATACTCCACTAATCGAGGCTATCGCTAGGGAAGACGGCCACTTTGTAGCCGACCCCTACGAACGCGACCCTGAACTTAGGGCGGCGGCTATTCGGCTCTATGGCACAACCTGTCAGGCTTGTGGCTTCTCTTTTGAGCAAACTTATGGCACTTATGGCAAAGGCTATGTTCAAGTTCACCACAAACATCCCACTTCCAACGCTAACGGTTCTACCAAAATTGACCCTAGTACAGACTTAGCGGTACTATGCTCTAATTGCCACACCATCATTCACCGTAACCCTGAAAATCTTCTCACCATCGAAGAACTCCGGGTAATTGTCAACGCGCTGCGTTCCTGAACCTAGTTTTAGAGTAATGTTTTAGGGTAATATAGTAGTTAGGGCACCCCATTCGGGGATGCCCTACTTTAGAAGAATTAGAGGGTTTATTATTTAGGTATATTTTCAATGGTTATTTGAAATAGAATCGATCAAAGATTAATCTACAAGGGGTAACAAATGAGTAACGGCAGCACAGCTTTTTTTTCAAAAATAAAGGGCAATAACGCTTATGTTTTGGCGGATAGTCTGGATGACCGCAAACGGTTAACCATTCAGGTGAAAGTCTTTACTCCAGTCTTTAAACAAGCTATTGGTTTGGCCTTGGATAAGGCTGAATTGTGGACTAAATTAAGAGACCCTAAAGCTACTTTTCACATTTTGGATTTAGGCTGTGGTGAGGGTCTTTATCTGCCCATCTTACATCAATATTTATTAGAGCGGGGAGCCAAAGCTCACTTGAAAATGGTCGGGATAGACCTCGACTCCACAGCGGTTGCCACCGCCCAAGAATATATGACGGCTTTAGGTCTTCGCCACGCCCGCTTTTATCTTCACGATGCGACAATGCCTCTCACTAAAATTGAGGGACTCTCCCTTGTAGATCCCTCTAGCCACTTTGACCTAATTTTCGCCTCGGCCCTGCTAATGCACTTGAGAAACCCCCAAGCCACTTTACACTATATCTACGAAGTACTACAGCCCGGCGGTGCTTTTTATACCAAAGATATGAGTTGGTCTTGGGATAACTCCTATCCTAGCCCAGCCTTTACCCGCATAATACATTTGGCCCAACAAGCAACCCTGAAAATGCTTGGGGTAGACTTTGCCGCTAACCCCAAAAGCTTCTTACAAGTCGCCGGGTTTGAAAGTATTGAGTCTTTCGAGGATCGCTATGCCGTCGGTGGTCACACTGAATCAGGACGACGCATGTTGGAAAATCTTTTGCTAGTCCAACATGCAGTACGTGCCACCTTAATACAATCAGGTGTTATCAGTGCTAGAGAATATGATGGCCTGATGGAGCAAGAGTTCCGCGAAATCTCGCCAGAGTTAGAAGGTCGCTTTAGTACGGTCAACACTATCGCTCGCCGCCCACTCCACTAAAGCTCAATGGTATCTTCTCAATAGGTAGGGGTTTATTGAATAAACCCAACTCATTTTGGGCGTATTCAATACGCCCCTACAACCATTTTGGGCGTATTCAATACGCCCCTACAACCATTTATTGCGATGATACGCTCAATTTTCGGATTCAGGGGCGCGTCAATCAACCTTAGGCAAGGTTCAAAATCGGGAACCTTCGCTTTACAATTCGGGTAGTCCAAC
>JACAUC010000135.1 GCA_013390945.1 Candidatus Chloroheliaceae bacterium
TTGCGTGGGTAGTTGGTAAGGAAATGAAGTGGGTGAGTTGGTTAATAAATCCATTAGCCCAATATGGGCATAGCAAAACCAACCTAGATTATGCGTTTATGCCCTGAAGTTTGCTCCATCGGGCATTAAACCCTGCTCAGAACTTCAAAGCAAATTTCGCGGAGAGAGTTTGACGCTACTTTCGTCACGCTCTCGGCAAACTAGGCTGTTTCGCTCATCCTCAATTTAAACCCTTTCTTGGTCCCAAAGTCCCAGACTCCCGAAATTCAACTTTCCCACTAGTCCCACTAGGCTGACCGTTTGGTCAAGACCTCAAAACGTTCCTCGGCAGCGATAACTGCACGACCTTCACCACGTTGTTTTTGATCTTCCATCCGCTCACGCTCTTCCATAACCAAGTGGCAAAACTGCTTAAAGTCGCTAGTTATACCAGCTAGGTGTGTCAGTAGTTCGATTTCGAACCTTGGCAGATTACATAGCGGATTTAATTCTTCTGCCATTTGGCGATTGTACTCGCGAACTGCTGCGAGCGGGTGGCGCATTAGAAGTTCCCTGAACTCTCCATCGCCGACTGCCATCTCCACTAGCACATTTAGTTTAAGCGGTTCTTTAACTCTTCTCACTTGCAGACCTCCAGAGTTTTGCTTTTGCAAAGCGGAGCGCCCTCTTCGGCGATACCCTGATTACTTCGGGTACTCGAGTTCAAGCCAGATCACTCGATCATTAATCATCAAAGGTGTTATCAGGCGCTAATCCACAGTTCCTAGAATTCAACTTCATCATTTCTATACCCTCTTCAAAATCCCTACTATCAAATTCAGCTTACTTCCTACCCGAAGTTCAAACCCAATTGTCCCTGTGTCCCTGATTTATTCACTTGTTCTTATAGCTAAAGTTTAACCCACCTGTCTTGCAAACATCTTGCAGTTTTGGGCCAGATTCGTAAATTTTTGCAGGAAATTTAGGGGGTTTTAGCATTAAAAGGGGTTTAGATAGCTAAACGAGTGTGCTATAATGGTATTAGCTTGCAGGAAATAGAATTTAGTGCTGCAAGAGTTTTCTATTTTGAAAAAAGACACTAATTACTTTTGACCAGGTTGATAAAATGATTACATTACCGGCCAATGGTCTTCTAATTCCAGACCTCCCTCAATTGCTCGAACGTTATCGTTTAACCGAGCTTCTTCATAAACGTGATTATAAATTGATGATGCTCGTATCACCGCTCGGTTTCGGTAAAACCTCACTGGCCCGTGAGTATGCTCATTGGGCCTCTAATAACCGCGCTTCTAATCCGGCTACTTTTGCATGGATCTCGCTTGATATTCGGCATATCAAATGGGATGTCCGCCTCTTCTTGCAACTTCTCTTGAAAGCGTTCAAAAATAACAATGCCGCACCTCAATTGGATGTTGACCAGTTGGAACATAAATTGGCCGAGCTTAAAACCGAAGACGAATTGACCTCCGACGCGCTTTCTAACCTCGTCTATTCCCTCTCAAATAGTCTGGCCGATTATGATCGTCCACTCCTGTTGGTCTTGGATGACTTTCATGCGGTAAGCGAAGATCGCCTCATTATTGATGTGGTCAATAATTTGCTACTTAGTTCCCCCTCTAATCTACGTATTTTGATTACCAGTCGTCTCTTCCCCGGATTGGATGTGCTAAAGCTGACGATGGAAGATCAGTTTTTGCTGATTAATAAAAGCCAATTGCGCTTTACCCGTCAAGAGATTGCCGAGCTATTGGTTTTACGTAATAAAGACCCAAAATTAGCCGAACAAATTGAAAAGCGAAGTGAGGGTTGGGCCGCCCTCGTCGCCCTTTCGCTTAGGGTGCTGGATAATCCGGTGGCTGAACCGGAATTGGCCTTCTCCTCCAGTTCCGGGCCACTAAACACCCTCTTTGGTACTTTGGTGGAGGAGACCTTACGCAACCTTGATAGTCCAATACGTCACTTCCTCGAAGATTGCTCTATCCTAGAAGGTGGGATAGATGCCGGAGCAGCAGGTTATCTGCTAGACTTACCTTCTAGCGAAAAGTTCGCCATTACTTATCTCAACCTCTTGGAGAAACAGGGATTGGTGGAACGCCATAAGTTGCCCGCCCAAGGAGGCGAGGTTGGTAAGACGATTTTTAGGCTCCACAGTCTGCTCAAAGAACATCTTGAAGCGGGGCTGGAATCGGAACATCTTCTCTGGCTACACCGCCGAGCGGCGGCCTATTATCACGTCCGCAACGACTGGCTGCTGGCTTTTGAACACTTCCTGAAGGCCGGAGAGCAGTCCCAAGCGGCAGCTATCCTAGAGGCGGTGGTGCGCGATCAATTCAAGACCAATAATACCCCTGAAATCACGCAAGGCATTGAACGACTGGATGAGAGCGTTCTAAACCACTATCCCCATCTTTTGCTGGTTGCCGGACGCACCCGTTTTATGGCCGGTCGCCTAGAAAATTCTTTGGCTTGTTTCTATACCTCTAACCGACTGTGGGGCCGCTATCCAGCCTTAGATGGCCTTATCTCAGAGAACGCAGCGGAGACGGAGCTGAACGAAGCCACACCCGAAATTGAGCTAAGGGTTTTGATTAATAAGGCCGAAACTATCACCCGCATTGCTCTAGTTTGGATGAGTACCAGTCGGCTGACCCAAGCCATTACTACTCTGGAAGGGGTAGTGCAGTTTTTGACGGGGCTACGCAATGTCTCTGGCGATGCACGTTGGCTTCAAACCTTGGCTTTGGCCCGTCGTACTCTAGGGGCGTGTTATCTTCACTCCGGGCGGCTTAATCAATGTATCGAGCAATCTAACAAAGCTCTCGATGGCTTTGTTTCGCTGGGTGACGAATATCATGCCGCAGGATGCCGCCACAATTTAGGAATTGCATGGCGTAAACTAGGCAACCAAGCTCAGGCTGAACGCGAACTGCGAAATGCGCTGGAATATTGGCAACGCATTGGTAGCAACCAGTTGCCCAATACCCTCAATAGCCTAGCGGTTGGTCTCATTAACGAAGGCCGCTACCGGGAAGCCATTCCCTTGCTGATGGAGGCCCAAGCCAAAGCTAAAGAGACGGGCTACGAAAAAGTTTTGCACTTTTTATTAGCCGGATTAGGTGATGCCTACGCTGGTTTGCACCACTGGAATTATGCCTTGCCCTACTACGGTCAGGCCGAAGCCGAGGCAGACAAACAAAATAATTTACAAATGCTAACCTATGCCCAGCTTGGCATTGCACGGGTCTACCGCCGTTCCAATGATATTGCCCAAGCTTGGAAAGCTCTGCTTAAAGCCCTTTCTTATGCCGAAAGTAGTCGGGACAGCGAACGGGCTGCCGTAGCCGTTGAAATGGGAGCGTACCAAGTGGTCTCCTCCCGGTTTGAATTGGCTCAAGCCCAACTTGAAGGGGCCTTGGCCCTTGCCCGGAAAGTCCAGGAACGCCAAATTGAGGCCACCACCTATTTTTGGTTGGCTTACCTGCATTTCCGACTCAACCATAACCGGATGGCTCAAGAAAATATACGCCGTGCCTTGGCCTTGGCCCAAGAACTTGGCTACGATGCTTTCCTTATGGAGGAGGCCAACGAATTGCCCGAACTCAGTGCTTTCTTCCTCAATCACTCTTCGGAACAAACGTTAGCTTTCTTTACTAAGGGTAATGAAGAATCCCAACCATTGCCTCCCGTGCAGTTGTTGGGCTTTGGCAAGGGGCAAATTTTGCTGGAGGGGCGCGAAGTTCGGATGAATAGCAAGAAGGCTCGCGAGCTTATCTTCTTTTTGCTGGAAGAAAAATCCCCGGTGGGGGGCGAACGGATTGCTGCGACGCTTTGGCCGGATATGGATCTTGCAGGCGGTGGCCTTGGTAGCGGCTTTTATAGTACCATTACCCATGCCCGTAAAGCCCTTGGTGGCCCTGATACGGTGCGGACGGCGAGTGGGTGCTATTCGCTTAGTTTGCGCTATCGCTACGATGTAGAAGAATTTGAGCAGAAGTTAAACCGAGCCGAACGCCAATTTGATCCACTAGTTCGAATCGAATTATTGGAAGGTGCTATGGAACTCTACAGTTCGGACTTCTTGGGTGGTGGTGAAATGGATTGGATGCAGGTTCGTCGTCAGGCTTTACGCGAGAAATGGCTAAAAGTTTTGCGCTTGTTAGCCGAAGCCTATACTGCTGCTCATCGCCCCGAAGAGGCACTTGCTACTTGGTTTAAGGCGATGAATGCCGAGCCTTTCGATGAGCAGCCCTTGCGTTCTTACACTACTTTGCTCTCCGACCTTAAAAGTAAGACCATCGCGGTTAATTTTCTGCGACGCAAAGTGGATGCCTTACAAGAAGAAGGTATTCAGCCTGAAGATGCTACCCTTAACCTGCTCGAAGCCCTAGATGCTTCGCGCACTATCTCCAAGCGTAGGGCTTGAGAAGCAGTGAAAACTTATAAAAAAGCTTGGAGAATAGTCCAAGCTATTTATTCAATTTCAGATGAAGTTCAGGGCCAAGATTACCGAAAAATTCGATGTCGTTTCGTCGAACGCTTTGAACGGTTTGGTAAATGGGGTAATAGTTGGTTGGTTCAAGGTTAAAGCGAGAGAAAGTACCCCGCAAATTGGAAGAACGTCTGCTCAGGTAACTGATGAGTAAAGGTTGCTCATAGTTATTTCGGCTAAGGAGTCTCATAGCGGCGAATAATTGGGAGAGCGAGACCCGAAAGAATGGTGGGTCACAAATAAGCAGACCAAATTCTTCCCCCAACCATTCCGGTTTGTAAAGGTCATATTTGCGAAATCCGCGTAAATCCGAAAAGCGTTCATCAATATCAAGAATTTTGACTTGGACTCCCCGGTTCTCAAGTTCTTTTCCTAAAAGGGGAGCGCAAATACAGCAGGGATGATCAAAGCTAGAGACGAACTCTGCCAGATTAGTAAGAGTCTTCTTATCGAAAAAATACTGCTCGTTTTCGTGTTTTTCGTACATTTTAGCCTGTAGACTGGTCATAGACTGGTTTTTGCCTCAATCAAAAAGTAACTAACCCGCTTGAATTATACCCCACATTAAAGTTAATTGCGTAGACTGGTCGTAGACTGGTCGTAGACTGGTCGTAGACTGGTCTAGGTAGAATTGGCTAATCACGCTTAAATCACAATTTTTTCACGCCCTTGCATTAGAATTAGATTGTGGCAGAGACTCGTCTACTCAATTTAAGTTTTCTGCTCACCTCACTAAATCTTCGTATATCTTATAGGAGCAGGTTTTATGAATGCAAATGTATATTATGACCAAAATGAAGAAGTTATAGTAGCTGATTTTACCAATTTGACCATTACACGCGATATTATAGATAGAGCCGTTGCCGATGCGAGGGAACTTGCTTGGAGGCTCCCCCGAAAAGTTTGGGCCTTTGCCTGTTATCGCAACAGTAAGATGGATCAGGAGCTTGTTAGTTCTGGCTACTATGATCGCAAGTTGGCTGAATTTCAAGATTGTGTGCATGGGATAATTCGTTATGGGTCGGAGGAGAGTAGCCTGATGTTAGGTCTTCGTACCCCAACGGTTGCCTACCACTTGCAGGGTAGCCGCTCTAACTTTTTTGCTACAAAAGAGGAGGCACTGACAGCACTCCGCCGAGGAGAAATACTTTTCAGTCAAGTTTGTTCTTAGCTTTACAATCCGCCAGCCAATTGTATCTAATCCAAATAGAGCCTGCTCAATAAGCAGGCTCTATTTTCATATTAGACCATGATTTAAACGCGCTTCTCTTTGGGCTGGACGCGCCGGGTGATATGTTGGAAGAGGTGGGCCAAGAGGCGGCTCTCCTCCCGACGTGGCGCGGCTCGCAACAGGATTGCCCGTAGCCGAGCCATCGAGTAGGTCATCTTTAGATCGGTGCTGTCGGGATGTAGAGCGCGTAACATTCTGGTTAAGGCGGCGAACATCTCTTCCCGGTCACTGCCATTTGCCAATTGTTCGTCTTCGGCTAGGGCCGCTTCTAGTGCCTCTAACGAACTTGGTAAGTCGCCCCAGCGCGGCGGTGCGCCGAGAGGACGTGGCTCTGCCGGGATAATCTGTGGATGCTCCGGGGGGTGGGTTGCGGACCATAGTTCGTAGGCTATCACTAAAGCAGCTTGCGCCAGATTTAGCGAACTATTAGTGGGATCGGTGGGAACCGTTACTAGGGCGTGACATAGATCAAGTGCCTCGTTGGGTAGACCGTCATCTTCTCGCCCGAAGAGCAGGGCGGTGGGTGTTTCCGGGTTAGTGCTGGCATATTGGAAAAGATATGGCCCAGCCTGACGGGGGGTTAAATGTTCGCGGAGGGTTCCCCGCTTACGGGCCGTCGTACCTAGCACAAAGCCACAATCCGCCAGTGCCTCTTCCAGTGATGGAAACCGCTCGATAGCTTCCGCAATTTTGGTGGTATGGTGAGCAATGCCTTCAATGCGATAGGGATCGTAAGCTGCCGGTTCGACCAGTCGTAACCGGGACAACCCAAAATTACTCATTACGCGCACGACACCGCCCACATTTACAATGTCTTGCGGCTGGTAAAGCACCACCACAATATTTTTTAGCGACATTTTTTCTTACTCAATTTTGCCTTTGGTGGAAGGTAGAGAAGTCCCGGTGATAGTGGCCGCCATCCGTAAAGCCTGAGCATAGCTCTTAAAAACTGCTTCCAAGATATGATGCGGATTCTTGCCCCGCAGCTTGTCTATATGCACTGTCAGCCCTGCATTAAAGCCGACTGCTCGGCAAAACTCTTCTACCAATTGGCAATCAAATTGCCCCACCTTTTCGGTCAAACCCTTGACTTGATAGACCAGAAACGGACGGCCTGAAATATCCAGCGCGGTACGTACCAGAGCCTCGTCCATGGGTACATAGGCATGTCCGTAGCGCTGCAATCCGATTTTATCCCCAAAAGCCTGCTTTAAGGCTTGTCCTAGTGTAATCCCGACATCTTCTACCGTGTGATGGTCGTCAATCCAAGTGTCGCCTTTTGCCTGCACCATCAGGCTTAGCCCCGCATGTTTCGTGAATAGCGTCAGCATATGATCCAAGAAGCCGACTCCCGTGTTGATTTGGCTCGATCCGTCGCCGTCTAGGTCTAGTTCTACTAATACATTGGTCTCTAAAGTCTCACGCGCTACCCGCGCTCTCCTCTGTTGTTCCACCTTTTTAATCCTCTACTTTCAGGGCCGCTGTTTCACGGATCCAAGCACCCAGCACCCGCACCCAGAAGGTTTCGCTTTGCAATTCGGCTAATGCCGCCGCTACGTTGGGTGCGGAGGGATGACCGAAGAAATCTATGAAGAAGACGTAGTCCCAAGCTTTTTGCTTGCTAGGGCGACTTTCAATCCGGTTCATATTCAGATCATATTTAAGCATAACGCTGGTGACGGCGTGTAAGGCTCCCACGCGATCCTTGATTGAAAGCATCAGGGCGGTTACTTCCCGGCCCTGACCTACCGCACTGTAGGGGGTATCCTGCCGAGTGATAACCAAGAAGCGGGTCTGGTTGAAGTCGGCATCCTCTACACTCTCTTGGAAGATCCGCAACCCATAGTGCGCTGCTGCCAAGCGGTTAGCGATGGCGGCAGCACCGAGAGCCGAACGGTCATCCGAACGTCCAGCCGAGGCGACAAATTGAGCGGCGGCGGCGGTGCTGGTAGATTCCTGTATTTGGGCGTGGGGCAGGTGTTTTTGCAACCATAGTCTGCATTGGGCTAGGGCTTGCGGATGAGAATAGACCACCTTGATTTCCTCCAAGCTTTGTGGGCCTTCTGGATTGGTCAACAAATTTTGGGTGATAGGCAGGTAGATTTCATCGCAAATCCTAACCCCCTCCATTCCACTCCGCCCGAACATATCAAGGGTATGCGTAACGGCTCCCTCAATTGTATTCTCTACCGGGATCACCCCAAAGTCGGCCTCACCCCTTGCTACCGCAAAAAATATATCCGGTATGAGGCGGAGCGGCAGGTACTCTTGATCTAACCCGAACTTTTTGCAAGCCGCTTCGTGGGTAAAAGTGGCGGCTGGGCCAAAATAAGCAATTTTTGTCATTGGTTTGCTCCATGATCTCCTTTAGCGTTTGGCCTCCACCGATTCTGGTACAACTTCATTCGAGGTCTCCGCTGGTTGGTTTTGGAACTGCCATTTGAGCGGTAGTTCCTTGAGGAAGAAGGTTGAGAGTAGGGCCAATACGGAGATTGCCAGCGAGCCGATAAAGAGAAGGTGCAGGCTATTAGTTAAGGCTTCGCGCAGGCTGGTGACAATCCCGTTATACAAAAATTCATTGCCAATTCCTGCTTTTAAGGCGGTTAACCCTTCGCTGCTGGTTAAAATTTGTATGTTGGGCGAGAAACCCTGCGCGGTCATTGCATCGTAGGCTGGGCCGGGCAGGTTGACCTTCATTCGGTTGGAGACCTGCGTTGCTAGGTCTGCGGTTAGGATCGAGCCTTGAATACTGATGCCCACCGTACCACCGATTTGTCGAAAGAAACCACTCAGGCTGTTTAGCGTTCCCAAGAAGCGCGGCTCGAAAGCGTTTTGTAGGGCAATAATAAGAACCGGGAAATTACCACCTATCCCAAAGCCCATCGTAATCATTGCCACCATTACTTCCAGCGTACCACTGTGAAGGTCGAGGAAGACCAGTTGCAGCACCCCTAGAAACATTATTATCATAAATCCAATTGCCAGCAGGCGGTACTTGCCCCAGCGTGAAACCGCTTGTCCGCCGACTACCGTACCTGCTACGAGGGCCAGCATCATTGGGGTAATGGTTGTACCGCTATGGGTAGCCGTTTCACCCTGTACCCCTTGGATAAAGAGCGAGATATAGGTGATAGCCCCGAACATTGCCGCACCAATCAGGAAACCCGACAAATTTGTTACCACAAAGACCGGGTTTTTGAAGAAGCTGAGCGGGATAATCGGGTCTGCCGCACGTCTCTCCGCCACTATAAAACCAATTAAGCTTAGGATGGTGATGGCGAACATGGCGAGGGTCTGGAAGTTGGTCCAGCCGATAGTTGCATCGCCGCCAAAGACAAAGCCGAGTAACAGGCTAGTAGTGAAAAGCATTAGGGCTGCCGAACCCAAGTAGTCAATTTTAATTTCATGTGGTTGCGGCTGATGTTCTGCGGCTGGTATCTTAACCATTAATAAGATGGCAAGCGTTATCAAACCGAGCGGCACATTGATATAGAAGGCCCAGCGCCAGCCGGGGCCATCCGTAATCCAGCCACCTAATGTTGGGCCAAGTACACTGCTGATACCGAACCCACCACTGAGTATACCTTGAATTTTACCGCGATCCGCCCCGGAGAAGGCTTCCGCCGCAATGGTCATCGCTACAGGCATCATGGCCCCGGCTCCCAAGCCTTGAGCGCCGCGCCAGAAGATTAGCCACTCGATGGATTGGGCCTGCCCTGCCAGCATAGAGGAGACCATAAAGAGAACCATTCCGCCAATATAAAACTGCTTGCGACCATAAAGATCGGATAGCTTACCGTAAATCGGTGTCGAGAGAACGCTGGTTAACATATAGGAAGTAAAGACCCAACTAATTACCTTGAGACCATCAAGGTCTGCCAGAATCCGAGGCATGGCGGTACTGAGGATCATTCCGTCCAGTCCTTCCAACAGGATACCCAACATCAAACCGACTAGTAGAAGTCTTTTGTGGAACTGGGACATTACACTTCGCTCCTTTAACTGCTTGTCTAACTGCTTCTGCTGAAGTAGCATCTTCCAAATTTAGCCACTGCCAATTGTACACCAAAGTGTCAATTATGGCTGATAACAATTGGTAGTAACTTGGTTAGACCGCATTTAGTAGGACAAAGACCCACAGCACTACGCCAATGCTTAAAATAGAGGCTTGGTTTGCTAAAGCTCGTCCAATTTGCTCAGTTGGGCCAGTCCCTCTTCAACCCTGATTTCGCCGCGCTCAATCGCTCGTAAAATTTCCAACTGGCGAGATTTCTTTTCCTCTCCCATCTGAGCCGGAGTGTTGGTTGATGCTATCGGTGGTTCACTTTTAGCTTCTGGCGTGGCCTTGTTTTCTACCTCCGGCCATTTGGTAGATGGTGGTGGTGTTATCAGGGGTTGAGCGTTGGTCTTTACCACCGGGGCTGGGTAAGGTGCAACCGCTGATCCAAAACCAGATGGAACAGGTGGAGTAGGTGGAACAGGTGGAGTAGGTGGAACAGGTGGAGTAGGCGGAACAGGTGGAGTAGGCGGAACAGGTGGAGCAGGCGGAACAGGTGGAGTAGGCGGAACAGGCCATTGTGCCGGAGTGGTACTCTTGACGCTCGAATCATAAAGGGCTAACTCCACACTGCCACTGATCGAATTAACCGTCACTTTTCGACCTCCGCCGTTCAACTCAATTTTTGAGTAACTTTGGCCGGGCCGATTGCGGTGTTCTACCTGCCCAACTTCCGGAGGGAGAATAATTCGCCCGCTCAAGGTACGGCAATCTATCGAGGCTCGGGTCTCTTTGGGCAGACGTAACTGCACTCGACCACTGGTGCTACTGATCTTGTAATCACCCTCATTTGGCTCGACTAGGGTTGTTTCCACCAGCAAATTACCGCTGTTAATGGAAAGGTCTAGCGCGGTCAGGTGGCAGTTAAGTAATTGTACACTACCGCTCATTACCTTAGCCGTAACTTTTCCAGCTAATTCTTGGGCCACGACTTTGCCGCTCATCCCTTTTAACTGTAAACCACCCGTTACTCGGTTTAAAGCGATGACCCCACTGCTATTTCCAACCCTGCAAAATCCTTTTATATTCAAGATCTCCACCATACCGGAGAGGCTTTTAACCTCCAACTCTACCCCGGCAGGTACCTCGATGTAGAGGTCGCCCAATGCTTCAAATATTTCGCTTACGCCTTTCCCGATGCCTTTGGCAATTTCGGTAAAAGTTTCGGTATCAAAGTCAAAATTAGACCAGAAGCCCCGGCCCTTTGGGCTCTGTTCCTTGAATTGACGCGCTGCTGCGCGAGCTTGTTCTTTAAACCGACGGACTTCCTCCCGAAACTCATGGCGACCGTGACAATTTTCCCCTCGTTGGTGACCGTACTCCTTGCGCTTGGTTCCTTCACCAGAAAATTCCCAAGGTTGCGGCTCCTCGCCTGCGTCAAAATCGCCTTGAGGTTGCTGAAAAGCAATATCCGGGTCATAGGCAGGTCGGTTTCCCCCCCCAAAGTTAAAGTATTCTCCCGGTATAACCGTAATCTCTACTTCTCGGCCCTCATTTTTAAGCTCGATATTTGGTACAATCGCGGTGTTACGGGCATTGGTGCGAATCTTAATCTGAGAATCGCTGCTACCGGAGATATAAGTGCGTCCGCTTACATTAACTATTTTGACCAAGCGTAAACGTTCGAGGTCTACTGGAACAGCTTTTGTATAAGCTTGTTCGTTTATCTTTTCCGAAAATGGTGCTTCACGTTCAGGCATAATTATTCTCCTGTTCCATTAGTGCGTCTGGCAGAAGAGACCCGACTATCGGGGTTTTCAGACGCTTTAGAGTTAGATAGACCAGCTAGGAGTTGCTGAGCTTGTACCGCACTGATTTTATTCTGGCTCAGCATCTCTAGCACTTCGCGCCGCCGTTCTGCCACTAGGTCGGTTTCATAGCCGAGGGCTAAGATTAAGTCATCCAGCTTTTTAATCACTGTCGGATAGGAGATGTCCAGCAACTCTTGGACGGCCTTGTTCTGACCACGACAGCGAATAAAGACTTCCAGAAATTGTAGCTGCTCGGCGGTCAAATTTTGGAAGGGTCCAAGCTGAAACTCTCCTTCGAGGGTACTATGGCAGTGGTCACATTCCAGACGAGCTACATACATCTGGTCATTACACACTGGGCAGTGCCCACTAACTTGATATTTTGGGTCGGACATTGTAGTGGCTCCTTAAATGAAATGCCATGATTTTATCTTTAATTCTCTTAAACAATTCAAGGGTAAAACTTAATTTTCTTAGGTTCTTGTTTAAGAATTTGTAGTCTCCTTTGCATTATACCCATTTTTCGAAGGTTGTCAAGAGGGTTTAATTACGAGTTTGATAAAATTAAGGTTAGAATTAAAAAACTTAACTTAGTTGGTGCAAAAGGGTAAACCAAAAACCTTATTGCCATGCAAGATAGCCGCGAGTATAATGAGATTAGGGAAATAGCAGGTTCAAGGGGGTGCCTGTTGGCGAGCAAGGGGATACACTAGAATTAGGTCAAGAAGTTAGTAGGAGGAAGTTTGGCTGGTTCCTGTTTTACTTTACCCGAACTAGCCTGATTTATGGCTAAAATATTAATAGTAGACGATGAAGAAAATATCGCTAATACGCTCAAGTACAATCTAATACGGGAGGGCTACGAAGTTACCATCAGTGGTGATGGTAGACAAGCACTCGAAGTGGCCCGGCGTGAAAAGCCCGATTTGGTAATTTTGGATTTGATGCTACCAAGTATGAATGGGTTAGATGTTTGTCGTACTCTGCGCCAACATTCCACTGTGCCTATTCTGATGCTTACCGCTCGCGAAGAAGAGGTAGATAAGATTCTAGGTTTGGAATTGGGTGCAGACGACTATATGACCAAACCTTTTAGCTTGCGCGAAGTGATTGCACGGGTGCGGGCTATGTTACGACGAATGGAGATGTTGCAGACGGTCACTGCCCAAGCAGAGGCGGTTCTTTCTGTAGCCCAGACTGCCCCTGATGCTCTCTTTGCCAAAGATATAATTCAAGCGGGTGAATTGCAGATTAATATGAACCAGCATACCGTTCTACTACGCGAGAAACAAATTACGCTCAAACCCAAAGAATTTGATTTATTGGCTTTTTTGGCGCGTCACCGGGGGCAGGTTCTTACCCGCGAGACCCTCCTAGAGCGGGTCTGGGACTATGATTATAGTGGAGGAACCCGCACGGTAGATGTGCATATTCGCTGGCTAAGAGAAAAAATTGAGGCTGACCCCTCCAAGCCCCATTACATCCATACCATCTTTGGCGTAGGCTATAAGTTTGAATCGGCCAGTTCGAATAACCCCGGCCATCCTGAAATTACTTCGAGCGGATCAAATAGCGGGAAGTAATCAAAGAGGTTTCCAATGTTTATGGTCGCGTGGATCTCTTGAATGGAGTTACAAATTCTACTCTCTCTTTTAGGTATGCTAGTGGCGGCGGGTGCTGGAGCAATCGTAGCAACGACCATAAATCGTAGCCGTAGTATACGTTCTGTTCAACAGCTTAGTAAAATCTTCAAGCAACGCGCTATGGGAAACCTTGAACAGCAGTTGCAAAAACTTGACCCTGCCGAAGAAGCAGAACTGGGTGAACTAGCCGAAGCCCTCAATCAGTTAACCGCAGAATTGGCAACCACTTTTCAGCGGATAATGACAGAACGTAACGCTATGGCGGCTCTACTGGAAAACATGACCGCTGCCATTATCAATACCGATGCTGATGGAATGGTGAAGAGCCTTAATCGGGCCGCTCAGCAGGTTTTAGGATTACAAGAAAATAGTCAAATCGAGGGCCGTTCATTTATGCAGGTGGTGCGTGACCACGAGTTAAATGCCCTTTTACGCCAGACCCTTCAGGATGGGTTGGAGCGGGTAGAAGTGCTGGAAGTCGGGCCACGCCAGATGCCGCTTCAAGTTAAAACCACTTTAATAGAGGAGAATGTGGATCCGAGTGGAGTTTTGGGTTTAAAGCCCGCCCGTACTGGGTTGGTAGTTTTGCAAGACCTAACCGAATTGCATCGCCTTGAGCGTATTCGGCGCGATTTTGTAGCCAACATCTCCCACGAACTTCGTACCCCACTTGCCTCGATTAAATTAATGGTGGAAACTCTGCAAGCGGTTTTGGAAGATGACCCAATGGCTGCTAGGGATTTTCTGATACGAATTGACACCGAAGTAGATGGTCTCACTCAACTGGTGCGCGAATTGCTTGAATTGAGCCGCATTGAATCGGGCCAAGTCAAATTAAACCTGAAAGCGGCGAATTTGCGCGAACTGGTGGAGCAAAGTGCCGAACGCTTGCGCTCCCAAGCCGAACGGCAGGGACTCTCGTTGCGGGTGGTATCCTATAGTAGTGAGGAATGGTTCCCTAATGCGTTGGCCGATCCAGACCGGATAATGCAAGTGCTGATTAATTTGATTCATAATGCGATTAAATTTACTCCAGTCGGGGGGGCAATTACCCTCAATGTGGTACGCTACCAACCCAGACCTGACGAACAGGGTGGGGAAGACAAACTACTGGTGCGGGTACAGGATACCGGGGTTGGTATTCCACCCGATGATCTCAATCGCATCTTCGAGCGTTTCTATAAAGTGGATAAAGCCCGAACCGGAGCCGAAACCGGAACGGGTCTAGGTCTGGCAATTGCCAAGCATATTGTTCAGGCGCACGGGGGTGAAATTTGGGTAGAGAGCGAATTTGGGACAGGTTCTACCTTTAGCTTTACCATACCTGTTTTTCAAAATTCTTAGCAAAGATGAGCAGTGAGAAAAATCGAACTAAAAGAAAAAAGCTCCCAATTATCCGGGCCAGCGAAATCGGCACTTATCTCTATTGCCGCCGGGCGTGGTGGCTAAGGCGAATGGGCGGCTTTCAGCCCGAAGATCCCGGTGGGCGATTCGCCCAGGGTATTGCTGGTCACGCCCGACATGGCCGTCAATTGCGCTTGGCCCAATTTCAGCGCAGGATGGCTCTTCTTCTGAGCGGAATGGCACTCTTTTTATTTATAATCGCGCTGCTCTTTTTTAGATTCTGGTAATTCAAACTTAACTAATGATCGGGATTGGAAATCCCTCCTACAAGTTGATGTTTAGACTAAAGACTTGGGCAGAATAACGTTGCGTAAAGCTGCCCCTAAAATAGATCAAATGTGGTGTAGAAGAGTACGCTGTTAGGTGGTTGGGCGGAGTTGGAGTTGTCCGCAAGTAGTTTGGACGAATTGACTGAAAGCCTGTAGGAGGGATTTCCAATCCCGATTTGCAACAGTAGGAGGGATTTCCAATCCTGA
>JACAUC010000136.1 GCA_013390945.1 Candidatus Chloroheliaceae bacterium
TTTTTAGCCATTCTGTCAACCTCTTTTTTCTAAAAACAAACCTGAAAATCTATACCAGAATATACCCGCCGAACCTGCCTTTATCTCAATACCTTTGAGATAAGGCTATAAACTTGTATAGTGGCGAAACAGCATATAACTATTATCTCAAGTGTGGGGCTTTAAGTCTATGATGCTAATCACAATTTTAGCTCCTTGACCCAACCATGTCATTTTGGGTGGGTTGGGTTTATAGCCTAAACCCCTACTTTACGGTTCGGCCTAACTTGCGCCGAACGGCTCCCCAGATGAGAGCCATTTCATCCACCTTGAGTAGGCGAAGGGCCACTAGGTAGGTAATACCGCCACTACCGACACCTAGCGAGAGGGCTATTAGGTTTGCCAGAAAGCCATCCCCTAAGAGTTGGAGGGCGAGACCACTAAAGAAGAAAGAAATTACCCCCATCACTACCGAGGCTAGGCTAGTTTTTAGTGCCGTCCGCGTCAGACCGTAACCGCCTAGTCGCCCGAAGTGGCGACGTAAGAGCCAGAACATTACTACCATATGAAAAATCTGTTGTAACGAATTTGCCAGCACTAGCCCAAGCATACCCAGTGACCCCATCAGGCTAAAGGCGGCTATTAAATAGATGAAATTGGCAAAGACCCCCACCACTACCGGCAAGAGGGTATTTTTGCGAGCATAGAAGGCCACAATTAGCATTTGGTCTAAGGCCGCCGCAGGTAAGCCGGGTAGGTAGCCCAACAGTGCTACTAGTGTAAGTGCCTTGCTGTAGGGATTGTCTTTGAAGGCTCCCCGTTCAAAAATAAGCGAAATGGCAGGCAAGGCCAGCGTTAATAAGCCAATCGTTGCCGGAATAATCAAGACACAGAGCAAACGTAACCCACTCATCAAGGTTTGGCGATAGGTTCCTGAGACGGAGGAGGTAGCTTCCGCTTCGGCTTGGCGCGAAAGCGTGGGCAGAATCGCAATCGAAATGGCACTACCGACTAACCCCAATACAAACTGTTGTAAGGTAGTGGCATAACGCATCGCCCCAATACTATCGGAGCCTGTTTGATTAGCGAGGTTACGGTCTACGATTAGAACGGCACTGGTGACAAGCAAGCCGAGAAAAATAGGGCGATAGAGTCGGAGAATTTCGCCGAGGGCCGGGTGGCGAAAGTCGAAGGAGGGGCGAAAGGGCAAATCTCGCAAGCCGGGTGCCTGCAATACAATTAACAAAAAAGTACCAACCAATACCCCTAACACTAGGCTCCAGACACCTAGCCAGCCATAGCAAAGCAAGGCAATAAGCACTACCCCGCCATTACGGGCGGCTAAAGAGAGGGCTGACCAAGCGAAGCGTTGTAAGGCTTGCAAGGTTGCCATCATAATTGAGGAGACACCCAAGAAGATAATTCCAAAGAGGATAATCCGTACTAGACCGACGGTAAGATTTTGGGTCTCTATATTCTCTTTGACCGCCATAAAACGGGCGAGGGGATCGGCAAAAAGCTCCAGCAAGGCAACTATGCTCATAAGGAAGAGGAGGCCCAGCGTCAGTAAAGTGTTGACGATGCGCCAAAACTCTTCTCGGTCTTCGGTTCGAGCGGCATAACGGCTCAATACTGGCACTAAGGCCGCGCTGATGGCTCCGCTCACCAATAAATCAAAGAAGATGCTTAGGGTATTGTCGGCAATCACAAAAGCGGTGGTCAGCGCGCCTGTCCCAGCAAGTCCCGCTAGGACGCTTTCGCGCAGCAAGCCAAAAATGCGGGTCATGATATTGCCGAGGGAGATAATGAGAGCGGCCCGAATAATACCGCCCCCGAAACGTCGCGTACTGGAAGAGTTTGGCGTACTCTCTACTGCCGAAGATGGTCCAACTAGGTGTGCGCCCGGCTCAACGCCGCCCTCTATTTCGGCTAAATTTTGTCGTTCCATAAAAGCTTTGGTGGAGGCTTCCTGCTCTGTCTGGTTGTCTGCTTCAAAATTGAGTGGTGGAGTCATTAGTTGCTAAAAGTATTCATTATTTTTACAATTAAATCGCTAGTTGAATGTCCCGGCAGGAAGGGAATCAGCACCACTTCCCCACCGTAGCGGCGCACGATTTCGGCCTCCGGTAAAGGTTTACCCTCACCAGAGTCAGCCGAATAATCCCCGCCCTTGACATAGATGTTGGGTTGTAATTCGGCCACCAACGTTTCGGCGGTGGGTTCCTCAAAGATAATCACATAATCTACCGGGCGCAATGCCGCTACTACCAAGGCTCGTTCGTCTTCAGCCACCAGTGGGCGCAATGGCCCTTTAAGTTGTTGGACGCTACTATCGCTGTTCAGACCCAATACCAGCAAATCGCCTAAAGCACGAGCCTGTTGCAGATAATGGACGTGACCGAGGTGAATCAAATCAAAGCAGCCGTTAGTAAAAACCACCCGCGCTCTGGTTGTCCGCCATTCTTCGCGCAAGCGGAGTAGTTCCACTCTCGATACTATCATAAACCTCTTTTGGAGTCGAAAGGGCTGTGACCCGCTCCTCTGCTGAATTTAAAAAGCCAAGAATTTTTGTAAGTGGGGCTATTTTAACACATTTTGGCGTAGGGCAACCCGGAGATTTATCTCCGGGTTAGAAGCAATATCTTAACTATAAGGTAGTGGGGTTAGAAGTTGTTATTCTATCGTAATAGAAACCGCACTGGCAGGGGTAGTACCTTGCGCGGGTCGGTAGTTGACATTCACCAGTTGCCCGGCTTTCAAATCGGCAAGGCTACCTGCTACGCGCTTGGTCAGGCTAGTGCTGTCACTCAGGTTGATGGTAATCGGCTGACCGGCGAAATCGGTGCCAGTTAGCTTATTGCCACTGAGAGTACCACCCCGTACTATTACTCCCCCTCCGGGATTAGCCCGGCCTTCTCCGAATCTACCAGCACCTCCGGTAGGAGGGGTGAAGTTGGCGGGAGGTGTACCCCCTAAGTTTCGGCCTCTAGTATTACCCGCGTTAGGGTTGCTTCCACCGGGAGTACCCGCGTTAGCGTCGTCTCCACCGGAGCCATTACCACCAAAAGCGGTGGGGTCTGAAACCATAATCAGGGTAGCATTGTAACTACCATCACTTCCTTTTTCGCCAGTTACTTGAACGATACCATTATTTGCCAGCAACTTGCCCAATTCGTCTAGGGTAGTCTTTTCAGTTTTGGTTAGGCGGGCGTTAGTAGCGTCAAAGCTTTGACTCTTGCCATCGGTTCCTTTAACGGTCAAAGTTTTGGCAGTAGCGTCATAACTCTCGACTGTACCACTTACCGGGGGACTGAAGTTGGCTCGGGCGGTACCATCTGGCCTTGCTGCAACATCGCCGGGTAGCGGTGTAGTCACCGTAGCAACGGTGGGTAGGGTGGGTGTGGCAGTAGCCACAGTGTCACCGCAAGCGGCAAAAACTAGCATTGCACTCAGTAACAGTAAGCCCACGCTAATCTTATGATGGTTAAAACGTTTGAACTCAAATTTCACAATTAATTCTCCTTACTCTTGGCGGTTTTCTCTTAACGTACTTAACTTAGAAGAGTATATAACAAAGACGCTACCGATATATGACCGAAATGTTAAAAAAGCTTTTAGTCTTTGCAAGGAAAACTCGATCTGATTTTCTAGTAGGTTTTGTTTGACACCCTTTGGCCCTTGTTCTATGATGAAGGTGGTATATTTAACTTAAATAACGGAGTGTATCTAACTTGATTAACGAACGATTGGTGGAACTGGCGCGTTGTCCGCGCTGTGTGGGTGATAGACCAGATGAGCAGGAACGTGGACGCTTAAAGGCTGAAGGAACCGATTTTGTATGCGGTACCTGCCGGGCAGTTTATGGTATTCAGGGAGGGAAGAGTGAGGCTAATTTGCCCCTTGATGATATTTCGCTGCTGCCTCGATCTGGCTATCTTGACCTCACCCTACCAACCGAATTGGAACAACAGACCAAATACCTAGAAGAAGAGTTCGAGCAAGAATTAGATTATGAGCATATCAGTTTGCCGCTCTTGGGTGCAAAAGTTCGCAATGATTTGCTGCGTAAGTTGCTTCGTCCTGCCCGGAATGAAATCGCCCTCGAAGTTGGCTGCGGCAACGGTAAGTTTTGTTACTGGAACCGCCAACGCTTTGATACGGTAGTTGGTCTTGATGCTGCTCCGCTTTTTGCCGAAGAAGCTCTAGCTGAAATTCCACTGGTGCAAGGTGATGTTCGTCGCTTGCCTTTTGCTCCAGCCTCCTTTGATAAAATCTTTTCGATTGATTTGTTGGAACACCTACCCGCTTCGGGGATTGAACCTTTCTTTCGTGAATTATCGCGCGTACTCAAGCCGGGTGGTCGGATTTTGATCTACTCTAATACGCGAGAGATGGGCAAACTGGCCCCGATCATTCAGTTTGAAAAGAAGGTGGCCCGTTTCTTCAGTGAGCGCGGTCTCTTTGACTTTAAGCGGGACGATTTGCGTAAAAGTGACCATATTAAAGCTTTACGTACCTTCGAGGACTTGGAAAGTGCCGTTGGGAATGTTGGGTTTGTGATCGAACGCAAAGTTTTTTGGAATGGGGTCTTCCAAGGTTTGGTGGATAATATTATAATCAAGGCGGGTGAGTATGTGGTGCGTCAAGGTATACGTCTCCAACTCTCGCGCCAAGAGGCCAAGCGCAAGCAGGAAGGTGAGAGTGTGCGTAGCCGTCTGGCTAGTGCTACTACTGGCCTAACGAATGATTGGGCCGATGGGGGTGGGCATCAGCGGATGCAAATGGAGATAGAGGAGAACCGGGCGATCAAGCAAGCCGAAAAAGTAGCTATGGAAGCCGAACAGAGTGCCGAGGAGAGTTCGGCCCTAGACCTCGCGATAAGGCGCAGTCTCAAGCGCAGTATTGCGGATCGTCGCTCCGGTTCGGTGTTACGGGTATTGCGTTTCCTGACTCTTCTGCAACAACTTGACATAATCTTCTTTGGCAAGATGCGTACTGGCCCTTATTTTGTGGTGCTGAAGCGTAGATGAAAATATTGTATGTGGCGATGGCGGTGGTGGCTCCCGGTAGCCATGGTGGGGCAACTCATGTGGTGGAGGTAGCCAGCGAGTTAGCCAAGTTGGGCCACGAACTGCATGTGGTATGTGCTTATGAGGGCAAGGAGAGTCAAGCCGAACTGCTCTTGCCCGTCGAAGGTGGTTTAACCATTCACTTCTACCGTTTCCGCCGTTCCGATAAAACCGCCTTGCTCCGCTATCCCCAGCTTGTACGTTTGGCGGCTAATCTAAAGCCCGATTTGGTAATGGAACGCTACTATAATTTTGCCGGAATTGGTCTACTCTACGCCCGCCGCCACAAACTTCCCTCTATCCTAGAAGTAAACGCGCTGATGGTAGACCCGCCCGGTAGTTTTAAATATCGGATGGATGGCTTGCTACTGCGGCGGATGGAGTGGTGGGCTACTCGTCAGTGTGAATGGGCCGGACGGATTGTAACCCCTTTGCATACCACCGTCCCCGCCAAAATTCCGCGCACCAAAATAGCCGAACTGCCTTGGGGAGCCAACGTGGATCGTTTTGACCCGGCTAATTTGCCAGAACTAGAGTTGGTGAAATTGCGGCGCGAGTTGGGTTTACCCTCACGACAGGAGGGGGCGCGGGTCGCCGTTTTTGCCGGGTCATTTCGTCATTGGCATGGCGTGGAAAAGCTAGTCGAGGCAGCCTTGCAACTTGTACCTACTGATCCCCTGCTCTATTTTCTCTTGTTAGGTGGTGGCCCTGAATTGGAGACCATTCGGGCATTGGTTCGGCAGCATGGGTTAGAAGAGCGTATCCTAACTCCGGGAGCGGTGGCACATTCCAAAATCCCGCTCTATCTAGCTTTGGCCGATTGTGGAGTTGCTCCTTTTGATACTTCCAAACACCTACCCTTACGTCACGCCGGGTTTTTCTGGTCCCCACTCAAAATCTTTGAATATATGGCAATGAAGTTACCTACCATAACCATTGATCTCCCCCCGCTAAATCAAATTATTCGGCCCGGACAAGAGGGCTTGCTCTTCAAAGAAGGTGATGTCTCTGACCTCGCGCAAAGACTTCAAGAGTTGTTGGCTCCCGGTGCGGAAGCGGAGCATTGCCGTGAAACGATGGGACGCTTGGCCCGGCAGCGGGTGGTGGAACATTTTAGTTGGGCCTCCCATGTTCGCGCCCTTGATCGGCTGATTGCCGAATTGACCAGCCCGGCGGTGAAAGTCTAATGAGATTAGCCTTGGTTAGCGATGTTTTTCCCCCCAAATGTGGCGGTAGTGGCTGGAGTACTTTTTATCTGGCTCAAGCTTTGCAGCAGCGGGGTCATCAAGTGGCGGTGGTAGTGCCGAAAGAGGGACATTCTTTCGGTCATTCTCAACGGCTCTATGAAGGATTGGAAATAACCGAGTTTATCTATCCTGCCGCTCGGCTCCCTTTTGTACGCAACTACACCCGCAATGAGCGACTCTATCCCCGCTTTGCCGCTTTTCTGGAAAACTTTTTCCGCGAACATGAGATAGAAGTAGCACACGGTCAGCACTACCTAACCATTCCTCCTACGGTTATGGCGGCCCAGCGCACAGGTATTGTTAGTGTGGCGACTGTGCGAGATTATTGGCCGCTGTGCTACTGGACTACCCACCTGCGTGGTTCACAAATTTGTCCCGGCTGTAGTGCCATAAACCGCTTGAAATGTCTGCCTGCTAATCAAGGTGCGTTGGGTCTCGTAGCGGCTCCGCTTTCTCTGTATATGGGGGCTAATCTAAGGCTGAAGCAGCATTGGTTGGCTCAGGCCGATGCCACCTTAGCGGTCAGTAGTTATATTGGAGAAAAATTGGCCTCTTTCGTGCCTTCTGAGCGGTTGCATATCTTACCCAATTTTGTAGATTTGGACGAACTGGAACGTGAAGCCAAGCCTGCGCCTCTGGCTCCCGAAGCTGCCGCTCCTTTTCTGCTTTATGTGGGCAAATTGGAGGAAAACAAAGGGATACGCCTTTTATTGGATTTGCTCCGGCAGGCTCGGCCTGCACTGCCCACCCTGATAGCCGGGGATGGTGCGCTTCGGGCTGAAATAGAGCAAGTGGTTCTAGCGGAGGGTTTGAACCTAAAAATTCTAGGTTGGGTTGAACACGCCGAGGTCTTGCGTCTTTTGGCCCGGACTGAACTGTTGCTCTTTCCGTCGCTCTGGCCTGAGCCGCTCAGCCGGGTACTGTTGGAAGCAACCGGACTTGGCACACTTGTCCTCGCGATGGATACCGGCGGTACGCCTGACATTCTCCGTTCGGGCGAAAATGGTTTGCTGGCTCATCATTTGCCCGAAATGGTTGCTCAGCTTCAGTCTATCTTAAAGCCAGAAAATTCGCTCGAACGGATTCGCTTGCGCCAGCAGGCCCGCCGCACTACGCAGGAAAATTTTAGCAAAGAAGTAGTAGTTAGCCGGGTCGAGGAGCTTTATAAAAGGTTGGCTGTAAAGAGAGCCGGGCCGGAAAAGCCCGGTAGTCAGTTTCAGCGATGAGATTCATCTCGGTCTGACCTACCGGGCGTAAAAGCACTCTGGTTTCAACTGGCGTGACGGTCTTGCCCATTACTTTCTATTTCTCGGCTTAGATGCTCTCTTAAAAGATTAGAACTATGCGTATTTACCCCTACCAATTGACCTGCCCCCCCGATACCAACCTTACTGCTGGGGCGAGGAGTAGGGAGTGGTTCAGGTTGAGGATTGGGGAGTGAACCAAAGGCCCGGTTGCTTATCGCTGGTTTTACTTCGGCAGGTTCTAACTCGGTAATTTCCTCTCTTTCTTCGGTAGGGTTGCCGCTTGCTTGGCTATTCAGGCTTACCAGAGAAATTTCACGGGCAGGTAGATTTGCCTCTATCGTTGGGGGCTTGGCTTCTGGTTCGGTGACTAACATGCGTAGTTTGGTTGGTTCTGGGTAGGTAATGCGCGGGTGATATATCCCAATTAGGATATTAGCAAAAAGCTTACGCAACTCGTCAATATCCTTTAAAGTCAGGTCACATTCGTTGAGTTGTCCATCCTGAATACGCTCATCAATAATTTTGTTGACCACCTCTTGAATAGTTACGGGCTTCTGATTGCTGTTGGCAGTTGGATTTTGGAGAGTCGGTTTTACCCCGGTTGGAATACGCCCACTTTGGATATTAGCCCGTACTGCGGCCTCTACTCCGTCCGATAGCATTATGATGGCCGCTACTTTAGTCTGCGGTTTGGGGCCAGGGTAACGGAAATCCACTTCATTTACATCCTGCCCTAATGCCAGTGCCTTACCGTAAAAGAAGGAGATCATACAAGTGCCATGGTGCTGTTGAATAATATCCACTACCTTGAGTGGCAGATGATTTTGATGGGCTAGAACTAAGCCCTCCTCGACGTGAGCCTTGATAAGCCGAATACTTTCGCGAGGGTCTAGCGTATCGTGGATATTAGTGCCATCTCCCTGATTATCAATAAAATTGTGGGGGCCGCCTAATTTGCCTATGTCATGGTAGTAAGCCCCTACACGGGCCAGCAACGCATCTCCGCCCAGCCGTTCGGCGGCCTGCTCTGCTAGATTGCTGACGAGCATACTGTGATGATAGGTGCCGGAAGCCTCCCGCTTCAGGCGGCGGAGTAAATACTGGCTGGGGTGGGCTAATTCTAAAAGCTGGATCACCGTCGTTACCCCAAAGAGCTTGCCCAAAGCACTGAAAATAAAGAAGGCTAAGCTGGTAGAGACCAAACCGTTTCCACCATTAAAAATAAACAAAAGGCCCAGATTACTTAAGTCTAAGTTGTGCCAAACTAGATTGAAGCACAAACTGAGGGTGAATTGGCTGGCGGCGACGGCCAAGCCTGCATAGGCAAAAGCCGAGGTACGTTCGGCTTTGTAGAGGGTAAAAGCACCTGCGGAACCACCTACAAAAAAGACTACTGCCAATTCGGGCGATTGGGCCACATAACCTGCCAACAGAGCTATAATTGCGGTGAAGAAAAAGGCTAGGTTGACATCCAGCAAGGCCGCCAGTACCATTGAGATTGCGGCCAATGGTAAGAGGTAGGGCCGGATAGTATGTTCTGCATAGTTTACCACCACCAAGCGCATCCCCCCTGCCGTCACAATCAGGGTTAGACCGATAAAAAAGATCATACGCGGGTTGCCCCAGATAGGGCTATGGAGCAGGCTGAAGTAGGCTACCATCAAAGTCACTAGGGCTATCACTACCCCAATGGTAGCAATGGAATTTTCTAGGTTACTTCCGATACTACGGAGCCCCAATTGTTCTAATTGCTCGATTTGCAGTGGGGTTAAAATCTCGCCGCGCCGCACAATACTCTGCCCCTTGATGATACTGATCCTATTAGTAGTCGGAGTATTGGTGGTTCCCTCGCTACTCGGTTGATTCTGCTCTTGGCTCACATAAGTCAAAGCTTTAGGGGCCACGATGTCATCTTTAGCTGCTTCGCCTACCTGCTGGCTATAAATCGTTTTGTCCTCAAAGTGCCAGATCAAGGTGAAACTAATGGTTATTATACAAATAATTGCAAAAAGAATTTTTGCCAGCAGCTTAAAACTTTCCGGGGGTTTCTCCTTCCCAAAGGGCCAGTGTTCCCAAAAGCGGTTTAAATGCTTTTGAGTTACTTTTTTTTCTGGGCGTGGCACTACCTGACCACCCCCCAAATGTCCCTGTCCAGAGTGAGCTTTAAGCTGGGTCAGCGTCCTTGGCTTTGAGTTCACCTGGTTCGATTTATCCCGTTTAAACAAAGACATTTTAATCCGTCCAATCTGCCCCTGTACAGGGCAAATGTAGTGCGGCAACCTGCCGCCTCTGTTCTGCTTCAACCTCTTCTCTCATTTTACCAGAATTAGTTCTACGCTCAAAGATTGAACGCGAAAGCTTCCCACTTCGTTAATCTAAAATTTTAAGCCAAGACCCCTATGCGTCAAATGGTGGTCTCTAAGGTCGCTCCAAAGAATGATAATGTGGGTGTTCATGGTCGTGGTCGGGCCAGTGCTGGTGTTTGTGGCTGTGGGTTTGCCCCGGTAGTGGTAGTTCCTCTGGCGTATGGTCGTGTAGCCCGGCGAGGTGACGGGGTGCATCGTGACCCCAACGATTTTCAGGCTTAAAATTAACCACTAGCAGACTCTCCGCGTGGTGCCAACGTTCTCGAAAGAGATCATAGTTTTTCTTGCTTTTGGTGCGCTGTTCTTCTTCATTCAAACTGTACCATTCGCGGTGGGGGTGCTTCTTTATTTGAGCCGCCACTTCTGGCAGGGCAATGGCTCTGTAGCCTGCCGCTTTAATAGCGAAACTTAGGTAAAGATCCATCAGGCGGTAAAAGCGGAATTTTTCATTGACCCATCCTACTTCTTTTAGCAATTCACGGCGGAAAGCCAGCAGATAGCCTTCGATAGCATCTACCTCTGGCCCGTTATCCTCTTGAAATTCGCGCAGGTCATTTGTTACCAAACCATAAGGCCCGACTACCCCAATGCTTGGCTCAGACAAAGCGTTCGCTAAGGGTGTCCAAATGTTGCCTTGCAACTCAATTGAAGTGTCTAGTAATACCACAAAGCGGCCCAAACTGGCTTTGAAGGTAAGATTGCGTCCCCCGGCAAACCCCAAGTTGTGATCGGCGAAAATTATCCTAAGCGGTAGGGGTTTACCATTCTGGTCTAGCAGTCCTTGCCGGGCCACTTGTTGCAAGTAGGTTAAGGTTCCATCGGTCGAGCCATTGTCAATAATCACTACTTCTAGGTTGCGCTCGGATTGGTGGGTTAAGATACTCTGGAGACAACGTTCCAAATCACTCTGGCTATTTTGAGAAAGCAACAGCACCGAAAATTCATATTGGTCAGGTAGATTCAAATTGTTTGGGCCTTCGTGGGAACTGGAGACCGTTACCAAATTCCGGTCTGGACGGTAGGGGCGCACTAGTGGCCCCTTGGGGGTGTTCAGTATGTCGTGGCCTACCCCTCTTAGCCCTTCGCGTAGAATATCTGCTTTTTGGTACTCCCGATAAATTCGCAAGATTTCGTGCTGTTGTACTGTCACTACCTCTTCACGGGTAAGTTGGTTTAAGGAGGTTTTAGGATTGTGTTGAAGTTCTGCTTTACCACTATGGAGATACTCTTCTAAGCCAAACCCTAGAATACGATCCCACTCTAGTAGGAGGGCTAAGCGGAGGGCCGGGTTTAGCTCTTCGTCGCGGCTATGCAGCATCTTCCAAACTACTGCCATCGCCTGCGGTAGATTCAAATCATTATCTAGTGCGGCCAAGAAAGCCTCGTTCCAAGGTGTTGTCGCCGCTTGGTCGGTGGGAGGGTTGTCGGAGGCTACCTTTTCCTGTAAACCTGCGGCCCGATTTCGCAAGCGTTCGAGGGCGGTCTGAGCAGCGCGGAGGCCCGTAAAAGTAAAGTTTATCCGGCTGCGATAGTGGGCAGTGGTATAGAAATAGCGCAAAGCCAGCGGATCAAAGCCCCTTGCCTCTACCTCGCTACGGGTGTAAGCGTTCCCCGTAGACTTTGCCATCTTCAGGCCATCAGCCAGCAGATGCTGCGCGTGTACCCAATAGTTAACAAAGCGGGTGTTGGTATAGCCCTCACTTTGGGCGATTTCATCTTCGTGGTGTGGGAAGATATTATCTACACCGCCAGTGTGTAGATCAAAATGTTCACCCAAATATTTGATTGACATCGCACTACATTCAATGTGCCAACCGGGAAAGCCCCGGCCCCAAGGCGAGTCCCAAGCCATTTCGCGGCCCGGTTCGGCCAACTTCCAAAGCGGAAAATCTTCAGGGTTTATCCGATCAGTAGCGGTTATATCGCGTACTCCAGCCAACATCCCTTCTAGTTGATTACCGCTTAATTTGCCATATTCAGGAAATTTTTTGGTGTTATAAAAGACGTTACCGTTTACCTCGTAGGCAATACCCTTTTCCAAGAGCCCTAAGACAATCTCAATCATCTCCGGGACGTGTTCGGTGGCTTTTGGGAAAATATGGGCTGGGAGAATGTTTAAAGCGGTTTCATCTTCACGGAAGGCTTGGGTATAGAAAGCGGCGATTTGGGTGCTGGTTTTACCCTCCTTCCGGGCTTGAGCGATCAATTTATCTTCGCCTCGGTCTAAAAGCTCGATCCTCATATGACCCACATCGGTAATATTCTTGATATGGAGTACTTCATAGCCCCGGTAGAGTAGGGTACGGCGCAGCCAATCGGCCATCGTAAAGGTGCGTAGATTACCAATATGAATGTAGCGGTAAACGGTCGGGCCACAACTATACATTTTGAACTTACCCGGTTCAATGGGGAGAAGTTCTTCTAATTGGCGTGTTAAAGTATTGTAAATTCTCATTATACCTATATACCCAAACCTTTTATTTAGTAAAAATCTCTTTATAAGTGTCGGAACAAGCTAGGTTACTAAAAATCCTAAAAAGAACTTGGCCCCCTAGGAGGGATATTCTCTAGGTTAGTGTCGGTTAAATTATTGAGATTGGGTTTCCCTTCTCCTATGCCCGTTTTTACGGGTGGTGTTGAAGACGAATTACTTGAATCAATACTCTGAGCGGCACTCTCGGCACCCTCGCTGCAATCAAAGGAACTATCGGCACTCTCAGCACTCTCGCTACAACCACCACAATCACCGCAGTCACCGCAGTCACCACAACCATCCAAACCATCTAGTACAAGTTGCGCCAATAGAAAAAGAAGACGTTGTTGCCATTTAAACATTAAAATATTTCTCCGCTTTTGGTAAATAAGTACTACCTTCGAACCGTTTTCTTGCTCTAACTTGCCCAATTATAGCCAGCTTCTGGCTCTAGTTTACGCTATAAAATCTAAAGATTCAAGCCTAACAAAGGGAAAATCGAATAGTTCTTACTCAATTGGAATATCAACCTTTTGAGAGTTTAAAATAATTAATGCTAAGCTCTATTACCCTGTAGACAAGCGCATAGGTTTGCCTATATAATATTACCGAATTAAGGAAAATGCAAAATCTACTTGTTGGCTCTCCGTACTTAAAATTGTAAAAGTTTGTAACGTAAGACGCGCAGGTTTGAAATGTTGCTAGAACTACTAACGGAAATCCAAGCTAAGATTCAACTTAAAAAAAGGGTGCTACCCACAGGAAGCTGGTCAATCCTAGAGGTTTTTCTGGAATTAGACCTGCTTGTCTCTACCTTCTTTTGTGTTATCTTTTTTGGTCTGGCTCTATTTTTGGGTGGTAATTTCCTCTTTTGGTTGGCCCTCTCCTTTGGTTTATTAACCTTCGGCGAAGGAAGTGCCTTTATTCTCTTTCACTTTGAATATTACCAGATTGCGGCGGCGGTGTTGGGAGTTACCCTAGGAATTTCAGCATTAGTGGTGGTGTTTGGGGCCGGGCTAAGCGGTGCGGCTTCCGCCTTTTTTCTGTTTGACCTCTTGCTAGGACTCTCGGCTACCTTTTTTGTGACTTTCTCCAAAGCTGCTCTCTGGGGCCATGAACCCCTACAATCCACCGACCTGATGGTTAAAGTGGGACGGTTGGAGAATGACTTAGAAATTGTGCGGGCTACTCTGGATAGCCTAGAAGAGGGTTTGCTCTTAACCGATATTCAAGATAAAGTTTTGTATGTCAATCGGCGTTTGTCTGCTTTGTTCGGGTTGCGTTCTGAAACTATCCGACACAAGAAAGAGGTTATTCTTACTTATAGTGTGGTCACCGAATGGATTAATCAAGTTCGAGCCGTAACCTCTAACCCGGATGAGTTCAAGTCCTCCTTGCAAAATGCACGTGAAATGGCCCGGTTGGGTGAGACTAACGTCTTTATCTTTGGCGTTGAAAAACCTAATTCACGCTACCGCGCTAGTGAGCCGCTTGTACCAAATCCACGCCTGACCGAAGGAGTAACCGCCGATACGGGCGGTAGTGGTCGCAGCGCCTTTCTGCGACCTAATGGTTTGCAAGAGGGTGAGTCAGAGGTTCTGTTTGAGCGCGATAGCCGTCCTCTGCTCTACCGGGAGATGAAATTGACCGTCTTCCCGGTCTTGGGAGTGAAAGGCAACCTGTTGGGTACTTGTTACCTAGCGCGAGATATAACCGAGGAGCGCGAGGTAGAACAAATCAAGGAAAACTTCATCTCAATTGTCTCTCACGAAGTGCGAACCCCAATGGCCGTTATTTTGGGCTTGACTGAGTTGCTCTCCCTGCCCGATGTCGAAAAGAGCGAACAGGATGAGTGGGTTAAGGCTATCAATCAAGAGGCGTTGCGTATGCGAACGGTACTGAATGATATGCAGAGTATTTCGCGGATTACGGATGGCGCGTTTGAAATGAGTTTAGAAGAGGTGGCGTTGCCCGAACTAATCGAGCGGGTGATAAAGGTCTCTCAACTTCAATACCGCTCACAGCACACCGTTACTACCGAATGTGATCTACCTCAAACCACAATTTATGCTGACCGGGGTAAAATAACCCAAGTCTTTACCAATCTCGTTGGCAATGCGATCAAATATACTCCTGAAAAGGGCGAAATCAAGGTTCGGCTTGGCACCCGTCCTAACCATCCCAATCAAATTTACATCAGCGTTACCGATCAGGGTATTGGTATTCCCAAGAGCGAACAACATAAAGTCTTCTCGCGCTTCTTCCGTAGCACCAATACACGCCAAAAAGGAATCGGTGGTACGGGCTTGGGCCTCGCTATTACGCAACATTTAGTCAAGCTGATGGGTGGTACAGTCTGGTTTGAATCGGAAGAGAATAGGGGCAGCACCTTCTATTTCAGTTTGCCTTTGGTTGAGCGGGAAAATTCGGTGCTAGAGGAGCCAGTAAGCAGTAGCCAAAATAAAATACGAGGATAAAATGTATACTCAAGGTTCGCGCAAAGTTAGAGCAGTTGGCTACAATGTAAAGGTAGTCTTTCATATCGGCTGGCCGCTTGCCCAAACCGGGGGTTTCGAGTCTTTTTAAGGAATCAATGGTCTCTACTACCATCACAAAGGTGGTCGTCGTAATAAGTTGA